>NZ_JBXWPT010000010.1:0-170049 GCF_059612005.1 Ruegeria sp. CDSA141
GCTGACGACCCAGTTCCGACGTGATCGAGCCAAAAAGCTCAGGATCACGATCAGCAAGGGACTGGGTAAAAAATCCGGTGTCACGAAGATTGGCGTTCATGGGCGCTCCACATGGCTGGGTAAAATTCTTGCGGATTTCCTATCGGAAACGCCACATTTGCAAAAGGCTTAAAGCGACGATTTGGCCCGCTACGGCGTCAAGACTGGCCTATCGGGGAAAGGTATGTTTGTTTCGGAACCAAATGTGCAGCACCGGAAACCGGAAAACATGAAAAAAAGAATCGCCTTTCTTGCCAGTGAGGTCAAAGTGGCGCAAACAGCCCGTGACACTCTGGTGGCCAAACACGGCAATGCCGCTCCTCGCGACGCAGATGTTGTGGTTGCTCTTGGAGGGGATGGCTTCATGTTGCACATCCTGCACAACATGCAGCATCTCGATACACCGGTTTATGGTATGAACCGCGGCACGATCGGGTTCCTGATGAACGAGTACCACGAAGACGACCTGATGGCACGGCTGGAGGAAGCCGAAGAAGAGGTGATTAATCCATTAGCAATGCGGGCGATGGATCAGTCCGGAAAATTACACGAGGCGCTGGCGATCAACGAAGTATCGCTGTTGCGCGCTGGGCCACAGGCTGCTCGTTTGAAGATCAGTGTTGATGGCCGCGAGCGCATGGATGAACTTGTCTGCGATGGAGCTCTGCTGTCTACTGCGGCGGGGTCAACGGCATATAATTACTCGGCGCACGGGCCTATTCTGCCGATCGGCTCGGACGTTCTCGCGTTGACACCAATCGCCGCATTTCGCCCCCGCCGATGGCGTGGTGCCTTGCTGCCTAAAATCGCAAAGGTGCGGTTTGATGTGCTGGATGCGGACAAGCGACCTGTTATCGTTGCGGCTGATTCCATAGCCTTCCCAGACGTTGATTGGGTCGAGATCCGATCCGAGCCAGCGATCTCACATCGCATTCTTTTCGATCCGGGACACGGGTTGGAGGAGCGGCTGATATCCGAGCAATTCACTTAAATTTACGTTTCTGCGAGCTTTTTTGAGCCTGTGTGAAGCAGTTCACAGGGGATTCGCTCACAATTGGATAGTGTGAACTTGCTCGGAGAACACGCCAAGGTGGGAGTGAGTGGCCACCTGAAAGGCGTTTTCGAATGATTGCGCAGATTTTGCGCTGGCGAGGGTGGGTGGTGCTACGCTCGTCATCAGAAATCCGGGCTTATTTTAGCAGTCGGGCCCCGGGTACAATGTCCCGGGGTCTATTTTTTCAGCCACCCTGCAACTCTGTCCTTTCCCATAACGGCAGGCACATTTGCCCCACGCGTGCTTCGATGGCCGCGGCCGCATCCACCGCCAGATCTTCGCGCCAGCGCTGAGCGGCAATCTGAACATTGATCGGCTGAGGACCCTTCGGCAATTCAGCCAGCCGGGCCGGGACACATGCCGCAGGCAGGCCTAAAAAGTTCATCGCATAAGAATATACGGCGCACCCCAGAACCTCGTGCACACCTTCAGCGCCTTCGGAGTCCCGGTCGGGTTTGAAGAACGGTTGTGGCAGGAAAGGCGACAGTACCAAAGGGAAATCCTGCAGAAACAGGGACCATTCGCGCGCGTAGTGGCTTCGTTTGGCCAGCATCTGGATCATCTCGGTTTCAACAATTGGCGGGAACTCCTGGAAATAGACCTCAAAGATATTCTGAATGGTTTTGGAACCAGCGGCTTCGATATCTGATTTCATGAGCGTCAGCACTTCGCCCATCAGCGTACGATAACCGATCCGACCACATTCAAAAACATCAGGCGGGTCAATCTCTTCCACAACATAGCCCGCATCAACCAGCGCCTCTCGTGCCGTGTCGAGCGCTTTCTCGACCTCGGGGTGCAAGGCATAGCCGAATGTGTTTTTTGTAAAGGCCACTTTGACTGGTGCGTCGAGGTCAGGACCACGCCAGGGCATGGGCACGTGAAACGGGTCACGCGCGTCGGCGGCGATCAGGCTGGGCATGGACAGATGCAGGTCGGCAGCCGACCGGGTTAACAGGCCCTGAACGGACATCGATTGCGCCAGCAAGCCGCGTTCGGCTTTCTGGCTTGGGTTCCACGCCGGGACACGCCCCAGCCCGGGTTTCACTGTCACGGCTCCGTTGGCTGCTGCAGGAAAGCGCAGGCTGCCGCCGATATCGTTGCCGTGGGCCAACGCGCCGATTCCGGCCATGACCGCGGCGCCAGCCCCGCCGGAAGAGCCGCCGGGAGAGATATGCCGCCCCCAGGGGTTGTGCGTACGCCCATAAAGCGGGTTGTCCGTGTCGGCGCGGAACGAGAACTCGGGCGTGTTGGTCCGCCCGATAACAATTGCCCCGGCCTTTTGAAGATTGCTCACAACCGGGGCGTCATCCGGTGCCATTACATCTTTCAGAGCAACAACACCGTTGGTTGTGGCATGGCCTTTTTGGTCAACATTCACCTTGATCGTGACCGGCACGCCATGCAGCGGCCCCGTCGGTTGGCCGTTCGCCCGCGCATGGTCCAAGGCCTTGGCACGTTCCAACGCCTCGGCGCGCAGGTCTTCCACCACTGCATTCAGGTCGGGGTTGACCGCATCCATTCGCTCGATCGAGGCCTGAACCGCCTCGGTTGCACTCAGGTCCCCGCGTCTTGTCAGGGTGGCCAGGTCAGTGGCGCTGAGACGCCAGATATCGGTTTGTGTCATGGGTCCTCACTGTCTTAATGCGACAGTAGGGAGGCTGCTTCCGGTTGCAAGAGAAGACACGACAAAGGGCGGCTTGCGCCGCCCTCAGGTTACTTGGCATAACCGATTGTCTGTAAGGCTTCTTTGATTTCGTCAAGAATGGCAGGGTCGTCGATTGTTGCAGGCATTTTATAGTCTTGGCCGTCTGCAATCGACACCATCGTACCGCGCAGGATTTTACCTGAACGGGTCTTGGGCAATCTGTCGACGACCACAGCCAGCTTGAAGGCCGCCACCGGGCCGATCTTTTCCCGAACCATTTTGACGACTTCCTGAACCACGTCGGCATGATCCCGGTTTGCGCCGGCATTCAGGCACAGGAACCCAACGGGCATCTGACCCTTTAGCTGATCCGATACACCGATCACCGCGCATTCGGCCACATCCGGGTGAGCGGCAAGCACTTCTTCCATCCCGCCGGTCGACAGGCGGTGACCCGCGACGTTGATGACATCATCGGTGCGGGCCATGATGTAAAGGTATCCGTCCTCGTCGATCATTCCGGCGTCGCCGGTTTCATAATACCCGGGGAAGTGCTCCAGATAGGATTTCTTGAACCGCTCCTCGGCGTTCCACAGGGTCGGCAGGGTGCCCGGAGGCAGCGGCAGCTTGACAGCGATGGCCCCGAGTTCGCCGGCTTTCATGGGGTGACCACCTTCGTCCAGTATTTGTACGTCATAGCCCGGCATCGGTTTGGCAGGCGAACCCAGCTTGATCGGAAGCTCTTCGATGCCCAGCGGATTGCCGGCAATGGCCCAACCGGTTTCGGTTTGCCACCAATGGTCGATCACCGGAACCTTCAGCGCATCCTGTGCCCATATGATGGTATCAGGATCAGCGCGTTCGCCTGCCAGATACAGAGCCCGCAGATGAGACAGATCGTATTTGGCGATCAATTCGCCCTTTGGATCTTCACGTTTGACGGCGCGGATCGCTGTGGGCGCGGTGAAGAAGCTTTTGACCTTATGCTCGGAGATTACGCGCCAGAAGGTGCCCGCATCAGGGGTGCCGACCGGTTTGCCTTCGAACACAATCGTCGTGTTCCCGTGGATCAGGGGTGCGTAGCAGATGTAGGAGTGCCCAACGACCCAACCCACATCGGACGCCGCCCAGAATACATCACCCGGATCGACGTTATAGATGTTCTTCATACTCCAGTTCAGCGCCACCAGATGCCCGGCAGTTGGGCGCACGACTCCCTTGGGCGCCCCGGTGGTGCCCGAAGTGTAGAGGATATACGCCGGATCGTCTCCGTCGACGGGGACACATTCTGCTGGTTCAACGCCGTACTGGAACCCGTGCCAGTTGTAGTCACGCCCTTCGATCAGCTGAGCAACTTCTTGTTCGCGCTGGAAGATGACGCAGAAATCCGGCTTGTGTTCAGCAAGTTCAATGGCGCCGTCCAGAAGCGGCTTGTAGTGCACCACCCGCCCAGGCTCCATTCCGCAGGACGCGGCTATGATCGCTTTGGGTTTGGCGTCATCGATACGGACCGCCAATTCGTTGCTGGCAAATCCACCAAACACCACGGAATGCACAGCGCCCAGACGTGCGCAGGCCAGCATCGCCTCAAGCGCTTCGGGGATCATCGGCATGTAGATGATGACGCGGTCACCTTTCTCGATACCTTTTGCCCGCAGCGCACCGGCAAGATTGGCCACGCGGTTGCGCAGTTCAACATATGAAATCTCGCGCTTGGTGTGGGTGATCGGGCTGTCATAGATGATTGCGGTTTGTTCGCCGCGCCCGTTTTCCACGTGGCGGTCCACGGCGTTCCAGCAGGTATTGACCCGTGCGTCGCTGAACCATTCGTACAAGGGCGCATTGTCGTCGAACAGCGCTTTGCTGGGTTCCCTGACCCAATCGATCCCCTTGGCGGCGTCCATCCAGAACGCCTCGGGGTCCTTCTTCCAGCTGTCATAAACGTCCTGATACGCCATCTCGTCCTCCTCACAACGACTTGGTCTTTGTGTTAGGACCCAGAAAACTTTCGGGCAAGCGCGTCAAATGACGACGCGTCAGTTTATCGCAAAATATTTGCAGGAAATCGCACAATAGCTTGCAAATTTTTGCAAACCTCTTTTCCAGCATTGAATTTTCCGCGCCGAAAATGCCATTTTGCAAACTTGCAAATTCGGCAGTGCAAAAGATCATGCGAGAGGCGACTCGGCGCAACGCCAATTCGCCACTCATCCGCTATCGTCACCACGGAGGTGAAACGACATATAGCAGCCAAGGTGTGAGTGTTTTATTAACCGCACCCCCGCGAGGATTGCGGTTCACGTCGAGAGGAGACCAGCTTACCCGTAATGCGCCACCGGGGTCCCCGCTATGGCAGCCATGTTCAGCAATCCGCGTGCGGTAATGGACGGGGTGACGATATGCGCTTTGTTGCCCATTCCCATCAGAATGGGTCCGACTTCGATCCCGTCCGCTTTCATTTTCAGAATATTTCTCACGCCGCTGGCTGCGTCCGCATGGGCAAAGATCAGCACATTTGCCGCGCCCTGAAGGCGTGATCCCGGAAAGATCCGCTCGCGAAGGTCCGCATCAAGGGCGGCATCCAGGTTCATTTCCCCTTCATAGATAAAGTCGCGTGGTTTCTGGTCCAGGATTTCCAATGCGGCGCGCAGGCGTTTTCCGGAACCTTCTGCCTGATTGCCGAATTGCGACTGCGAACAGAATGCGATCTTGGGCTCAAGCCCAAATCGACGAACATGCCGTGCCGCGCCAATGGTCGATTCGGCCAACTCCTCCGGTGTCGGCAGTTGCCGAACGTGCGTATCGGCTATGAACAAGGGGCCGTCTTCCAATATCATCAGTGACAAAGCGCCGTGCGGGCGCAGGTCGCCGTCGGCCAGCACCTGTTCAACATAGTTCAGATGCCAGCGATATTCGCCAAACGTGCCGCAGATCATACTGTCAGCTTCGCCTCGATGCACCATGATCGCGCCGATGGCGGTCGTATTTGTGCGCATGATTGCCTTGGCCAGGTCAGGCGTCACACCTCGGCGCTGCATGATCTGATGATACGAGTTCCAGTAGTCGTAATAACGCGGATCGTTTTCCGGGTTCACGATCTGGCAATCTGTGCCCGGGCGAATAGTCAGGCCCAGCTTTTCGCAACGGGATTCGATTACTTCGGGTCGCCCGATCAGGATCGGCGTTTCTGTTGTTTCCTCAAGAATGGCCTGTGCAGCCCGCAGCACCCTTTCGTCTTCGCCCTCGGCAAAAACGATGCGACGGGATGCGACAGCCGCAGCCTCGAACACGGGGCGCATCAAAAGGGCCGACTTGAAGACAGTCTGGTTGAGCTTTTCCTTGTAGGCCTCAAGGTCCTTAATGGGGCGCTTTGCGACGCCGCTTTCCATGGCTGCCTTGGCAACCGAAGACGAGACGACGCCCACCAGACGCGGGTCAAAGGGTTTCGGGATCAGGTAATCCGGCCCAAAGGTCAGTTGTTCGCCCTTATAGGCGGCTGCGGCCTCGGCGCTTGTCGTCGCGCGGGCCATATCCGCAATGCCGTCAACGCAGGCAATCTGCATTGCATCATTGATCTCGGTCGCGCCCACATCCAGAGCCCCCCGGAAGATAAACGGGAAACACAATACGTTGTTGACCTGATTGGGGAAATCGCTGCGCCCCGTGGCGATGATCGCGTTCGGGGCAACCTCACGCGCGGCCTGTGGCAAAACTTCAGGCGTTGGGTTGGCCAGTGCGAAGATGATTGGACGATTGGCCATTTTCTTGACCATTTCGGGCTTCAGGACATTCGGGCCGCTAAGGCCCAGAAACAGATCTGCATCGCCGATTACATCATCCAGAGTACGCAAGTCCGTTTTCTGCGCGAACTGCGACTTATGCGGGTTCATATCCTCGGCACGCCCCTCGTAGACGAGCCCGTGAATATCGCACAGCCAGATGTTTTCCTGTTTCACACCCAGCTTCACAAGCATGTTCAGGCACGCAATCCCGGCAGCCCCGCCACCGGTTGATACGACCTTGATGTCTGCAAATGTCTTTCCGGCTACATGCAGAGCATTCTTCGCAGCGGCCCCCACGACAATGGCCGTTCCGTGCTGATCGTCGTGGAAAACGGGAATGTTCATGCGTTCGCGGCACAGCTTTTCGACTATGAAACAATCCGGCGCCTTGATGTCTTCCAGGTTGATGGCCCCGAATGTCGGCTCCAGCGCGCAGACGATATCCGCCAGCTTTTCCGGATCGGGCTGATCGACTTCGATATCAAAACAGTCAATGCCTGCGAACTTTTTGAACAGGACGGCTTTGCCTTCCATCACCGGTTTCGAGGCCAGCGCCCCGATATTGCCTAAACCAAGAACCGCAGTGCCGTTGGACACCACGGCGACAAGGTTGCCGCGCGCCGTATACTTTTCAGCGTTCGCAGCGTCGGCTTTGATTTCAAGGCTGGCCTCGGCAACGCCGGGCGAATAGGCGCGCGCCAGATCGCGACCATTGGCCATCGGTTTCGTGGCCTTGATCTCAAGTTTTCCAGGTTTCGGATGGGCGTGATAGTCAAGCGCGGCCTGTCGCAGGCTGGGGGTGTCAGACATTGGAGATTCAGTTCCCTCTGAGAATTTGATTTAACATTAAACTATTCGTCCGAGCTTGGCTACGTTGCGTAATTTTGCCGACGTCTCGCAGTTGCGAACCGGAATTGGGTTGAATTTTGACACATTTTTTTTACATCTAGGTAACTTTGCGAAACGAACAAACACTCAGGCAAGACGAAGCAGTAATGACTTTCAAGGCAAATGATCAGGTCGATGGCCTGTCCTCTGGTCCTGTGGCGGATACTGGAGTTGCGCGGCTGACCATATGGTTTGCGGTGCTGTCGGGTGTTGTGCTTCTTGGTGCTGTTGGCATCTGGCCAGAACAGGCACTGGTTTTCAATCAGGAAGGCGGATTGTTTGAAACAATTTCCGCGGCGTGTTTGTTTGCAGCGGGTGTGGCGGCTTTGTGGCGATACCCGGGTGTCACCCGGCTGTATATCGGGCTGACATTCCTATTGTTGGCCGAGCGTGAGCTTGAGGAAAGCGTTTACCCTGAAGGCAGTTTGCCGTTCCTGATCCTTGACGGTCTGGATGCCGTGCTGGACGTCACTGTGGTCAGGGTCCTGCTGGCCTGCGTTGTTCTGAGCGGCGTCATCTGGCATGGGATCCCGACGGGATGGCGTGCTATCAAGCAACGCGCGTCTTTTATGATCGTGTTCATAGTGGCCGGCTGTCTTGCCGTCATCGCCCAACTTCTCGAGGAATTCACCGGGCTGCACAGCGACGCTTTGTCGTCAGTTATGAAAACGCGCCTTTTCGTGATGGAAGAAACGCTCGAGATGTTCTTTTCGATTGGCATTTTGGCCTCTGTTCTGATCGGATGGCCAAAATCGAAATCTGATGAGACATCTCATGACAAAGACATCCGAACCTTCCCGGACCCAAGCTGAATTTCGTTTGCCTACCCAGGAAATTCGAAACGACATCCCCTTTTATACCAAGGTGTTGGGGATGCAGATGGACATGATCTATCCCGCAGACGATCCGCGCGTCGCAGTGTTTTCAGGGCACGGTCTGCGGCTGCGGATCGAAAAAGACGCGCCCGAAGGTCCGGGAGCATTGCGCATCCTGACAGATGACCCGGAAAGCTTTGCAGATGGCCAACGCGTTCTTGTCGCGCCGAATGGGACCCGGATCGAAATCGAAGAGCGAAATCCGCCGCTGGTGATGCCTGAAACAGTTCATTCCTTCGTGGTGCGCAGGCTCAAGGATCAGGCACCCTGGATCATCGGCCGGGCTGGGATGCACTATCGCGATCTGGTGCCAGACCGTTTGGGCGGATCGATCATCGCAAGCCACATCCGTATCCCGGACGGTGGTCCGGTGCCCGACATGGTGCATTTTCACAAAGTTGGGTTCCAACTGATATTCTGCATCCATGGCTGGGTGGATGTTGTCTACGAGGATCAGGGAGAGAAAATGCGCCTGAATGCAGGGGATTGCTTTATCCAGCCGCCGGAAATTCGTCACCGTGTACTCGAAGCGTCAAACAATGTTCAGGTCATCGAAATAGGGGTGCCAGCAGAACATGTCACGGAAATCGACCATGACATGCAGCTTCCAACGCCGCATTTTCGCCCGGAGCGCGAATGGCAAGGGCAACGCTTTGTCTATAACCAGGCCAAGGACGCTGAATGGGTACCGTTCCGTCTTCCGGGTTACATCTGCCGCGACACGACAATTGCCGAGAACACCAAAGGGGTCGCAGGGGTCCAGGTCGTCCGCAAAGGGCAGGGCGACACCGAATGGGCCAGCCACGATACGGACATTCACTTTACCTTCGTGATGGACGGAGCGGTCACGCTGGAAGGCGAAGGGCGCGAGCCCTACCGGCTGGAGCAAGGAGACGCCTTTGTCATCCCGCCCGGGATGTGCACGCGGTTATCTGCCCCATCGGACGACATCGAGTTGCTGGAAGTCACCTTGCCCGGTACCTTCAACACAACACTGGGCTGACTGAAAAACATCGGCTGGGGGCTTCAACTTCTCCGCCTTTTTACTTTACGGTGCAATTTTCTGACCAGACGATCAAAAAATGGGGAATCGCCATGTCGCTCAAAGACGCTGCTTTGTCCGTCCGGGAAAATGCCTATGCGCCTTATTCGAATTTCAAGGTTGGCGCGGCGCTTCGATCCTCCTCGGGTCAGGTCTATTCCGGGTGTAACGTTGAGAATGTGGCATATCCCGAAGGCACCTGTGCTGAGGCCGGTGCAATCGCCTCGATGGTTGCTGCGGGCGAGCAGGAATTTACAGAAGTCTACGTGGTTGCCTCCAGCCCTCAGCCTGTGCCGCCCTGCGGTGGGTGCCGCCAGAAACTGGCCGAGTTTGGCAAGCGCGATGTGAAAGTTACTCTGGCAACCGTGGACGGTGCCGAATTTGAGACAACCATCGGGGATCTGTTGCCGGGCGCATTCGATGCTTCACACATGGAGGATGTCTGATCGCATGGACGCCCGCTCGATCATAGCAAAACTGCGCAGGCAGGAGGTGCCGGGTCGCGAGGAACTGATCTGGTTTGCGCAGGGACTTGCGGACGGAAGCGTCAGCGACGCGCAGGCCGGGGCTTTTGCCATGGCCGTCTGCATGGGCAGTTTGGGCGCTCAGGGGCGTGCGGATTTGACGATCGCGATGCGCGACAGTGGAGACGTACTGACTTGGGATGTGGACGGACCGGTGATCGATAAGCACTCGACCGGAGGTGTCGGGGACAGTGTCAGCTTGGTTCTTGCCCCGGCGCTTGCGGAATGTGGGGCGTATGTCCCAATGATCTCGGGCCGGGGCCTGGGGCACACTGGTGGAACGCTTGACAAGCTTGAGGCTATCCCGGGGGTCAACACTCAGATCGGGCAGGACCGTCTTGCGCAGATTTTGCGCGAAACCGGCGCCGCCATCGTCGGAGCGACGGGCCAGATCGCGCCGGCAGACAAGCGCCTTTATGCGGTGCGGGATGTGACCGCGACAGTTGAGAGCCTGGACCTGATCACAGCGTCGATTCTGTCCAAAAAGCTGGCCGCCGGCCCGGACGCGCTGGTTCTTGACGTCAAGGTCGGCAGCGGCGCTTTCATGAAAACGATGGAAGATGCCCGCAAATTGGCCACCGCATTGACCGAGACCGCAAACGCAGCAGGGTGTCGCACGTCGGCGGTGATCACTGACATGAATCAGCCATTGGCCCCGGCGTTGGGGAATGCTTTGGAGATCGCTGAGGTGATGAAAGTCCTGACCGGCTCGGATATGTCACCTTTGGCAGACATTTCTGCCGAGCTGGGGGGCGTCTTGCTGACCGATGCAGGAATGTGCGGTTCGGTCGATGAGGGACGTGATAAAATCTTTGAAATCATCCGTGACGGACGCGCCGCAGAGCGATTTGGGCGCATGATGGCAGCGGTTGGTGGCCCCGTTCAGTTCGTCGAGACCTGGGCTCGGTTCCTTCCTGAGGCGAATGTCATCCAAGAGGTTCCGGCGCCGCGGGACGGCTTCATTTCTGCTATCGATGGCGAAGCTCTGGGTCTTGCCGTGGTTGCGCTGGGCGGTGGCCGTCAGGTCGAAAGTGATGAGATCGATCCAGCCGTCGGAATATCCAATATTCTCCGGCTGGGGGATCGTGTGACCAAAGGTTCACCGATTGCCGTGATCCATGCTGCTCGGGAAGATGCCGCGCGCCGAGCCGCAGAAACCGTGCTGAGCGCGATTGAGATCAGCGATACGACTCCGATGCTTCCGGATCTGATCCACGAAAGGATTAGCGTATGAGCCGTGCATTTCTCGTCGTCATGGATTCCGTTGGAATAGGCGGTGCGCCTGATGCCGATTGTTTTTTCAATGGGGACGTCCCGGATAGTGGGGCAAATACGCTGGCTCATGTCGCGCAGGCTTGTGCCGAAGGGCGGGCCGAAGACGGTCGCTCGGGCCCTTTAAACCTGCCGAACCTCGACGCGATGGGTTTGGGTGCGGCTGCGCGACTGGCGTCTGGGGACGCAACCCCCGGATTGGACGCCAGACCCATTGGGCTGTGGGGCTGCGCGCGCGAGCATTCGCCCGGCAAAGACACGCCCTCGGGCCACTGGGAACTGGCAGGTCTGCCGGTACCCTGGGAATGGCACTATTTCCCGGATACGGTTCCAGCTTTTCCTGCGGACCTGAGCCGGGCAGCGGCCCGGGCCGCCGGGACCGAAGGCATCCTTGGCGATTGCCATGCCTCGGGCACGGCGATCATCGCTGAATTAGGTGCCGAGCATATGCGAACCGGCTGGCCGATCTGCTACACCTCAGCCGACAGTGTGTTTCAGATCGCAGCCCATGAAGAGAGTTTCGGGCTGGACCGTTTGCTGGGTATGTGCCGCGCACTTGCACCGCGCTTGCACGAGATGAAAGTGGGCCGTGTCATTGCGCGCCCCTTTGTCGGCACGCCAGAGGCGGGATTTGAACGGACAACCAACCGCAAGGATTTCGCCATTCAGCCGCCCGCTCCGGTTCTGACCAATTGGGTGCAGGATGCCGGGCGGAAGGTGCACGCGGTGGGCAAGATCGGCGACATCTTTTCCATGCAGGGTATCGACACGCTGCGCAAAGGGTCGGACGCTGAACTCATGCGGCACCTTTCAGATCTGGTGGATGACGCCGAAGAGGGCAGCCTGACTTTCGCCAATTTTGTTGAATTCGACAGTCTTTATGGCCACCGTCGGGATATCAGCGGCTATGCCCGAGCATTAGAATGGTTCGACCGGGAGATCGGTGAGATTCTGGCCAGGCTCCGCCCCGGCGACCTGTTGGTGTTGACCGCCGATCATGGCAATGATCCCAGCTGGACCGGAACAGATCACACACGTGAACAAGTACCGGTTCTGATTTCCGGGTCTGGCACGGGGCAGATCGGCCAGGTGGACTTTGCCGACATTGCCGCCAGCATCGCCCATCACCTGAACATTCCGGCGCAAGGGCCGGGAAGGAATTTTCTATGAGCGTCGCCGACCTGCCGAAAATAGAACTGCACCTGCATCACGAAGGCGCCGCGCCACCGGCATTCATCCGCCAGCTTGCGCATGAGAAGCGGGTGGACCTGAGCGGTATCTTTAAGTCCGACGGTTCTTATGATTTTCGCGATTTCGCGCATTTCCTGAATGTGTATGAGGCCGCCTGCGAAGTCCTGAAAACGCCTGAAGACTTCCGGCGGCTGACATTGGCCATTCTCGAAGAAAGCGCCCGGAACGGCGTGGTCTATTCGGAGACCTTCCTCAGCCCGGACTTTTGCGGGGGTGGTGATCTGCACGCGTGGCAGGACTATCTGAATGCCATTCAGGACGCTGCGGATGAAGCCGAACGCAAGTTCGACATAACCCTGCGGGGTGTCATCACATGTGTCCGCCATTTTGGCCCCGAGCAAGCCAAGCGGAGCGCCTATTGTGCAGCAGAAACAGCGGACGACTGGATTACCGGTTTTGGCATGGGGGGAAATGAATCCGTTGGCACACAGGGTGACTTCAAATGGGCTTTCGACTGCGCGCGCGAAGCCGGGCTTCGCCTGACGACACATGCGGGTGAGTTCGGAGGCCCTGAAAGCGTGCGTGATGCTGTGCGCGATCTGGGGGTCGAGCGCATCGGGCACGGAGTTCGCGCCCTCGAGGATCCGGACCTTGTTCGCGAACTGGTCGACCGGGAAATCACTCTTGAGGTCTGTCCTGGATCGAATGTGGTTCTGGGGCTTTTCCCCGATTTTGCGGCCCACCCGATTGCGAACTTGCGCGATGCAGGCGTGAAGGTAACGGTATCCACAGACGATCCCCCGTTTTTTCACACGACCATGCGACGGGAATATGAGATGTTGAACGCAGCCTTCGGCTGGGAGGCCGAAGATTTTGCGGCCCTGAATCAGGCCGCCCTGGAAGCGGCCTTTTGCGATGATGATACCCGCGCGCGGGTCAACAAAAGACTGGAGAACACATGAGCGAACATCTGACCGTCGTCGATCACCCGCTGGTGCAACACAAACTGACGCTCATGCGGGACAAGGGTACCTCGACCGCCGGGTTCCGGCAGTTGCTGCGCGAAATAACGTTGTTGTTGGCCTATGAGGTCACGCGCGAAATTCCGTTAACCACGCGCCATATCGAAACGCCGATGGAAGAAATGGATGCCCCCATTCTTGCGGGCAAGAAAATGGCGCTGGTGTCGATCCTGCGTGCCGGAAACGGGATGCTGGATGGGGTGTTGGAATTGGTTCCTTCTGCGCGCGTCGGTTTTGTCGGTCTGTATCGCGACGAAGAAACGCTGAAGCCCGTGCAGTATTACTTCAAAGCACCCGAGAGCCTGAAAGACCGTTTGGTTATCGCGGTGGATCCGATGCTGGCCACTGGCAACAGCTCGGCTGCGGCCGTTGACCTGCTGAAAGAGGCGGGGGCGACGGATATCCGCTTTCTCTGTCTGTTGGCCGCGCCGGAAGGGGTCGCGCGTATGAAAGAGGCGCACCCGGATGTACATATCGTCACTGCTGCACTGGACCGCGAGCTGAACTCGAAAGGCTATATCATGCCGGGTCTGGGCGATGCAGGCGACCGGATGTTTGGAACCAAGTAACCCGGATTATTCGCCGCATATGTTTTGCAGCCGGACCCAATCGCGGTCCGGCAACACCTGTTCCAGGGTTCGGCCGACCATGGGATCAGCCTCAATCAGACCCAGTACTGATTCACCGGTAATGTCCTGAGCATAGGCGTAAGGGGTAGAGGGCAGGGCGCTTTGTGAGAACATCGCCAACAAGTCTTCGTCCGGAAGGGATGGTCGGGGCTGCGAAAGGACCTGTTCGGTATACGTGTCAATGATCTCAGGGGTCAGTTCCCCGGTCGTCAACAACCGAAAGGCCGAGGATGCCCCGGTTCTGTCCAGCAGATCATCCAGCGGGTCGTTGAGCGCCGTACGCGCGCGCTCTGCGATAATGTAACCTGCTGCGACGGCAGGGTCTTCATGGTCTTCTACCAGGGCACGATTTAACAGAACGGTGCCACCGGGCAGGCTGAGGCTGTCCTGAACACCTGCGGGCAGAATAATGATCTGCCGGACGCCTGTACGGTGGGCCAACTGATTCAGCGAAGCCTGCGCATCCACAGACGTGCAGGCCGGTCCCGAGACGCGCTCGATCCGACGCAAAATCGTGTCTCCGATCTCCTGTCGTTTGACCTCGGGCACGACCGAGACAACGTGGTTTCGCAAAGCACCGGGGAACCAGAACAACAATACCGCCAGAACCGCTGCCACAACGCCTCCGACGCTCATCCAGCGCAAACGGCCGGGACGGGGACGAGAGCGTTCGATGGCACGTTGCAGCCGATCGATCGCTTCGAGCATCGTGGTTTCGGATTCTCCCAGTTCCAGTGTCTCATCCGGATCACCATCGGGGTTGAAAACAGCCGGAAAGGCACCGGGATTCTGCCGTTCCAGCGCCGCCAAGGACCAATGAGTCAAAGCCCTGTCATTGAAATCGGAAATTGTCAGGGTTGCTTTGCCAATCGATACCACAACTTCGCGCCGCTGTTCATCGGGCGAAGGGCGCCACAGACCGGTGGCTTCGATCCGCTGGTACTTTTTCAGGGCCGTCATCTGGTTGAGGTCTGCTCGAAATTGTTTTGCCGCAGCTTAGCATGGCAAAATCCCCGGGCGCAAACCTGTTGCGCAGGCATTCCGATTTGTGCTGGATACCCGTCAGGAAAAAGATCGCCGATCTTTGATCGCAACAGAGGCGCGAAAATGCAGGCAGACACGTCCACCGCCCCGGTGCTGGCTTCGGCCCTGATGGTAGCTGCGATGGCAATTATCGGCGTGATCGACAACGTTGTGATCCTGCTGGCCGAGACGGTCGGGCTGTGGCAATTCCATTTTATGCGGGCACTTTTGATGCTGCCGCTGATTGTTGGCCTTTCCTTTCTGGGGCTGGGTGGGCTGAGGCCGCATCGGTGGGGACCTGTCATCTTACGCAGTTTGTTGATCACAACGGCTATGTTTTTCTATTTTGCGTCTCTGTCGATGATGCCGATTGCGCAAGCCCTGGCAGGGTTGTTCACCTCCCCGATTTTCGTGCTGTTGATTTCGTCCATTGCGCTCAGACAAAAGATAGGGCCGTGGCGCATTCTGGCTGTACTGATCGGTTTTTCGGGTACTCTTCTGGTTTTGCAGCCAAACCCGGTCGAGTTTGATATGCGTTCGGTTTTCCCGATTGCCGCTGGTTTTTTCTATGCCTTGAGTTCGATCATGACGCGGACATATTGCGCGCGTGAAAGCACGGTTGCGATGCTGGCGGCCATGGTCATTACCCTTGGCCTGTCAGGGGCCGTGGGGGTTATTTTGTTCACGGTCTCGCCTGTTGCCACGCTGGACGGGCCCGAAGGCTTTGTCACGCGGGGATGGGTCTGGGGCGTGGGGCCCGCATTGCAATGGATTTCAATTCAGGCAGTCGGGTCGACGATTGCGGTCTTCATGCTCATCAAAGCCTATCAGGTAGGCGAGACCTCTTACGTGGCCGTGTTCGAGTATTCGGTGATGATCTTCGGGCCGCTCTTTGCATTCGTCGCACTGGGTCAAACCCTCGATCTGATGCAGGTGTCCGGGATCGTCCTGATCGCGACAGCAGGGGTTTTGCTGGGCTGGCGGGCCAAACGGTCATCCACCCAGCAAGAACTTGCCTGACGCGTGCAATACCGCACTCTGTCAACGGTTTTAAAATGCTGCAATCTGAATAAGCGACTTCATTTCGTCTGATCGGGGGCAGGTGGATTCGAACGAACACAACATGGTGTCCGTTTCGAAAATGGCACAAAAGCCGGTTTGTGGCCTGTCAGTGTTTACGAGATCTCTACAAAAATACGTTGAGACGGCCCAAATTGGGCATAAATCTGTCTGAAATAAGACAGTCTCGATTTTTGATGTTAGCTGTTTGGCATAGTGAGTTTGTGCCAAAGGGGGTTAGGCACGTGTCTGAAGTTACGAGTATTTCTGTATATCTTGATCAGTCGTCCGAAACCGATCCATCCAGTTTGAACCACGCCGTGAATGCGCGCCGTGGCGGATTTTTGAACGGCACGAAGATTGCGACAACCAGCGGGTGGAAACCGGTGGAACGCATAGCAGTTGGCGATCTGGTCCGAACACTGGATCACGGGTTCAAAGAGGTGCGCCGCATCTCGACCAGCGTCGTGGTCATTTCTGCCGAAGAGCGCCGTTCGGAGTATTTGCCGGTTTTTGTACCTGCACGCGCCGCATATAACGGGCGTCCCGTCTGGCTGATGCCCGAGCAGGGCATTGCTCTGAACCTGACACGGTCTGATGTCAGGGCCAGCGTGTGTTCCGTAGTGTCCGCACGATTGCTGAACGGCGTGGGTCGGTTTATGTCGCAGGCACCGGGATCGTCGTTTGAGGTCCGTTCCCTGTTTTTCGACGAAGATCAGGTGATCTTTGTTGAAGGCGGCCTGCAGGCTTACTGCCCTTCCGGCCTTTTCAACATGCGCGGCACGGCCAGCGGGCCTGGTTACGATGTCGCTGATGAAGAGACCGGTACAGAACTGGTCAACCTGATTGCAAGCAGGGGCGATATGTCAGCCCTTGCCAACCCATTGGGTGCCCTGCCTGCACCCATTCCGCAGGAGCCGATATTTCCGATCCGTCCGCCCTCTGGGGTCAGGCGACCGGGTCGACCGGGGCGTCCAAACGCGCCGGTGCTGTTTCTGCGGCCCGAATGGCAGATCTAACCAAACACTGACAAAAAAGATGCAGGCGCGTGATCTCACGCGCCTGCATCACTGTTTCAGGCAGCCTTTGCTTCGGGGTTGAAGCGCCCGTAGAAGGTTTGACCCTTCTCGGCCATCTCACGCAGCAGCGACGGGCAGGCAAAGCGTTCGCCATATTTCTCGGCCAGCTGATCACATCGTTCGGCCGCATAGGGCGTGCCGATGATGTCGAGCCAGCTGAGCGGACCACCGGACCACGGCGCAAAGCCCCAGCCCAGAATGGCGCCCACATCGCCCTCACGGATGTCTTCCAGCACGCCTTCTTCCAGCGCCCGAACCGCTTCCAGAACCTGCGCGAACATCAGACGCTCCTGTACTTCGATCAGGTCGGGCTGGTCTTTGGCAAGTGGATATTTTTCCTGAAGACCCTTCCAGTATTCGACACGTTTGCCCTTTTCGTCATAGACGAAGAAGCCGGCATTCGCCTTGCGCCCCAGACGGCCCTGTTCTTCCATCCAGAAGATCAGATCGTCCGAGGGGCTTTCCGGATAGGCATTGCCCATGGCTGCCTTGGTCGCACGGGCGATCTTGGCACCCAGATCAATCGAGGTTTCGTCGGTCAGCTGTATCGGCCCCACCGGGAAGCCCAGCTGACGCGCCGCGTTGTCGATCAGCACAGGGTTTACACCCTCGGCGATCATCCGCACGCCTTCGTTGATGTACGGAATGATGCAGCGGTTGGCGTAGAAGAAGCGGGCGTCGTTGACGACGATGGGTGTCTTGCGGATCTGGCGCACATAGTCCAGTGCCTTGGCCACCGCGCGATCACCGGTTTCCTTGCCCTTGATGATCTCGACCAGCAACATCTTCTCGACCGGCGAGAAGAAGTGGATGCCGATGAATTGTTCCGGACGCACGCTTGCCTTGGCCAGATCCGAGATCGGCAGGGTCGACGTGTTCGAGGCAAAGATGCAATCTTCCGGGATGATCGCCTCTACCTTTTTGGTCATCTCGGCCTTTACGCCAATGTCTTCAAACACGGCTTCAATAATCAGGTCACACCCTTTCAGATGGTCCAGATCCGGTGTCGCCGTGATGCGCGCCAGCATGGCCTCTTTCTTTTCAGCCGTGACCTTGCCGCGCTTGATACCCTTGTCCAGATAGGTTTCGGTATAAGCTTTGCCTTTGTCGGCCGCTTCCTGATCGCGGTCGATCAGAACGACTTCCATGCCAGCTTGGGCAGAAACCAGTGCAATACCGGCCCCCATCATGCCGGCGCCCAGAACGCCGATTTTCTTGACGCGCTGATCGGGCACACCTTTCGGACGGACCGCGCCTTTTTCAAGCGCTTCCTTGTTGAGGAACAGTGTCCGGATCATCGCCGACGAGGAGGGGTTCATCAGAACGTTGGTGAACCAGCGGGCTTCAATTTTCAAAGCGGTGTCAAAATCAACCAGCGCGCCTTCATAGATCGCGCTCAGAAGGGCTTTGGCCGCAGGGAAGGCGCCTTGAGTTTTTCCGTGAACCATGGCGCTTGCGCCCACGAAGGTCATGAATCCGGCAGGGTGGTAAGGCGCGCCACCGGGCATCTTGTAGCCCTTCGCGTCCCAGGGTTTCACCAGATCAGCGTCCTTGGCATTCAGAACCCATTCTTTGGCTGCGGCAACCGGATCGTCTGCAACTGCATCGATCAACTGTGCGCCCTTGGCTTTGGCCGGGTCCATCATCTTGCCTTCAAGCAGTACGGGGGCCGCCGCCATCGCACCAACCATGCGGCTGTAACGGATGGTGCCACCTCCGCCGGGGAAGATGCCCAGCAGGATCTCAGGCAGACCGATCTTGGACTTTGGGTTGCTGGTCATAACTCGGTGATGACAGGCCAGTGCGATCTCGGTCCCGATCCCGGCGCAAGTTCCGTTGATCGCGCAGGCGATGGGTTTGCCGCCTTTCTTGGTCTTGGGGTCCATGCCCGCCAATTCCAGCGTGCGCAGGATGTGGTGCCCGCCCATGACGAAATCAAACAATGCCTGTGCGGGTTCGTCACCCGCTTCCTGACGGATAGTCGCCAGTGTATTCAGGTCCATGCCGCCGGCAAAAGAGCCTTCCTTGCCCGAGGTGATGACAATACCTTTGATCTCGTCGTCGCTTAGGGCCTGATCAATTAGTTGGCTGACTTCTTGAAAAGCTTCGCGGGTCAGCACGTTCATGGATTTTCCCTGGGCGTCCCAGGTAACAAAGGCGACGCCGTCCGCGTCTTTGGTCAGAGTGAAATCAGTCATTGTCATCTCCAATCTGGTCAGCCGTCAGCGGGCTGCCGTCCTTGCGGGTGAAGGAGAAACCGTTCTCATCATCCTTCACCATCATGTCTATGTCGCTGTAAAAGCCGGTCTCGGTCGGGGTTCGCGTGCCCACCACCAAAAAGGTTGCGGGCGCATCGGATTTGTTCACCAGATGATGGCCATTGGCCTCACCTGCGGGCCAAGCGGCGCAATCGCCGGGCAACATCTCATGCTCACCATCGTCATCGATCAGCACGCAGGTGCCACTGAGCATGATGGCAAATTCGTCCTGCTCCATGTGGTAGTGGCGCAGCGAAGACAGGCCCCGCGGTTCAAGCCGCACGATGTTGACCCCGTATTGGGTCAGGCCGCCCGCATCCCCGATCCGCTGAATGAAACGACCCGCAGTCGCCTCGGCCAGCCTGCCGGGGTAGGACGAGCCGCCCTTGAACGGTATCTGTGAAAGATCCAGTTTGGGCATCAGACGCGCTCGATAATCGTTGCCGCACCCATGCCGGACGCAATGCAGAGCGTGGCCAGACCGGTTTCCTTGTCCTGACGCTCCAGTTCATCCAGCAAAGTGCCGATGATAATCGCACCGGTTGCGCCCAGCGGGTGTCCCATCGCGATCGAGCCGCCGTTGACATTGACCAGGGCGGGATCGACATCGAATGCCTGCTGGAACCGCAGCACGACCGAGGCAAAGGCTTCGTTGACCTCGAACAGGTCCAGATCGCTGATCTTCATGCCGTTGTCAGCCAGGATCTTCTCGGTCACAGGAACCGGGCCGGTCAGCATGATGGTCGGGTCGGTGCCGATCTTGGCGGTGGCCTTGATGCGGGCGCGCGGTTTCAGGCCATATTTCTCGCCGAATTCCTTGTTGCCGATCAAGACCGCAGCCGCACCATCCACGATGCCCGAGCTGTTGCCCGCGTGGTGGATGTGATTGATCCGCTCAAGATGCGGGTATTTCAACATTGCTACCTTGTCGAAGCCGGGCATCTGTTCGCCCATCATCTGGAAGGACGGGTTCAATGCGCCAAGGCTTTGCATGTCGGTGCCGGGGCGCATGTATTCGTCACGGTCCAGAATGGGCAGGCCGTTCTGATCCTTGACGGTGATGACCGACTTTTCGAACCGGTTGTCGGCCCAAGCTTCGGCCGCGCGCTTTTGCGATTCAACCGCCAGAGCGTCTGCGTCATCGCGGCTGAACCCATATTCCGTCGCAATGATGTCGGCCGAGATACCCTGCGGCACGAAGTAGGTATCCATCGCCAGAGAGGGGTCAACGGCAATCGCCGCGCCATCGCTGCCCATGGGAACACGACCCATCATCTCAACGCCACCTGCGATGTAAGCGTCGCCTGCGCCGCCTTTGACCTGGTTTGCCGCCAAATTCACTGCTTCCATTCCGCTCGCGCAGAAGCGGTTGATCGCCAGGCCGGGGATCGACTGGTCCAGATCCGAGGCCAGGACCGCCGAGCGTGCCAGACAGCCGCCTTGTTCCATCACCTGCGTGACGTTACCCCAGATCACGTCCTCGACGGCGTGCCCTTCAAGGTTGTTGCGTTCTTTCATCGCGTTCAGGGTCAGGGCGGACAGGCGCACCGAGGTTACCTCGTGCAGGCTGCCATCCTTGCGGCCCTTGCCGCGCGGTGTGCGCAGGGCGTCATAAATATATGCTTCGGTCATGGGTCTTCTCCTCAAGCTCGATCCGACGGGTTGCCGGGCATCAGGTCATAGGGGTGTTTCCAGCCGGGCTGCTCGGACAGGCGAGAAAGCCAGGCGTCGATATGGGGCCAGTCGGCACGATCAAAGCCGAAAGGTTCTGGGTAATAGAGATAGCCACAGCAGCTAAGGTCGGCGTTGGTCACGCCGTCACCAACGATCCAGTCTCGGCCTTCCAGATGCGCGTTCAGCACCTGATAGGCAGCCTTCAGGCGGTCCTGGTTGAAGGCGATCACATCCGGGTTGCGATGCTGTTCGGGCAGAAAGTTGATCAGGAACCGGGTCAGGCCCGCCATCGAGCTGAGCTTGTGATTGTCCCAAAGCACCCAGCGTAGAATGTCATAGTTCTCTTCCCGGTCCTTACCGCCGAACTTGCCGGACTTCTCAGTCACATAGGCCTGGATGGCGCCGGATTGGCTGGTGCGAAAATCGCCGTCGATCAGAACAGGTACTTCGCCCATTTCATTCACTTCGGCGCGATACTCAGGCGTGCGGGTTACACCTTTGAAGAAGTCGACGAAGACCGGTTCCCACTCCAAACTGGACATTTCCAGTGCCAAAGCAGCCTTGTAGCTGTTCCCACTTTCTCCGAAGCAATGAAGTTTGATGGACATGTGCTCGCCCCTCCCAAGGCGCATGGTACGAAGTCGACATTCGCGTATTTCGAGAAAGACCAACCAATAGGCAGCGCCCTTGGAGTTCATCTTTCTGAAAAAACGCCCACCCGAGATCAGGTGGCTGGTTTTGTTAACGTTTCCGCGCCTCAAGCTCGGAATTGAAGATGCGTAGGCGGTGGGTCAGGTTCTCCTCATCAATTACACTGTTGAAATTCTCGAACAGAAACGAAAGTGCCTCGCCTTCGTCCAGGCCAGCCTCGCGCGCGAACGCTTTGAGCTTGCGGTACCCGTCCTCGGTCATTGCGATCGGAAAGCGGCGGGTCAGGCGAAAACGTTTCGGCATGTGGTTTCCTTCGAAAGGCTGGGTCCGGGCAATGTTACCCGAACCCAGACTGTGATCAGAAATTCGCAGCGTCCAGTACCATTACCGTGTCCGCGCCGGTCTGGATGCGTGCAAGATGCATCGCCGTGGCGGGCAGACGGCGGGCCATGTAGAAGCGGCCGGTGTCGATCTTGGTTTCGTAGAACGCTTTGTCCGACGCACTACCGTCCAAAGCCTCTTGCGCGGCCTTGGCCATCTGCGCCCACATCAGGCCCAGGCAAACATGGCCGAACATGTGCATGAAGTCATAAGAACCGGAAAGAGCGTTGTTGGGGTTCTTCATGCCTTCCTGCATGAAGTACATGCCAGCGGCCTGAAGATCCTTTGACGCGGTTTTCAACGGTTCGATGAAGGCCTTGTCATAGGCTTCATTCTTACCGGAGTTTTCCTTGCAGAAGGTTTTGACCATGTCGAAGAAGGCCATGACGTGCTTGCCGCCGTCCTGCGCCAGCTTGCGGCCCACCAGGTCGAGCGCCTGAACGCCGTTGGCACCTTCGTAGATCATGGCGATCCGGGCGTCGCGGGTATATTGCGACATGCCCCATTCCTCGATGTAGCCATGGCCGCCATAGACCTGCTGGGCCTGAACGGTCATGTCATAGCCCTCGTCTGTAAGGAAACCTTTGATGACCGGGGTCAACAGCGAAATCAGGCCGTCTGCATCCTTGTCGCCCGACCGGTGCGCCTTGTCGATCATCGTGGCACCCCACAGAATGAATGCGCGTGCACCTTCGGTGAAGCTTTTCTGGTCCATCAGGTTTCGCCGGATGTCAGGGTGAACGATCAGCGGATCGGCGGGGCCGTCCGGGTTCTTTGCGCCAGTAACATCGCGGCCTTGCAAGCGGTCCTTGGCGTATTCGACAGCATTTTGATACGCAGCTTCGGCCTGAGACAGGCCTTGCATGCCCACACCCAAACGCGCTTCGTTCATCATGGTGAACATGGCGCGCATGCCTTTGTGTTCTTCTCCCAACAGCCAGCCGGTGGCCTCGTCATAGTTCATGACGCAGGTCGAGTTTCCGTGGATGCCCATTTTCTCTTCGATCTTGCCGACCGAGACTCCGTTGCGCTCACCCAGGGAGCCGTCTTCGTTGACCATGAACTTTGGGACGATGAACAGCGAGACACCCTTGATACCCTCGGGGCCGCCGGGAATTTTTGCCAGCACCAGATGGATGATGTTGTCTGCCATGTCGTGATCGCCCGACGAGATAAAGATCTTTTGGCCGGTGATCTTGTAGCTGCCATCGCCCTGCGGCTCGGCCTTGGTGCGCATCAGGCCCAGATCGGTGCCGCAATGCGGCTCGGTCAGGTTCATGGTGCCTGTCCATTCACAGCTGACCATATTGGGCAGGTACGTGTTCTTCTGATCGTCCGTTCCGTGCGCCAGAATCGCCGACGCAGCACCGTGCGTCAGGCCCTGGTACATTGTGAAAGCCTGATTGGAGCCCGAGAACATCTCGCCCACGGCGGTCCCCAGCACATAGGGCATGTTCTGACCGCCATACTCTTCCGGCATGTCGAGGCCAGTCCAGCCACCTTCCTTCATCTGCTCGAAGGCGTCTTTGAACCCGGTCGGGGTGTACACAATGCCGTTTTCCAACCGGCATCCTTCGGTGTCGCCGACAACGTTCAGCGGATGCAGAACATTGGTGGCAACCTTGCCGGCTTCTTCCAGAACCGCGCCGGTAAACTCGGCTTCCAGTTCGTTGTAGCCGGGGATATCCGACTGCGAGACATTCAGTACGTTGTGCAGGATGAACTGCATGTCTTTGATTGGCGCGTTGTAAACGGGCATGTGAAGCTCCCTTAATTCATATGTCCGGATGACAGGTCGAGGTTACTCGGCTGCCTTCTTTTCCTGTTTCATCGAGGCGATGACTTTCTCGCCCCAGCGCAACTGCTCTTTCAGATCGTCGATGGCTTGTGTCAGCTCTTCGCGGCGCGATTCCATATCCTCCAGACGCTCGCACGCGATTTCATAGGTGCGGGTCATCTGAGTGACCTGCTGGTCGCCGACATGGTACAAATCCAGCAGTTGCCGAATTTCTTCTAGGCTGAACCCAAATCGTTTGCCGCGCAGGATCAGTTTGAGCCGCGCCCGATCACGCTTGGTGAACAGACGTTTCTGGCCTTCACGGATCGGGAACAGAAGTTCCTTGGCCTCATAGAACCGCAAGGTGCGTGGTGTGACATCATAGGTCTCGCACATCTCGCGGATGGTCATCACATCTTCGGTCATTCGTCATACTCTCGTCACTGGCGTCATGAGATATGAGTTGCGCAGTTGGTATGCGCTTTACAACATGAGAGTGACGTTTACGTAATCCAGACGCTGCGTCATTTCCAAGTTGACGTAACATCCGGTCACGTAAGCAAGGTTTGACGCAATTTTCTTTCCGCAACGTCAAGCGGGTTTTCCCGCCAAAACCTTCGCAATGGCGGAACACTGCGCACATGCTTGTGCGGGTTCGGAGTGATCATTTTGGATATGCGGAATGGGAGCGGCGGCTATCCCAAAGATTTGGCCGTCTGGTCGCGCAGACGCTTGAGTTCGTCCATGGCTTCATCCAGTTGCTGGCGCTGCTGCTGAAGCTCGTTCATCTGGCGGTCCGCCATCTCGACGAAAGTAGCCATTTGAGCTTCATTGCCCTGATCCTCGTAGATCAAAAGCCATTGACGAATTTCTTCCAGAGGAAATCCGAACTTGCGCCCGCGCATGATCAGCTTCATCCGCGCGCATTCTCGCGGGCCGTAAAACCGCGACCGACCTTCACGGTCCGGTTGCAAAAGCTCGATGTATTCGTAATAGCGCAGAGTGCGCGGGGTTACGTCGAACTCGGCGCACATCTCTTTGAATGACAAACGGTTGTTGGACATTCCCGATCTCCTTGTCAGCAACCTAGGCGGTCCCGATCCCAAGCGCAACAGGTGGGCTTGCCCTTTGCGGAAACAGCGGCTCATAAAGGACGGGCAGAGAACAGGACGCAAACATATGGTCGACAAGACAGTTTTAGCCCGCCAGTTTATCGAGGCGATCCCCCACGCGCGGGCATCGAACCTCAAGCTCACGCAGATCGGCGATGGCGAGGCAGAAATCACGTTGCCCTACAATGAGGATCTGATCGGTGATCCGCGCACAGGGGTGATTCACGGCGGGGCGATTTCCACAATTCTGGACACATGCTGCGGTGCTGCTGTGATGAGCCACCCGTCGGCCCCCGGCGGGACAGCTACGATCGATCTGCGAATTGACTACATGCGCGCGGCGACACCGGGTCAAACGGTCACAGCGCACGCCGTCTGCTATCACATCACGCGGAACGTGGCTTTTGTACGAGCGACGGCTATGGACGACGACAAGGACCTGCCGGTGGCCACTGCCTCTGGATCCTTTACGGTTGAGGGGAAATAACATGGCAAGACCTCGTCCCGAACCAATGCAGGTGGTCAAGCAGCGACGCGATGCAGCGTTGCGTGCGCTGGTTGACGGTGTGCCTTACATCCGCTTTCTCAATATCAGCTTCGACCGGCGCGGGGATGAACTGACCGGTGTTCTGAACTTCGATGACAAGTTGATTGGCAACCCGTTCCTGCCTGCGATTCATGGCGGTGTAACCGCGGCATTCCTCGAAGTGACCGCTGTCATTACCCTTAGTTGGGAACATTTTTTCCCGCGCATCGAAAGTGGCGAGATCGACGGAGAGGCCATTGTGACCGACCCGAATATCCGCTTTCCCAAGACCATCGACTTTACCGTCGACTATCTGCGCTCGGGCCTTCCTCGGGACGCATATGCAAGGGCCTTCATCAGCAGATCCGGGCGGCGTTATGCCTCGGTCCGGGTTGAAGCCTGGCAGGACAATCATGCGAAACTGTTTGCGCAGGCTTCCGGGCATTTCCTGATGCCGCAACCCCCCAGAGATCAGAGCTGACCATGCAGGACGCCTCGGCGCCCATCACGCATAGACGGGTGTTGAAGATCGCGGTGCCGATCGTCCTGTCGAATGCCACTGTTCCCATACTTGGTGCGGTGGATACGGGCGTAGTCGGTCAGATGGGCGAGGCGGCCCCAATCGGGGCGGTCGGCATCGGCGCTGTGATTCTGTCCACTGTCTATTGGATCTTCGGTTTTCTGCGGATGGGAACCACCGGGATGGCGGCGCAGGCACGCGGGGCAGGTGACATCGTTGAAACCCGGGCGTTGCTGATGCGCGGCCTGATGCTGGGTGGCGCGGCTGGGCTGTTCTTCATCCTTGCGCAAGTGGCTGTTTTTGCGGGTGCGTTTGCGCTTTCCCCGGCAAGCCCCGAAGTCGAAGCCCTGACCCGATCCTATCTGGAGATTCGCATCTGGGGGGCACCTGCCACCATTGCATTATATGCTGTTACCGGCTGGCTGATTGCCGTCGAGCGCACGCGCGGCGTGTTCGTCCTTCAGGTCTGGATGAATGGGGTGAATATCGTTCTCGACCTGTGGTTCGTTCTTGGACTTGGCTGGGGGGTCGAGGGAGTAGCCATTGCCACCCTGATTGCAGAATGGACAGGATTGGCATTGGGGTTATGGCTTTGCCGGGATGGGTTCGCAGACGGAATCTGGCGCGATTGGGCGCGGGTTTTCGATGCTGCCCGGCTGCGGCGCATGTTGCAGGTCAACGGTGATATCATGCTGCGTTCCGTTCTGTTGACCGGATCGTTCACCACATTCCTTTTTGTTGGCTCGGATCTGGGTGACGTGAATCTGGCCGCCAATCAGGTCTTGCTTCAATTTCTTGAAATCACGGCCTTTGCACTTGATGGGTTTGCCTTTTCCGCGGAAGCGCTGGTCGGAGGCGCAGTCGGGGCCAGAGACAGGTATCAGGTGCGTCGCGCTTCTGTCATGGCCTCACAATGGGGTGTTGGGGGGGCGCTGTTGCTGGGAGCGTTTTTCTTCTTAGCCGGCCCGGCGCTGATCGACCTGATGTCAACCTCACAGCAGGTACGCGAGGCCGGGCGTGAGTTTCTCTTCTGGGCAGCGATTGCTCCGGTGATCGGAGTGGCAAGCTGGATGTTCGACGGTATCTACATCGGTGCCACCTGGACCCGCGCCATGCGCAATGCGATGATTCAGTCAGTGGCGATCTATGTGGTCGCACTTTTCATACTGGTGCCGAGTTTCGGCAATCACGGCCTGTGGGCCGCGTTGATGGTGCTCAATATTGCACGTGGAGTGACAATGGGCTGGCGCTATCCCAAGCTTGAGGCACAGGTGTCCTAGAGCAGCGTCAAAAGGTTCTCTGGTGGACGTCCGATGGCGGCTTTGTCTCCGGCAATTGCAAGAGGCCGCTCGATCAGGATCGGGTTTTCGGCCATGGCACGGATCAGGTCTTCGTCGGGCGAGGTTTTGCTCAGCCCCAATTCCTTGAACCGTTTTTCGCCTCTGCGTATCATTTCGATAGGTGACAGCCCTAGGGCGGATTGTGCGACGCGAAGTTCGTCGATTGAAGGCGCGTCTTCCAGGTACTTTCGAACGGTGATCTGCGCACCGTTTTCTTCCAACAGTGCCAGTCCGGCGCGGGATTTGGAACAGCGGGGGTTGTGCCAGTATTCGATCACAGCCAATCCTCTCGTTTGCTGCCGACAGCTTGCGATACGGTGTCAAAACCGTCACGAGCCAGCAAGTCATCCAGCCCTTCAGCGATGTCAGCCGCCAGGGAAATGCCGCCATACACCATCGCAGTATAGAACTGCACAGCCGATGCCCCGGCACAGATCTTGGCGTAGGCCTGCTCGGCATTGCTGATGCCGCCAACGCCTATCAGGGGGATATCCCCGCCCGTCAATTTGCTCAGCCGAGCCAGTACGCGGGTGGATTTTTCAAACAGCGGGGCGCCCGACAAACCACCGGTTTCGTCTTTGTGTACGCTGCGCAAACCGTCGCGGGACAGGGTGGTGTTGGTGGCGATCACAGCGTCCACCCGGGTTTCGCGGGCGACCTCGGCGATGTCCTGCAATTCCACCTCGGTGAGATCCGGTGCAATTTTCAGGAAGATCGGCAGCGGGCGCGGCAGCGCATCACGCGTCTCGATCACACCGCTCAACAATGCGGTGAGTGCGGCTTTGCCCTGCAAATCCCGCAGCTTTTCCGTATTCGGGGATGACACGTTGACGGTTGCAAAATCCAGGTGTTCGGCACAATGGGCCAGCACTTTGACAAAATCGCCGGCACGGTCTTCGCTGTCCTTGTTGGCCCCAAGATTCAGGCCGATGACCGCGTCTTTGGGGCGGTCTGCCAGCCGTTTGGCCATCACCTCCATGCCTTCATTGTTGAAGCCAAAGCGGTTGATGGCTGCCCTGTCCTCGGTCAGTCGAAACAGGCGGGGTTTGGGGTTCCCCGGCTGCGGACGCGGCGTGACCGCCCCGACTTCGACAAATCCGAACCCGGCGCGGGACAGCGGGGTCAAAACCTCGCCATTTTTGTCGAACCCGGCGGCCAGCCCAACCGGGTTCGGCAGGGCCAGCCCGGCAACGACGGTTTTCAGGCGCGGTGTTGTCACTGGCCCTGGCGCGGGTGCGAGTCCGGACTTCAATGCCTTGATCGACATCCCGTGGGCGGTCTCGGGGTCCATGCGGTGCAGGGCGGCCAGCCCCAGTTTTTCTGTCAGTTTCATCCGAACGCCGTCCCGGCTTCACCTGAACCGCATCGGATCAGGCGCGACGTTTCCACCGCAGCCTGACGATGGATTACGGCCGCCCGATAGACCGGGTCCGTTACCATTTCAAGAAACGCATGTGCAGTCGGGTAGCGCGCAACAAAGACGGCATCCCATGTTTCATCCGATGGCCCGATGAGGGTTGATTCAAACACCCCACGCCAGAGGATGCTCACCCCGATACGTTCAATGATCGGAGCGGTTTCAGCCCCGTAGTTCTGATAGGCTTGCGCTCCGGTCAGCCCGGCATTCGCCAGTTCATGGGCGGTTGGGTACTGCGCCTTGGCCCGAAACTTTACCAGATTGAGCATTTCGATCGGGCGGTCTCGATCCAATGCCTTGAAGGCCTCGAACTGGTCGCGGTCCGGGTCGATATAGGATGTCATGACATGTCCCCGGGGAACTGGTGCGCGGTGCCGTCAAAAGGCAGAGGGCGTGACCAGACAACATCTCTCATCCGGATCTGGCGATAGAGATGCGGGAACAGGGCACCGCCGCGCGAGACCTCCCATTTCAGGTCGTCGCCCATCGCATCTGCGTCACAGGCCAACACAGTCAGCCCATCGACACCGGCAAAATGCTTGGCTGCGGTTTCAGCGGCTTGTTCAGCGGTGGAAAAGTGGACAAACCCGTCAGCGACATCAATCGGTGCGCCGTCTGAGGCACCCTGGTTTTGCAAGGCGGCCCACTCTTCGGCTCGGAAAATCTTGTAAATCAGCATACGGACCTGATGCCCCGCGCCGAAGATGGAATCAAGTCGGATTTCTTCTTTGACTCTCTGTCGTCATGCGCGCACGATCACCACAAATAACAACTGGGAGTACCATGATGCAGACCCGAATTTTGACTTCAGTTGCGGTTCTGGGCCTGACCGCTGGTGTTGCGGCAGCCGACTACAAGTTGACAATATTGCACACCAACGATTTTCATTCGCGTTTCGAGCCGATCAATAAATACGACAGCGGATGCGACGCAGAAGACAATGCCGAAGGAAAGTGCTTTGGTGGATCGGCGCGCCTGGTAACTGCCATAGACGAAGCACGTGAACGTGCCGACAATTCGATTCTGGTGGACGGTGGTGATCAGTTTCAGGGGTCTCTTTTCTACACGTACTACAAGGGAAAAGTCGCTGCCGAGTTCATGAACAAGCTGGGCTATGACGCCATGACCGTGGGCAATCACGAGTTTGACGATGGCCCGGAAGTGTTGCGTGGCTTTATCGACTCGGTCGATTTCCCGGTCTTGATGTCCAATGCCGATATTCGCGACGAAGAACTTCTGACCGACCACATCAAGAAATCTACTGTGATCGAGGTGGGTGGCGAACAGATTGGCCTGATCGGGCTTACGCCGATCGATACGCATGAACTTGCGTCGCCCGGTCCCAACGTGACCTTTTCAGACCCGGTACCGGCGGTGCAGGCCGAGGTCGACAGGCTGACGGACGAAGGCGTCAACAAGATCATCGTGCTCAGCCATTCAGGCTATGGCGTCGACCAGCGTGTCGCGGCAGAGACAAGCGGGGTCGATGTAATCGTCGGCGGCCATTCGAATACCTATCTTTCGAATGCGTCAGACAAGGCTGTTGGCCCGTATCCTACAGTGGTCAACGGTGTGCAGATCGTTCAGGCGTATGCCTACGGTAAATTTCTGGGCGAATTGAACGTCACGTTTGATGATGACGGCAATGTGGTCGAAGCCGTTGGTGAACCTTTGATCATGGACAACACTGTGACCGAGGATCAGGCCGCATTGGACCGGATCGCGGAACTGGCGGTGCCTCTGGATGAAATCCGAAACAAGGTTGTTGCAAGCACGGCTGAAGCCATCGAAGGCGATCGCGCTGTGTGTCGTGTGCAGGAATGCCAGATGGGCAATCTTGTTGCTGATGCGATGCTGGCGCGGGTTGCCGATCAGGGTGTACAGATTGCCATTGCAAACTCGGGTGGTTTGAGGGCGTCTATCGATCCCGGAGATGTGACCATGGGCGAAGTGCTGACCGTGTTGCCGTTCCAGAACACCCTGTCAACTTTTGAGATTACCGGACAGACCGTGATCGACGCGCTTGAAAATGGTGTCAGTCAGGTGGAAGACGTGAAGGGGCGTTTTCCTCAGGTCGCCGGCCTGCGCTTTACCTGGGACCCCAGTGTTGCGCCGAACGAAGGGCGTATCATTGATGTGATGGTCGCCGAGGGCGACGGTTTTGTTCCGATTGACCCGAATAAAACCTACCTGGTCGTAACCAATAACTACGTCCGCAACGGTGGTGATGGGTACGCGATGTTCGAGGGTGACGACAAGAACGCCTATGACTTCGGTCCGGATCTTGCGGATGTAACTGCCGAATACCTGGCGGCAAATGCTCCGTATCAGTCTTATGTTGATGGGCGCATCAAGCAGAAGTGACTCTGCTTTCAGGATTAACAAAAGCCGCATCGCTATGGTGCGGCTTTTTTTTGTTTCCTAACGGATCAGCTGAAGTCGTATTCCGGCCAGAGTTCCGGGCCAAGCCGTCAAGCATCGGTTTGATCTGATCCGCGACCTCGCGCCAGCCCCTGATTGACTTGGGCGAACCCCTAGAGACAGTAAGCCTTTGCACGTTTTGCAGGCACTTTCGGGTTGTTGGGGTGTGAGGCCAGTTTGTGGGTGGTGAACCGGGCAATTGACCTCCAGTTTTCCCCTCAGTCCTACTCTCGCCCATGACCCGCACAAGGTGCCGGTGGACTGGGAATTGTTATTTCCTTTTCGGGTATTAGCCAAATCACGCGTTACCTGACCCGTGTGTATCAGCGCGCTCGCCAATTTCTGGGCAAGCAGCGGATCATCGGGCTTTGTCCACGAAGCTTCAACGAAATGTGGACAAGGCTTTCCTTACTGCATCACCTCGGTCAAAACGAAGCCGGAAAAGGTTTGATAATCCGAGGCCTTCGGGAATTTTTGAGTTTCTGCGGGGTCTTTTCAGTGCCTGTGGACGCTTGCCAGCCTCCCAAAAGGCCACCGCTTTGCTCTTGTGGGATCGCGTTTTCTGGTTTTCCATGCGACCCAGTAAGATCCTGTGTCAGAACCAGGATTGTAACGGTGGTCCATTACCATGTGCGGACGGTTTGCAATAACTCTTCCCAATGACGCGATGGCGCAGCTGTTTTCCGCGCGTCCGGCTAATGCGTTGCCAACCGTCCCGAACTTCAACGTGTGTCCGACAAATCAGGTGCATGTGGTGCGGGGCGGTGAATCAGGCCGTCATCTGGATGCGCTGCGCTGGGGGTTTCTGCCACATTGGTACAAGACGGAAACTGCCGGGCCGTTGCTGATCAACGCACGTGCCGAGACTTTGGCGGAAAAGCCCGCCTTTCGCGATGCCTGCCGATCACGCCGCTGTCTGATTGTCGCAACAGGGTTTTACGAATGGACCAAGACGGACGAGGGAACGCGCTTGCCTTGGTATATCCATCGCAGGGATGGCGCCCCGATTGCCTTTGCAGGGATCTGGCAGGACTGGGGGGGGGATGAAAACCGTCAGGGCACCTGTGCCATCGTGACAACGGCGGCCAACGAAAACCTCAGCACGATCCACCATCGGATGCCCCTGATCCTTGAGCCCCCACACTGGCCATTATGGCTGGGTGAAGCTGGAAAGGGGGCCGCACGTCTGATGCAGCCGGGGGAAAGGGATGTGCTGGCTTTTCATCGCGTCGGTCCGGCCGTCAACTCAAACCGGGCCAGGGGGCCTGATCTTATTGAGCCTTTCGACGCGTGAGGGCGCATGACCTTTCCTTTGGAAACGCGGCAAGCTAGACCTTCGGCATGGCTCTGAACTTTCCTGATCTGACACAGCTTTACGCGCATGACTATGACACAGTCATTGATGTGCGCAGCCCTGCCGAGTTCGCTGAAGATCATCTGCCAGGTGCGATCAATCTGCCGGTTCTGAATAACGAGGAACGCGCCCGTGTCGGAACCATGTATGTACAAGAGAGCCCGTTTCTGGCGCGTAAACTTGGGGCTGCTTTGGTGTTCCGCAACGCGGCCAACCACATTGAGCGGCATCTAAGCCATCACGAAGGCAGCTGGCGCCCCTTGGTCTATTGCTGGCGTGGCGGACAGCGTTCCGGGTCGTTCACCTGGATGCTGCAACAAATCGGCTGGCGGGCGGAAGTGATTGAGGGCGGCTATCGCACCTACCGCAGGTTGGTGAATGCGTATTTGTATGATGATCCGTTGCCGCATCGGCTGGTGGCGCTGGATGGCTATACCGGAACGGCCAAGACAGAATTGTTGGCCCTGTTGCGCGCACGTGGAGTGCAGGTTCTGGACCTCGAAGCACTGGCCAATCATCGAGGATCATTATTGGGGGAAAGACCGGGCGGGCAGCCCAGCCAGAAAGCCTTTGAATCAGCTTTGTCGGGAGCGCTTTGTTCGATGGACTCGGCGCACCCGGTTGTGGTCGAAGCGGAATCTTCCAGGATTGGGAGCCTGATATTGCCACCCAGCCTGTGGAACGCTTTATGTGCAGCCCCGAGGGTGAACATCACGGCGCCACTCGAAGCGCGTGCCGCCTATCTGGTTCAAGCCTATGATGACATCCTGTCAGACAGCGACCGGTTGCGAGAACGGCTGTCGCCGCTGCGGTCTCATCGTGGTCACGAGGTTGTTGATGGTTGGATGCAGCTGATCAATGCAGGTCAAAAACAGGTGCTTACTCAGGCCCTGATGGAGCAGCATTATGACCCGGCATACGCAAAGTCGCGGCGGTCCCGTTCTGTTGAGGAACTGGCCGATATTGAGATCGCTGTTCTGAACGACGCCGGCCTGAGCGAGGCAGCGACCCGGATCGAAAGCCTGCTGGATCAGCTTTGAAGACGCAGCCTCGGTGCTTCGGTGAGTTCGCCGATTGCCATGGCTGGATACCCATCGTTCTTGAGGTCTTCCAGGACGGTATCGGCATCCTTCGCCGCGACCGCGGCCAGCAGGCCGCCTGCTGTCTGCGGGTCGAACATCAAGGCGGCTTTGCCCTCGGCGGGCAGGTCAGGTGCTATTGCCCGGTTGTCTGCAAATAGGGTTGACCGAACACTCTGGTCCGTCAGCTCCTGCGCGCCTTCCATCACGTCCACAGCACCCAGATCCATCATGGCCCCGCATCCGGAAGCGTCGCAGATGCCTTGCAGGTGTCCGGCCAGACCAAACCCGGTCACGTCGGTCATCGCATGGGCCCCGGCCAATATGCGGGCCGCCTTGCCCTGCGGCTGCACCATGTGCTGGTAGGCTGCGGCGACCCAGGCACCGTTGGCCTGGCCGGCCATCTCAGCCGCCATAAGAACACCGCTTCCTATGGGTTTGGTCAGGATCAGACAATCGCCCGGTTGCCCGCCCGCCAGTGTGATCGGGGCGGTTTCGCATAACCCGGTCAGTGTGAAGCCAATCGTCATCTCGTCACCCATGGAGCTGTGCCCGCCCACAATCTCGGCACCGGCGTCCCGCATGACGGCTCCTGCGATTGACATGATTTCCGACATGGTACGGCTTTGCAGGGCAGAAGACATGCGTGGCAAGATGATGGTTGCCGTGGCTGCCTGAGGCGTGGCCCCCATGGCCCAAATATCGCCTAAGGCGTGAACAGCCGCGATACGGGTCATAAGCGCAGGATCTTTGGTGAAAGCCCGCAGGTGATCGGACGTCATGACCTGCTGAACTCCGCCCGTCTGAAGCAGAGCCGCGTCATCGCCGGGCAAGGGGGTGATGTCCGGGCGAATGGGAGCGGGTTGCGATTTCAGTGCAATGTGCAATGCACCCCGCCCGACCTTGGCACCGCATCCGCCACACATCGGTTTTTCACCCAGCGCCTCAACAAGTCCGGCCGCACTTTCGCGAGGCAGCACAGGGGGCTTCATCTGCGGCAGTTCCCGGAACTTGTTCATGAAGGTCTGGTCAATGTGGTTCTTCCATGTCCACATCATCGCTCCGCTGAAGGATGCTCCCAACCGTTCACCCAACGCCGATTTGCCGCCCAGTGAAATCAGTTTCAGGTAGTCCTTCTGCGGGACATATTTGCGCATCCGTCCAGCCCCCAGCGCCGCGCGCAGATTGTCGAACAGAAGCGGTGCTTCGCGCACTGCATAAACCCCGGCTTTGGGTCTGGGATTGTCCACCAGATGGGCGCAATCACCGGCGGCAAAAACCACTGGATCGCTGGATTGGAGGTAGCTGTTCACCCGGATGAAGCCATCCTCAAGGTCCAGCCTGGTCTTTTCGATCCAGTCATACGGGCGGGCTCCGGCCGCACCTGTTACGAAATTGGCGGGAATTGTGCGCCCATCTTGCAATGCGACGTGTTCCGAAGCGATCCGGCTGATTGCTGCGTTTTCGATCACTTCCACACCAAGATCCTGCATGGCTTGCCGGATCGTCGCTGCCGCTTTGGGTTTGGTGGCCGTCAGGGCAAAGGCATTGTCGATCAGTGTAACCTGTGCTGTCCGACTTTTGGCCTTTAGCGCGTGAGCCATCGCCATGACCAGTTCAACCCCGGCGACTCCACCGCCGATTACGGCGACCGAGGCAGCGCCGCTGCCTTCCAGATAAGCAGCCCACTTTGCCGCGAATGGCCCCAGTGGTTTGGCCGGTACCGCATGTTCCGAAAAGCCGGGCATTGCAGGCATGTCCGACGAAATGCCAACATTGACCGACGCCACGTCGAAACCAACCGGAGGATGCCCGGGAACATGTATTTCTTGACGATCGGTATCGAGTCCGTCGACCGAGCCCAGAATGACCCGCGCGCCTGCAAAACGCGCCAGTTTGACCAGATCGATGTCCAGCTCCCACCGGTCATAGTGTCCGGCGATATATCCTGGCAACATTCCGGAATAAGGGGCCGTTGGGCCGGGGTTGATCACTGTCACCCGCGCCCCGGGCAAAGGGTTCATCCCCCATTTGCGCAGCAGCAGCGCGTGGGTGTGACCTCCGCCAACAAGAACCAGATCGCGGGTCAGGGGCAGAGGAGGAATGTGCATAGGTTTCAATTCGCGCTATGGTCCGGGACGTCCTCGACCTGCTCGACGGCGTGGGTGGCCCAAAGCTCATCCTCGCCGGCATCCGGCAGGTCTTCTGGGTTTTCATGACGGTGTATGTGCCATTTTGCAATGAACAGGGCCGTGATCGGAGCGGTCAGGAACAAGAACAGAGTGATCAGCAGCTCGTGCAGGGACAGCTTTCCTTCCAGAAGAACAGAATGCACGATCGAGGCCAGAAGCACGCCGCCCACCCCCAAGGTCGTTGCCTTGGTCGGCGCGTGCAGGCGGGACATCGGGTCTTTCAGCTTGATCATGCCAAAAGACCCGACAAAGCCGAAGATACCCGAGACGATCAGGAAAAAGGCGATCAGCAGTTCCACGATGAATGTCATCCCGCCCTCATTCGATAATGTTGCCGCGCAACATGAAGCGCGCATAGGCCACGGTGGAAACAAAACCGAGCATGGCAATGATCATGGCGGCTTCGAAGAAGATCTCTGTCCCCTGATCCAGCCCATATAGGATCATCAGGGCGATGGTGTTGATCACCATAGTGTCCAAGGCCAGAACCCGAGTACCGACCCCGTCAGCGGAGATGATACGCCACAGACACATCATGATCGCCGCACCGAAACAGGCAAATGCAAAATAAATCGCGTAGTCGATCATTCGAAAATCTCCTTCAGGCGACGTTCATAGCGCTGTTTGATCTGGTCCCGCACGGCCTCGGGGTCGGGGGCATCAAGACAGTGCACCAGCAGATTATGCCCCTGAGCTGACAAATCACAACTGACGGTGCCCGGAGTCATCGTGATGGTGCCCGCAAGAACCGTGATCGCTTCGGGTGTGCGCAGTTCAAGCGGGACGCAGATCCAGTTGGGCTGGCGGTTATCATTGCGTTTGAACAGGATGATCCGGGCCACTGTCACGTTCGCAACCACGATATCCCAAAGCACCACCAGCATGTATTCCACAATCATTGGCCAGTTGCGAAGTTTGGGACGATCCGGCCAGTAGGGTTGAGTGACGAATGGAATGATGATCCCGAGAATTAGGCCAAAGACCAGAGAGTTCAGCGAAGGCTTGTTCGCCAGCAGTACCCAGACCAGCGTCAGCAAAATAGTCAGGTGGGGGTGCGGGAAAATCCGGCGCAGCAGTTTCATCACTCTTCCCTTCCCAAGACGGCAGAGATGTAGTTTTCAGGCGCAAACAACTGCTCTGCGGTTTTGCTCGTGTACTCCAGAGCCGGACCTGCGAACAGGGTCAGCAGGATCAGACCTGCCACGGCCCCGAACACGGCCGTAAAGGCAAGGCCGGGTTGCGGTTCGGGGGCGGTGGGGGCAGACGCCTCTTCGCCTTCGACGGTTTCTTCGGTTGCGACAACTTCAGCGTCATGGCTTTTCCAGAAGATCAGCGACCCGGCGCGGGCCAGCCCGACGATGGTGACAAATGATCCGATCAGGATCACTGCCCACACTGCGGTGGCATCGGATGCATCACGCGAAGCGTCCAGAACCAAAAGTTTGCCTACAAAGCCGGACAGTGGCGGCATCCCGGCCATGGCGATGGCGCCAACAAAGAACAACGCGGCTATCAACCCGCTTTGTGGCATTGGCGGTTTGGGGGCGATGGTCCCTCCCTGTCGTTCCATGATCAGGTCCGCAACGAGGAACAGCAACGCCGTCGCAAGGGTCGAATGGAAGACGTAATAAAGGGCGGCTGCCGTTGCGTCGGGCGTGAATTGCGCAATCGCGATCAGCAAGGTGCCCATGGATGCAATGGCACAGAAGGCAACCATGCGGGCAATATGCTGCGACCCCAGAATGCCGACAACGCCGACCGCAAGCGTTAGCAGCGCCGCAGGTTGCAGCCACTCGCCAACCAGACCCTGCGTGGCTTCTACTTCTGGACCGAAGGCCAGCGTGTACATCCGCAGGATCGAATAGGCACCGACCTTGGTCATGATTGCAAACAGGGCCGCAACGGGCAGGGGGGCGTTGGCATAGCTGGCCGGTAGCCAGAAGTGCAGGGGCAGAACGGCAGCCTTGATACAGAAGACCAACAGCAACAGCACCGCACCAACGCGCAGCAATGCGGTATCTTCGGCCGGAATTTCCGCAACGCGTACGGCGATGTCCGCCATGTTCAGCGTACCGGTCACGCCATAGATCGTACCGAGGGCAAACAGAAACAGGGTCGACCCCAAAAGGTTGTAAGCCACATACTGCACACCCGCTTTCAACCGCACCGCGCCACCGCCATGTGTCATCAGGCCGTAAGAGGCGATCAGCAGAACCTCGAAGAAAACGAAAAGGTTGAAGGCGTCGCCAGTCAGGAAGGCGCCACAAACACCCATGAGTTGGAAATGGAACAGCGCATGAAAATGCTTGCCCCGGTCATCCCAGCCCGAGGCAATGGCATATAACACAATCGGCAGGGCCAGCAGGGCAGCCAGCAGAACCATCATTGCGGACATGCGATCCAGCACCATGACAATGCCAAACGGGGCGGGCCAGTCGCCAAGCTCGTACACCTGAATATCCCCGCCCGAGGCCTGAGCCGTGATCGTCAGCGCAATCCCAAGCAAAGCCACAACACCGGCGACCGAGAAGATGCGCTGCAGGTCCAGATGGTATCGCAGGACCATGATGATGAACGGGGCCAGAATCGCGGGCAGGACGATCGGCGCAACGATCCAGTGGTTCATGCGTCATCTCCCGGTGCGTCAACACTGTCCTGGGCGGTCATGTCGATATGGTCGTCTTTGGCGGACAGGTATGCGCTGAGTGAGATCATCACGATCACGGCAGTCATCCCGAAAGAAATCACGATAGCGGTCAGAACCAGCGCCTGCGGCAGCGGGTCGGTATAGGGGACGTCCTTGTACTTGTTCAGGACTGCCGGTGCGTTCAAAGCAAGTCGCCCGGTCGCGAATAGAAACACGTTCACCGCGTATGTGATCAGAGACAGGCCCAGAATGACAGGGAACGTCCGACGGCGCAGGATCAGGAATATCCCGGCGGCAGTCATGATGCCGACGGCAGAGGCTACGAGCGCTTCCATCAGGCCTGCTCCTTCTCTTGTTCTTCTTCCAGAAGATCATCCCGCAGTGGGTTGATATCCATCGGGAATTCCTGTGCCATTCCCGGCTGCCACGCAAGTCGCGACAAGCTGTCCAGCGCCAGCATCACCGCGCCCAGAACCGCCAGGAAAACACCTGTATCGAACAGCATGGCGGTGGCCCATTCGAACTCCTCCAGCGGTGGCCAGTGAAGATAGCCGAAATCACTGGTCAGGAAAGGACGATCGTTGAACCATGCACCCAGTCCGGTTGCTGCGGCGATCAAAACGCCCCAGCCGATGGTGCCGTGGTAATAGAATCTCTGCCGCTCGATGGCCCAGGTATAGCCGCTGGCCATGTACTGCATCAGGTAAGCGATGGCGACGATAAGCCCGGCGATAAAACCGCCACCGGGCTGGTTGTGCCCGCGGAAGAAGATGTACGCCCCGACCATAAGTGCGATCGGCATCATCACGCGGGTAACCACAACCATCATCAGCGGATGCGAGTCCCCGGATTGCGGCCAATGCGGTTTGCGGTTCAGCAGATAGCTGCGGACATTTGTACCGAGAACGGATTCCGTCAGCGCAAAGATGATCAGTGCGGCGATGCCCAGAACGATGATCTCGCCAAAGGTATCAAAACCCCGGAAGTCAACAAGGATCACATTGACCACATTGGTGCCGCCGCCGCCTTTGTAGGAATTGGCCAGATGGAACTCTGAAATCGTCGGGAAAGCGAAATCGCGCATCATCATCGCGTAGATCAGCGCACCGGTGCCAAGGCCCGCGACGACGGATATCGCGGCGTCCCGCCAGCGTCGGGCCGCTGAACTGTCCCAGGGCGTTTCGGTCGGCAGGAAGTTCAGCGACAGCAACAAAAGGATCATTGTCACCACTTCGACCGAGATTTGCGTCAAGGCGAGATCCGGGGCCGAGAGATAGTTGAAGGCAATCGAAACGATCAGGCCAACGACTCCGATCAATACCAGCGACAACAGGCGGTTGCGGTGGAACCACATGATGCCCAGCGTCGCGCCAACCAGACAGATCCACCCGATGATCGGAATGATCTGTGCCGGCAGTGGAACGCGGGTCTCAATACCAATTGTCCCGGTCGAATACGCGTAATAGCCGAGGCCAACGGTAAAGGCGACAAAGATGATTGCATAGCGGCTGAGAATGCCGTTGTGCATCTCATCGGTGATCCAGCGGCTCAGTCTTGTCAGCCCGTCTATGATTGCTTCGAAGATCTGCTTGGCCTCGGGGCGGGGCAGTGCGTTCCAGATCTGCTCACCCCGTTTGTGCAGCGCCAGCAGGAACAGGCCGCCCAGCGTGGCCACAACCGACATGTAAAGGGCCGGTGTGAAGCCATGCCAGAGTTTCAGTGAATAGTAGGGCAGCTTTTCACCGCCAATCACCGCGCTTGACACCACTGCAACCAGAGGTCCGACAATGGCAGCGGAATAAAGGCCAATCAGGATGACAAGCATGACCAGGAATGCCGGTGCGATCCACAACCCAACGGGCGGGTCATGCGGATGGGCCGGATAATCTTCCCGCTCTGGACCAAGGAAAACATGACTCACAAAGCGGAAGGAATAGGCGGCAGAGAACAACGCAGCCAGCAACGCCAGGCCCGGAACCAGGTAATGAGAGTGCAGCCATGTGGTGTGCACGGTCTCCTCAAGCATCATCTCTTTGGACAGGAACCCGTTCAAGGGCGGCAGCCCGGCCATTGAGAGGGCGGCAATCGTGCCGATGGTGAAGGTGATCGGCATCAGGTGGCGCAAGCCGCCCAGCCTTTTGATATCGCGCGTGCCGGTCTCGTGATCCACGATCCCGGCGGTCATGAACAAGGCGGCTTTGAACGTCGCGTGGTTGATGATGTGGAACACGGCAGCGACGGCGGCAATTTTTGTGCCGAAACCCAGAAGCATGGTGATCAAACCCAGATGCGAAACGGTCGAAAAAGCCAAAAGCGCTTTGAGATCGTCCTTGAACAACGCGATTGACGCGCCGATCAGCATGGTGACCAGACCCGTGGTGGCCACGATATAGAACCAAGCATCCGTGCCAGCCAGAACCGGCCACATCCGTGCCATCAGAAACAAGCCGGCTTTCACCATGGTGGCAGAGTGCAGATATGCCGAAACCGGTGTCGGTGCTGCCATGGCGTGCGGCAGCCAGAAATGAAACGGAAACTGTGCCGATTTGGTGAAACAGCCCAGCAGGATCAGGACAAGCGCAGGCATATAGAAGGGTGAGGCCTGAATAAGCTCTTTGTTCTGTAAAATGACGCTGAGGTCATAAGATCCAACGATGTTGCCAAGGATCAGCATCCCGGCAATCATCGCCAGGCCGCCAGAGCCAGTGACCGCCAGTGCCATACGCGCACCTTGGCGGCCTTCGGGCAGGTGTTTCCAATAACCGATCAGCAGGAATGAGCTGAGCGATGTAAGTTCCCAGAAAATAAGCAGAAGTAGGACGTTGTCTGAAAGGACGATCCCGACCATCGCGCCCTGAAACAGCAGAAGATAGGTATAGAACTGCCCCATCGGATCTTCGCGCGACAGATAGAACCTTGCATAGAGGATGATCAGCAATCCTATGCCCAGGATCAGCAACGCGAACAAAAATCCCAAGCCGTCCAGCATGAAATTCGCGTTCAGACCCAGCCCCGGTATCCAGTCGAACCGGGCGGTTACGACTTCTCCTCGCATCACTGCGGGGATATGGATCAGCAAGCCCATCAGGGCCAGGAACGTGGTCAAACCGGCGGAGGAAGCGGCTGCGTTCCGGCCTGCACGGATCAGCAGGGCGGGAAAAACAGCGCCAAGGAAGGGAAGGGCCGCGATAAGGAATAGGGACAAGTGCGATACTCCGATCTGGGCGGTCAGTGTGAAGCCAATTTTGTAAAGATATTTTGCCGACTGTCCAGATATTGTAACTTTTTTACAGAGTCCTAATGGTTCGGTCAGGTATTCTGCCACGTTGCGAAATAATGACACGATCTTGATACTGGTCGGGGTTTTTCAACGCCCCCGATTCACCCCACCTGTGATAGAACAAATCTCAGCGAACAGGAGGCTGAATCTTGGCCGAGAAAGTGAACCGAATCCGAAGATGGATGTTGATCGGCGTTTGTGCTGCGATCGCAGGTGGGTTTGCGATCAGGGAATACCGTTTGATCCCCGAAGACCACGGTGGCGGCCGGATCAGCGTAGCCGTTGCCCATGAACAGGCGGTAGACGGGCGCATTCTGCTGGTCGATATCCGCACCCCGCGCGAATGGCGGGCATCCGGAATTGGCGAGGGTGCTGTGCCGCTGGATATGCGGCGCGAAGATTTCGTCAATGCACTGACGGAATTGACCGGTGGCAATCAGGCAGCGCCAGTGGCGCTGATCTGCGCGCGCGGTGTGCGTTCAGCACGCCTGAGCAACCGCCTGATCGAGGCTGGATTTACCAATATCATCGACGTGCCCGAGGGCATGCTGGGTTCGGCCGCAGGGCCGGGATGGGTTCGGGCCGGATTACCGGTTCAAAAAATTGATGAGGATGCAGGATGATCCGGGAATTCAGCCTGGCTTTAGCCGTTACAGTGACCGGGCAAGCCGCTTTGGCGGGGTGTGCCGGGCAAGAGGATACATGTGAGACGCCCATGGGTGCCTATCACATCGAACTGCCCGATGCCGACAATGCGCCCATGGTGGTTTTCCTGCATGGGTATGGCGGCAGCGGGTCGGGTACGATGCGCAATCGCGGGATGGTCGAACCGCTGTTGAAACGCGGTTACGCGGTGATGGCCCCTGAGGGGCTGGAACGGCCCGACCGGGGCGGAACCAAAAGCTGGAATTTCTATCCAGGCTTTGGGGATCGGGACGAAACCGCTTTTCTGACCGAATTGGTGCAAGACGCGGCAAAGCGGTTTGGTATCGACGCCGACCGTGTCTTGCTGGGCGGGTTTTCCGCTGGTGCTTTCATGGTCAACTATCTGGCTTGCGAGGCCCCCGATACGTTCTCGGCCTATGTTCCGGTTTCCGGTGGTTTCTGGCGTCCGCATCCTGAAACCTGCAATGGACCGATCCGCATGTTCCATACGCATGGCTGGACAGACAATGTGGTGCCGCTGGAAGGGCGCCTGCTGGGCGGAGGGCGCTATCAGCAGGGGGATATCTACGCGGGCCTGGAAATCTGGCGTGATGCCAACAGATGTATAGATCACAAACCAACCGGGTTCAGTACTACAGGTGATTTCATGCGCCGACGCTGGACCACCTGTGCCGAAGGCAGCGCGCTGGAATTTGCTTTGTTTCCCGGAGGGCATACCGTTCCCGCGGGCTGGGCCGACATGATGGTCGATTGGTATGAAGGGCTTCCCGGCAGTTAATCACTCGGCCGGGGTCATGTTGCCTTTGCCTTCGACCAGTCGCTTCAGTTCATCGCGATAGCGGCGCGCTGACCGGGTGATGGCGGGTTCGCTGAAGTCCTCCCGCATTCCGACCATTTTGCGCGCGGCACCTGCCGAGACACCGCTGAGCGCAGATAATGGGATAGCCAGAGCCAGGCTGATGGCAATCGGGGCCAGCCAGATCGACACCAGACCGGACAGGATACCGACGCTCAGCGCCACTCCACTGACGGTTTCAAGTGCATGGCACAGGATCAGCGTTCGCAGACCATAGGTGCCACCGTCGCGGGCCTGAGGCGACCAACCGCGCTGAATGCCGAAAGCCGTACGGAAAACAGCGATCATCTGTTGCACCATCAGGATCGGAGCGTAAAGGATCGACAATAGAACCTCTGCCAGGAAAGAGCCAAGGAATTTCCGCCCGCCACCGAAATCCGCGTAGCGTACACCGCTTAGCGGCAGGGCCAGAACGCCCAGAACCTTGGGGGCCAACAGCATCGCGTACATGACCAGAATGATCAGCGCGTGACGGGTTTCCGACATCTCGGGCCATTGCGGGAACAGAGGATTGTCGGGGCTGAAATAATGCAGGACAGAGGCATCCTGACCCTGACCGATAAGCGCCCACATCAACAACAGGGCGAACCACAATGGGGACATCAGATAGCCGACTGCGCCATGGAACATGTGGAACCGCGACACGGCACGGAATCCGGATGAACCCAACAGTTTCAGGTGTTGCAGGTTGCCCTGACACCAGCGGCGGTCCCGCATGGCGTGATCGATGAGGGTGGGCGGTGTTTCTTCATATGATCCGCGAATGCGCGGCAGAAATCGCACGGCCCATCCGGCGCGGCGCAACAGGCCAGCCTCGACGAAATCGTGGCTCATGATCAGTTTGTCCTGACCGCTGAACGAACGCAGCTTGGGCAATCCGGCGCTTGCGGCAAAAGCCTTGGTGCGGATAATCGCGTTGTGGCCCCAATAGTTGCCTTCCTGCCCGCACCAGCGGGCCAGACCTTCGGCAAAGGCAATGCCGTAGACGCCGTTCGCAAATTGCTGCATCCGGGCAAAGACAGACTGCGCGCCGATCAGTTGCGGATAGCTTTGAATCAAGCCCGCACCCGGATCGCATGCCAGTGCATCGGTCAGGCGATGGATCGCGCGCCCGGTCATCAGGCTGTCGGCATCCAGCACCAGCATGGCATCCCAATCCGCGCCCCAGCGGCTGACCCAGTCGGCAATGTTGCCCACTTTGCGATCGGTATTCTGTTCGCGGCGGCGATAGTACAGCTCAAGCCCGGGTGCCAGCGTGGTGCGCAGTGCCTCGACGCTGGCCTGTTCCTGTGCCGCAATTTCCGGGTCGCGCGTGTCCGACAGGATGAACATGGCATAGTGGTGCTGCCCGCCGCGCGCCTGAAGATCTTCCAACATGGTGCGGGCATTGCCCAGTACGTTCCAGGGGACCTCGTTGTAGACCGGGGTCAGCAGCGCCACCCGCAGGGGTTGCCCTGCGGTCCGGCGCTTGGGACGTTCCTGTTTTGCCAGCGACGCCATGCCCAGCAAAACGGTGCAGACGGTGAAGGAAATCCAGAAGAAGTTGAACGAGATCAAGGTCAAAAGGATGCCTTCAATCACGTTGATGCCCGCCGCACCGAACCAATCGCTCATGACCCATAGCAAGGCCAGAGTGGCGGCCATTGCAGGCGAAAAGGCAAGCGCGCGCCAGAATCCGGTAGATGACCTGTTCTGACCGGAAGGTGCGTCCGCATCCCGGAAACGTGCGCCAAAGTTCTGCGCAGGCATCGCCAGAGGGGCTTCGGGCGGCATGATATGCAGATCGCGGTTCATGTGGTCCATCGATATAGCCAGACCTCTGAGGCAGGCTGTTTGTCTTTCAGCAACTGCGCCCGCAGTTCCACATGGTTACGCTCGCCGGGCTGGAATGAGAACGCCAGACGCAGGCCACCGGTATCCGGGTTGCGTTGCAATACCCCGTCCGAGGTTTCCGCATGGGGGGAATCCACGAAAACCGTGATCGCGTCGATATCCGCGAACAATTCGCTGTCTTCAAAGTCGATGACGGCCAGCCGGCCTTCGCCAAAGGTGTTCTCGCCCATCGCGGTGTTGATTACGCGTGGCATCGGTGTGCGTTGGGGTTCTTCCCCCCAGATCAAGCGATAGGACAGGTCGACCTGACTGCCGGCCGCAAAGGGCTCAGCCGGACGCCAATAGGCGACGATGTTGTCATAGATTTCCTGATCTGCCGGGATCTCAACCAGCGTCACCGAGCCTTTGCCCCAGTCTTCCTGGGGCTCGACCCAAAGGCCCGGGCGCTTGTGGTAATTTGCCTCGAGATCGGCGTAGTCCGAAAACTCTCGTTTGCGCTGTATCAGACCAAACCCGCGTGGGTTTGTATCGACGAAGGATGAAACCTGCAGACGGGTCGGGTTGGCCAACGGACGCCACAAAACCTCGCCCGCGCCATTGCGGATCAGCAGGCCGTCACTGTCGTGTACAGCAGGGCGGAAATCGTCGAACCGGCTGTGGTTGGTCTGGTCGAACAGGAACATCGAAGTTCCCGGAGCGATGCCCACATGGGGCAGTTCTTCGCGCGGGAACAGCGTTGCCTCGACATCCATGATGCAATCCGCGCCCGCCGTGACGTTGAAACGATAGGCTCCGGTCACGCTGGGGCTGTCCAACAATGCATGCACGACCATGTTGCGTTGGCCCGGTTCGGGACGCTCCAGCCAGAAACGGATGAATTCGGGGAATTCCTCACCATCCGGATCGCCGGTTTTCAACGCCAGACCCCGCGCGGACAGTCCGTATACCTCGTGCAGACCGATGGCGCGGAAATAGCTGGCCCCCTGCCAGACGCAGAATTCATCTGTTTTACCGGGGCGGTGCATTTCAGTGCGCAGGCGCAGGCCGGAGAAGCCCAGCGTGTCATCGATTGGCAGTTGCGGCACGTCTTCGGACTTGTCGAACATTTCCAGATCGAAGGCGACCGGCTTGGTCATGCCGTTCTCGACCGTCTCCACCTTTACGGTGCGGGGGAAATACAGGCCGGGGGTGAAGAAATCGACATTGAATGGCGTCTCGGTTTCGTACCACAGCGCCCGGTCAAGCCGGAACCGGATGGAGCGGTATTGCTGATAGCTCAGGTCCTGCCATTCCTGTGGTACCATCTCGCGTTCCACATAGGGGCGGCTGGCCAGATCGCGGGCCATTTCAATTACGTAATCACGGTCAAAAGGCGTCTCACCGCCCGTCGCGTACGCGGTCGGGGCAAAGGCCAAAGCAGTCGTCGAGACGAGGAATTCGCGGCGTGTGAATTTCATTTCTTCGACTTCCAGGGTTGTGACTTGAACCAAGCTGCCAGATAAGCAACGCCGATGATCATCGCAAACCCAATCATGTTGGCGACAAAGACAGTGGCGACATCCCGCCCAGCCTGATCCAGCGCGACGCCGATCAGCCGGGCCGCGGCCATGGAAAACACAAAGACGGCAAGGGATTGCTGGCCGACCTTTGTGATAACGGCCAGCAGAAATTGCCAGATACGTGCGCCCACACCATGACCTGTTGCGATCAGACGGTGGCCGTGCTCGCCCGCTGCAACCCATCCCAGATAGGCCAGCGACAGAAAGTGGACATATCGCAGAAGGCCGAACTCGGTTTTACCGCGCAGCTCTTCGGTCAGGGGCCAGCCCTTGCGGATCACTGCGCCTAGCTCGGGCGCAGCCGTATTGATCCAGGTGAAGACTTTCCAAGACCCTAACGGAGCCGACAGGACGACAAAGGCAATTGCCACCCAGATCAAAGACTTTGACACGGGCGGGGCCGGGATCCAACCGCGCATGAACGCAAAGCCGGTGAAGAACAGCAATTGCCAGCCAAAAGGGTTGAAGAACCACTGGCGCGCGGACCAGGGTTCAGCGGGAAGGGCCAGCGCGCCGGTTTGTGCGATGAACCAGATGGCCACGCAAACTGCCGCCATCAGCCAGAAACTGACGCGGTAGAGCGCCATGTAGAGCGGCATCAGCGCCAGTACGACCAGATACATCGGCAGGATATCGAAGTAGTTCGGAACATAGGTCAGAGTGAAAATCCCGACCATCTGCGGCGCGGGGTCATTGAAAAAATGCTGTAGGTTCAGCGACGAGACATAGGTTTTCTCGAACGTGCCAGTCTGATCCAGCGCGGCCATCGTCATGGCAACAAAGAAGAACAAGGCAATATGCGCCCAATAAACCTGCCAAATGCGGTACGCGACACGTGCGGTTCCCATCCACCAGCCTTTGCGCAGAAATGCACCTCCAAAGGCGATGGCCGAGGCCATACCCGAACAGAACACAAAGATCTCGGTTGCATCGGAATAGCCAAACCGCGCGGGAATCCATTTGGCCCAGGGATCATTGGGGATATGTGCAATCAGGATGATAAACATCGCAATGCCACGGTAGAAATCCAGCCGCGGATCGCGCGTGCTGGCAGAGGCTGCGGCGGGGGCCGCAGCGGGTGCAAAATCAGAAGCGGGCGATATGGTCGCCATACGTTTTCTGTCCTTCTTGGTCTTCTTGTTATTCGGCGGGGACGCTTTGTGCGTCACCACTGTCACGGGCCGCGTCGATCAGGGCGCGGCGCGCGATGGCATAATTGTCTTCACCTCCGGCGCGCTTGGCCCGGCGATCATCCAGAATGCGCTCGACTGCATCGAGGCGCCCGGCCCGAAGACCGGAATCGATGGTAATGCGTTCAAATACATCGCGTTGAGCGTGGCTGCCACCGGCCAGTTGCATGGAACCGCGTGCTGTCAAAAGATGATCAAAGGCCGTGGCGTAATGACCGTCACCAAAGGCCTCGAGGCCCATGGCAGCGGCAACACCGGGATCCGCCATTCGGCGGGTCATGTCGTCATTGGCGCGCGCTGCATCCTTGTTCATGCGGCTCAGCATCTTGGCCGTGGCGTCGGCGCGGTTATCACCGGTCAGCGCCAGCAAATAGTGTAGATCCGCGAAGATCAGGCAACCGTCTTCAGTCCGCGCTGCACTCAGATCAGCCAGTTCTTCCCAGCGGTTCCCAACATCTACGCCTTCGAGCTCAAGCCGAGTCAGAAGTGAAGTTGCGTTCGAGATGTCCCGGTAATCGTCGGTTTTGTCCTTGCGAATATGGGCGTCATACAGCTCCTTCACATGATCAACCTGACCCAGATCCAGATGCATCAGTGCCTTGTGCCACCAGACGTGGTAACGGAAATTGTTGCAGTGGGACCAGGCGGCCTCACGCCCGGCCAGCCAGTCAAGGCCAAGTTGCGCGTTGCCTGTCATCTCATGAACGTGGGCCACCGCGTGAAGGCCCCAGGCGTCGTCGGACACCATCCACAGCGCCTGTCGGCCTGAGATCTCGGCCTTCTCGTAAGCGCCGGTTTCCTCCAGTGCGAAGGAATGACAGCCCAGCAGATAACCGCGCCCCGGATGATCCGGTTCATAAGCGGGCATCACCCGCTCGATCGAGCGGCGCATCCCGCCCGCATCACCCAGAACGAAGCGGGTTGCGTGGCTTAGTTTCATCGCCAGAGTGTCCTGCGGATGGTCACGCAGGATTGTTTCGAATGTCTGAACCGCCTGCGCCTGTTGGCCGGCCAGATACAGGGCCAGCGACTCCACATACAGACGTTCGCGCTCAGTTACGGGCTGACGTTCCATCGCCGCATTGGCGGCAGCCAGCGCTTCGACGGCAACCGCCATCATCTCTCGCCGTCCAAGCAGCGCCATGAACAGACCTTTGATCGCATGACCCAGCGCGAAGTCGGGCTCAAGTTCAAGCACTTTGCCCAAATGCTGAGGCGTGACAGCGGCATGAGCCATGAACCCAAGCTGAACACCATTCCACGCTTCGACGGCCGCCGGCTGGGTCAGGGTGTTCATCTGTCCGAAAACGTCTTGTTTCATGCTTGGGTCCAATCTGATTGCGATATTTGACACTGTTCGATGTAACAGAGTGTGCGAGAGCGGCGTAACAGTATCGACCCTGCTCTCGAATTGGTGAAATGACGTGTGCGTAAAAGACGAAAAAAACCGCCGATTCAAGGGCATGTTTCAGCAACTTGCCGCCTAAATGTGCAAGTATTTCAATCCTCGAACGGGTTTTCAGCGCTCAGAACGGCCTCGGTATCGGCTCCACAGACCGGTGGAGCATTTCGATATGTTACAGGCGTGCGAGACAGGTTCAGAGGATTCCCTATCAGGTTGACCTGACCCGGATGGGCCTGCATGGCAATCTGCATTTGTCTTGCAGCCACTTGTTCCGTGTTGAACACCTGATCCAGCGTCTGCACCGGGCCGACGGGCACTTTGACAGCTTCCAGGCCGGAAATAACGGTCTGGGTGTCCAGCGCCTGCACCGCAGGACGAAGGATGGAATTCAGTGCGTTACGATGCTCCAATCGGGCCGGGTTGGTCGCGAATCTCAGATCGTCTGCCAGTTCAGGAGCATTGATGAAGCCGCAGAGCTTTCTGAACTGGCCGTCATTTCCAACCGCGAGAATCACGTGCCCATCGGCGGTTTCGTAAACGTCATAAGGGACGATATTCGGGTGCCCGTTGCCGCGTCTTTGCGGAACATTGCCTGACGTCAGATAGTTGACGCCTTCATTGATCAGCCAGGCAATCTGAGAATCTACCAGCGCCAGATCGATCTGTTGGCCCTCGCCGGTCAAGTCGCGGTGGCGCAGTGCGGCCAGGATACCAACAGTCGCATACATCCCGCACATCACGTCGGCGATGCCAACGCCCACTTTCATGGGGGCGCCCTCGGGGTCGCCGGTCAGCGACATGATCCCGCCATAGCCCTGCGCCATCAGGTCGTAGCCGGGCTTGCTGGCATTCGGCCCAGTTTGACCGTAACCCGAGATTGAACAGTACACGAGGCTTGGAAACTCTTGCGACAGGGTGGCGTAGTCCAGCCCATACCTGGCCAAGCCGCCCGGTTTGAAGTTCTCGATCAGGATGTCCGCGTGTGACGCCAACCGTCTGATTTCCGCCTGACCCTCGGTCGAGGAGATATCCAGCGCGACGGATTTCTTGTTGCGGTTGGCCGACATGAAATAGGCGCTCAGATCCGAGCGGTTGCCCTCGGCATCGCTCACGTATGGCGGGCCCCATTGCCGCGTGTCATCGCCCCCGGTTGCCGGGTTTTCGATCTTGATGACGCTTGCACCCAGATCGCCCAGCAGTTGCGTGCAGGTGGGGCCTGCCAGGATCCGGCTAAGGTCCAGAACCTTGACACCCTTCAATGGGCCTTCAGATGCGGCCATCATAGCCTCCACGCTCAACTTCAGCGGCAATCACTGTAAATGTCTCAGCCTTTACAGCAGCTTCCAGTGCGGCGCGCAACTCTGTCCTGTTATGAACCGTATGGCCATTGCCGCCAAAGGCCCGGCCCATGGCGGCAAAGTCATGATGGCCGAAATCGACGCCCGTGCTACGCATCTGTCGCTGGCGTTGTTTCAACTCGATCAGGGCAAGGCTGGCATCGACGAAAACCAGAAAAATCGGGTTGCCGCCCATTTCAGCAGCAGTCGACAATTCTCCTGCAACCATTAGGAACCCGGCATCGCCCGAGAAGCTGATCACCGGGCGGTCGGGCTCTGCCAGTTTCAGGCCAATGGCCATAGGAACAGCGCAGCCCATAGTGCAGAGCGCCGAGGATTGGATCAACCCGCGTTCTTCGTTGCACGCCCACATCTGGCTCAACAGAATGCGGTGAGCGCCACTGTCGGCGGTGGCCAGGGTTTCAGGCGGCAGGACAGAACGTGTTTCGGAAATTACGGCAGCGGGCCCCCAGCTTTCATCGGTGGAGAAGGCCTTTGCCAGCGAGGCTTTAACCTGCGCTGGCTCGTTGCCCGGCCATGTTTCACGGGCCGGGTTGCCTTTGGCAATTGCCTCCAATGTCTCGCCCGTGTCGGCGACAAGGTTCAATCCAGCCTGATGCATGTAGTGGTCGTTGACCACGGCAGAGATATCGATGACGCGTTTTTCTTCCGGATCCCAGATCTCACGCCAACCGGTGCGCATTTCGATCGGGTCATATCCCAAACACAATACCAAGTCCGATTGTTCGATCAGAGGCACGAGATGCTTGTCAGCCAGCGGCGATAGTCCTGCGCCGCCGAGACACAGCGGGTGATCCTCGGGCACGACACCTTTGGCCTTGTAGGTCGTCACGAAAGGAACATCAAAATGCTCCAGGAACGCCCGTACCACACTGCGCGAGTCGTCATAGAGGACATCCAGGCCGATAATGGCAATGGGGCGTTCGGCCTCGGCCACCCAGCGGCGGGCCTTCTCAAGGCATTCACCGCCGGGGCTGACCGGCGCGACCTTGGCCAGCCGGCGGCGTTTCACGCCGGTTACAGGCGTGTCGGCCACTGAAATCGGAACGTCGATATGAACCGGGCCCGGTCGTGGCTGCATGGCTAATGACACCGCCTTGTCGGCAATGACATCCGCGCCCTTGGCTGTCAGTGTATAAGTGCCCTTGGTGATCGAGCGATAAACCCTGCTGTGATCCATAACCTGATGGGAATAGGTCAACGCTTCGTCCGCGTCGACACATCCGGTCAGAACGACCATCGGCACACGATCCTGCAAAGCGTTCGCCACCACATTGATCCCGTTCATTGCACCCGGACCCAGAGTGGCCACCAGAATCGCAGGTGCACCGTCGCGATGATGCACGGCTTCTGCCATGAACCCGGCAGAGTTTTCGTGCTTGGTCAGATGAAAGGCGATCCCTGCCTTTTCCAGTGCGTCGACCAGCGTCAGGACCTCGCCCCCCGGCATCCCAAAGGCGTGACGACAGCCCGCTTCATAAAGACGTTGGGCCAGAAGATCCGCAGCGCGGGGCGAGGAGTCCTGCATCAGTCATGCTCCGAGAAACTGTTTCGAAGCAGATTGCGGAGGACGCCTCTGGACGCAAGGCGGTTCACGGCAGTGTGACTATTTGACTGCGCTTTCAGCGATCGATTGAAACTTTGTGTCAAGTTCTGTGGCAATATTCACCAGGTCTTGCCCACCTTCCGATGCGTAAGGCGTAAAGACAAAGCTGGGGGTCTTGTAAGACAGGGTCGCCGTCCCGTCTTCGTTCTCGGTTAAGTAAAACCGGATCGGAGCCTCGATCATCGCGTGGACCGAGGTCTCCAGAACCCGCACGGCGTAGTCATTGTTGAAGGCCCCGATCACGCGGTTTCCCGGAAGGGTAATCCCACGTGCTGCCGCCGCTTTGGTCGGGCCCGCCTGAGTCACGACGATCAGTCCGTTTTCCTTGATCGCGGCTTTGGTTGCGTCAACCAGCTCGGCGTACGGCTTTTGGGATGGGTATACGGCCCAGCCCTCGGGCGTGTCTTGAGCCCAAAGGGGTAAAGCGATCAGGCAGAGCAGGGGAATGAAGGCTTTCATCAACGCGTCTCCGGTATCTTGCTTTGACCTGTGTGCTAGACTTGAGAGTTCAGCGCAGTCACGAATCCGTGTTCGCCGAGCGGCGCTGCACCTCGCGTTTCTTCAGCACGTAGATATCCATGATCCAGCCATGATCGGCTCGGGCGCGGGCGCGCGTATCAAGGATCCGCTGCGCGACCTGATCCAACGGGCCACTTATCAACAGCTCTTCTTTCATACCCACATAGGCACCCCACCAGATGTCATACTCTGCCCTTTCAAGGGATTGGAACGAGCATTCCCCATCCAGCATGACGGCGACTTTTGAAGCGGTTTCAGGCCAGCCTTCATCCCTGATACGGCGCCCGGTGGTCACGACATAGGGTGCGCCCAGATCATTGATCGGGATCGCATGAGCCGCGGTCAATGCCTGCAAGGCTGTGATACCCGGAATCACCTTGGTGTTGGGCTTGGGGTCCAGCCGCACCGCAATGCGCAGCGAACTGTCATACAGGGACGGATCGCCCCAAATCAGCAGCGCAATGTGCTGCGCCTCCGGGTGGGCCTCTATCGCCTCTTGCCAGCGCAGTGCAATGGCGTCGTGCCATTCGTCTACGCCATGCAGATAGCCGTCATCCGCGCGGCGCTTGGGGATGTCAAAATAGGCAATCTCCGGCGGTGTCTCGGTTACCCGATCAATGATTTCCTCACGCAGCCCGGCCAGATCGGCCTTGTTCTCACCTTTGCGGGGGATCAGGATCAGATCGGCCGACCGGATCGCCTGCGCACCCTGAAAGGTCACATGATCCGGGTTGCCGGTGCCGATGCCAATCAGGCTCAGGTCAATCATCTTCGCACTCCGCCAGCGGCCCATAAAGGATCAGGGCCGGAGCTGTGCCGATCTCGGATTTCAGCTGTTCGGCCAAGGCGCCGATGGTGGTGCTCGTCAGCTTCTGATCCGGAGTCGAAACCGATTCAGCCATCAGGGCAGGCGTATCCAAAGGCAGGCCGCGGGAATGCAAAGCTTCTGCCAGAAGCGGGAAAGTACGTTTGCCCATGAATACGACGGTGGTGGCCTGAGAATCGGCCAGTGCTGTCAGGTTCAGATCGTCCGGCAACGCGCCACTGACATCATGTCCTGTCACGAACTGCACCCGCCGTGCGGTCAGACGACGCGTCAGCGGAATGCCAGCGGCAGCTGCGGCAGCGACGGCAGACGGGATGCCGGGAATGATCTCGAATTCAATGCCTGCATTACGCAGGGCAACAAGCTCTTCTTCCAGGCGCCCGAACATGCCGCCATCGCCGGACTTCAGCCGCACGACATGTTGGCCGGTCTGGGCGTAGTCCACAAGCAACCGGCTGACATGGTCCTGCTTGGGGGACGGTCGACCGGCCCGTTTGCCCACGCCCACAAGATCCGCGTCTTCGCGCGCATGGCTCAATATAGGCCCGCTGCTGAGGTCATCGAACAAAACCGCATCGGCCTTTTGCAGGCGATCTACGGCCTTCAGTGTCAGCAATTCCGGATCACCAGGGCCGGATCCGACGAAAGAGACAAATCCGCTCATTCAGATGCCTCCGCAATCAGGTGAAAGAACGTACCGGTGACATTGCCGCGAACAGAGCCGGTCTGAGGCCCTTCTGCGCCTTCGGCATCAAACACACGGGCGAGTGGCGCGTCAGGCTGATCCACGATCGAGGAATAGTGGAACTCATGCCCGCGCAGCGCCGCATTCTGTGCAAATCCCGGCATCGGGGCCAAAAGTTCGGCTTTGCGATAGCCCAGGTTGAATTTGCGTTTTTGGTACGACGTCACCAGCCCCAGCAGGCCAGCCATTTCATGCCGCACGCCATCCTTGTCGATCAGCGCATGACCCAGCGCCATATATCCACCGCACTCCCCATGCACAGGCCTTGTTTCCGCGTGCTTGCGCAGACCAGCGAGGAACGTTCCGGCAGCAGCCAACGTCCCGGCATGCAGTTCCGGATATCCGCCGGGTAGCCAGACCAGATCGGCATCCGTCGCCGGAGCTTCATCGGCCAGAGGTGAGAAGGGCAGTATCTCGGCCCCTGCTGCGCTCCAGCCTTCCAGCAAATGCGGATAGGTAAAGGAAAATGCCGCATCGCGAGCCAGTGCAATCCGCTGGGCCGGAGGGCGCGGCAGCGCGTCTGACGATGGCCCAATGGGGCCTGAGGAAGCCGCCCGTTTGATCGTTTCCAGTTCCACATGTTCGCGCAGAAATGTAGCATATCCCACAATGGCGCTTTCCAGATCCGGGTGTTCGACGGCTTGAATCAAACCCAGGTGACGCTCGGGGAGGGTAAGGTCGCCTCGGCGCGGCAGAACACCGAGTACCGGCAAGCCTGCACGTTCCATCCCCAACCGTGTCAGGCGCTCGTGCCGGGGGCTGGCGCAGCGGTTCAGGATCACTCCCGCAAAGGGAAGATCGGGGTTGTACATCTTGAACCCCAGCGCTGTGGCCGCCGCGGATTGCGCCTGACCGCCAACATCCAGAACCAGTACGACCGGCCAATCCATCCGTGCGGCAGTCTCGGCGCTTGACCCATGACCCAACTCGCCCGGCTTGGCCACGCCATCGAACAGGCCCATCGAGCCTTCGGCCACCACGATGTCAGCGCCTTCGGCCTGAGCTGAAATTGCGTTCAACAGCGGGTCACCCATCGCCCAACTGTCCAGATTAAACGAAGCCCGACCAGCCGCGGCTCGGTGGAAGGCGGGGTCAATATAATCCGGTCCGCTCTTGAACGGTTGAACGGTCAGGCCATCCTCGGCCAGCGCTCGCAACAGGCCCAGCATGACCGTTGTCTTGCCTGTGCCAGAGGACGGTGCGGAGATCAGAAGGCCCGGAGGGTTAATCATCACCATGGCTCCAGCTCGACCAGGGGCTCTCGGCACTTTGTGGACGATAGCGGCGGTCGTAATCTTTCGAATAAAGGCAGCTTTCGTCAAAGCCTTCGCCCGCCAGTGCCGGACCAACCATGATCAACGCAGTGCGCGAGATGCCGTCGTCCAGGGCTTCCTTGAGCGTTTCCAGCGTCGCGCGGATGATCCGTTCATCCGGCCAGCTTGCACGATAGACCAAGGCAACTGGGCAGTCTGTGCCATAGGCAGGGATCAGGTCAGCAATGACCTTGTCCAGATTGCCGATCGACAGGTGAATGGCAAGTGTCGCCCCTGTGCGTGCGAAATTCTCCAACGTCTCGCCTTCGGGCATGGAAGATGCGCGGCCCGGCGTCCGGGTCAGAACCACGGATTGCGCCAGGCCGGGCAAAGTAAGTTCGGTTCCCAAAGCCGCCGCAGCCGCGGCAAAGGACGGAACGCCCGGGGTTACGCTGACCGGGATGCCCATTTTTTTCAGGCGGCGGATCTGTTCCCCCATCGCCGACCAGACCGACAGGTCGCCGGAATGCAGACGGGCCACGTCCTGGCCGGCCTGATGTGCGGCCTCGATCTCGGCCATGATCTGATCCAGGTCCATTGGTGCGGTGTTCACGATCTTTGCACCTTCGGGGCAGTGGTCGAGGATTTCTTCCGGAACCAGGGAGCCTGCGTAGAGGCAAACGGGGCAGGATGCGATGATGTCGCGTCCACGCAGTGTCAACAGGTCGGCAGCGCCCGGTCCGGCGCCGATGAAATGAACGGTCATGTCTGTCCTCCGATGGCTATGGCACAGGTCGCCAGCCGGTCGTCTGAAATCTGTCTGGGTGAAAGCAGCCGCGCGCCCAAGCCAAAAAGCTTTCCGGCGGCGGCCAATGCGGATGCTTCGGCCACGCTTCCGGTGCCATAGGTGGCGCGGCTGCGGGTCGAGCAGGTAAGCGTGCGTTGACCGGCCAGATCGGCGGCACCAACGAAATGCAGTGGAAGGGACATTTCTTCGGCAAAAACTGTCAGGGCGAAATGACCTTCCTTGTCGGCAACAGTTGCCAGGGCGGTCACATCCCGGCTCGCTGCCGCCGCATCATATGCGGCGCGCAGGCTGTCGACTGTGGCGGCAGACGAGAATCCCAAACCGGCAACGATCATAGCGTTACGCTCCACTGCACTACCGGGTAGGCGGATTTCCAGCCGCGGCGTGGTCCAAGCGGCGCAGATTGTGCGAGTTCGATCCGCAGGAGTTCACCGCCCAGCTTCTCATGCCAATGGGCAAGTGTGGCCTCGCTTTCCAAAGTCACCGCATTGGCGATCAGACGCGTGCCAGAGGGTAGGTTCGTGTGCACCCAGTTCAGCAGGTCTGCACTGAGCCCCCCCCCGATGAAAACCACATCAGGCAACTCTAACCCGTTCAGCGCAGCGGGCGCGGTGCCATGGATGACGTTCAACCGATCCTGTCCCAATGCAATTGCATTCCGACGAATGCGATCTGCTCTGTCAGCGCGGGGTTCTATGCTGGTTGCGGTCAGGGTTGGGTCACACATCAGCCACTCGATGCTGATCGAACCAGTGCCCCCTCCGATATCCCACAGATGCTCGCCCCGTTGTGGGGCAAGCGCCGAGAGTGTCAGCGCGCGGATCGGGCGTTTGGTGATCTGCCCGTCCGTCTCAAAGATGGCGTCCGGTTTACCAGACGCTTTGGACAGGGCAGGTCCTGCACCGGAAACTTCCAGCCCGACGCAGACCGGATGGTCGAACGTACCCAACAGCGCTTCGGTTAAGGTGACTGTTCGGGTGTTTTCGCGCGGGCCACCTAGGGCCTGCATCACATGCAGGGCCGAGTCGGCAAAGCCTGTCTCGGTCAGATACGTAGCCAGTTCCGCCACGGCTTTTCCGTCGCGCAGCAACAGGATCGCGTGCAGTCCCGGGGCCAGATGCGGTCGCAAACGGGTCAGTGGGGCGGCATGCAAGCCGAAAGTCAGAGTGTTTTCCAAAGGCCAGCCGAGCCGGGCAGCGGCGAGAGAAAAGGTGGATTGGCCGGGCAGGGCGGTCCATTCACCGGCATCGAAATTGCGCGCAATGACGGAACCTGCGCCAAACCAAAACGGATCGCCCGAGGCCAGAACAACGGTCTGCCGGCCACGCAGTCCTTTCAGGATCGGCAGCCCATCCGAGAACGGCGCTGGCCATTCGACTCGTTCCGTCCCTGTTTCAGGCAGCAACGACAGGTGACGGGGCGGCCCCATGATCACGTCGGCCCGGTCCAGCACTTGACGGCTGGCAGGCGACAGGCCATCAAACCCGTCTTCGCCCAATCCAAGAACGGTCAGCCACGGAGATTCAGACATGACAAACCTCCTGATCCTTGGCGGAACGACCGAGGCCAATGCGTTGGCCAAAGCTGTTTCGGAACAAGGGATTGCGGCTGTGTATTCCTACGCTGGACGGGTCGAAAACCCGCGTCCGCAGCCCTTGCCGGTAAGGGTTGGCGGTTTCGGCGGTCCGGAAGGTCTGGCCGCCTATGTCAGTGACAATGCCATCACCCATGTCGTGGACGCGACCCATCCATTTGCGGCCCGGATGAGCCGGAACGCGATTGAGGCGTGCGCCGCGACGCGGACGCCGTTGGCCGCGTTGACCCGGGCGGCCTGGGTGTCGCAGCCCGGCGATATCTGGCATAACGTGCCCGATATCGCTGCCGCCGTCGACGCATTGTCCGGCGATGCTCAGCGTGTCTTCCTTGCAGTTGGCCGAATGCATCTTGAAGATTTTTCGACCCAGCCTCAACACAGTTACCTGCTGCGCCTTGTGGATGAGCCCGACACTTTGCCCTTGCCGAACGCAGAGGTGGTCGTCGCCCGAGGGCCGTTTGCCGAAGCTGACGACCGGGCGCTGATGCAGCACCATGGGACGCAGCTGGTCGTGTCCAAGAACGCAGGCGGCTCGGGCGCGCGCGCCAAGCTGGATGCGGCGCGGGCGCTGGGCCTGCCCGTGCTGATGATCAATCGCCCGGTTCTGCCGGAGCGGACCGAGTTTTCGCAGGTCGGACAGGTTCTGGACTGGCTGTTTCATCCCTGATCCTCATCAGGGGTGAAGCGAGGAGTGTAAATGATGGGTGGTCCATCGCGCTCGATGACACGCGTGCGGGATGAACCCACGATCACCACGGTCTGCATATCAGCCATGTCGGGCGTAGCTTCGGCCAGTGTCGAAATACGCATCTCTTCATCTGTCCGCGATACGGCGCGGGCGAACAGGATCACACGCTCGGGCTCACACTCGTCGCGCAGGATTTTCAGCGTCTTTACAAAGCCTTCCGGGCGGGACTTCGAGCGTGGATTGTAAAAGGCCATCGAGAAATCCGCCTGTGCAGCAAGACGCAGGCGTTTTTCGATCAATGACCATGGTTTGAGATTGTCGCTGAGGTTGATGGCGCAGAAATCATGCCCCATTGGGGCGCCCGCGCGTGCGGATGCAGCCAACATCGCCGTGATCCCCGGCAGCACATCGATCTGAAGGTCGCGCCATTCTGCGGGACCGTTTTCCAGCGCTTCGAAAACGGCCGCCGCCATGGCAAACACGCCGGGATCACCCGAGGATACAACGACCACGCGTTTGCCTTCTGCGGCCATTTGCAGCGCGTGTCGCGAACGGTCTATTTCGACCCGGTTGTCACTGGAATGCAGTGTCAGGCCGGGGCGCTCGGAAATACGCGCCACATAAGGAATATAGCCCACAACATCAGTGGCTTCGGCCAGTGCGGCCGTTACTTCTGGCGTAACAAGCGCCTCGTCACCCGGCCCAAGACCGGCAATCTTGACCCAGCCGCTCATGGTCGCCGCCCCTGACCGTGCACGACGATGATCGAGAAATACGGGGTGATCTTCTCGCAGGCTTCAGACAGCTTAGTCACCGTCTGGTTTGGCATCTGCGCATATTCCACGATCCATGCCCGGTCATACAGGCCAGCGGTCTTCAGAGCGCGTTTCACCTTGTCGATGTTGCGCCCGATTTTCATCACGACCAATGCATCGGTTTTAGCCATGCGTTCAGCCAGCGTGTCCTCGGGCAGGGTGCCAACCAGCACGGTCAGAACATCATCACCCCAGGTGATCGGGTCTCCTGTCGCAGTCCAGGCTCCGGACATGCCCGTAATGGCGGGTACAACTTCAACCGGCGCGTCTTCGCGCAGACGACTGTAAAGATGCATGAACGAGCCATAGAAGAACGGATCACCCTCGCACAGAACAACCACGTCCTCACCCTGTTCGGACAGGGCCTTGAGATGCTTGGTGCAGTCTTCGTAGAACGCAGCCAGCAATTCGTTATAGCGCGGATCTGTCACCGGGATCTCGGTGGTCACGGGATACTCCATAGGGAACTCGATCGCACCTTCGGGGATCATCCCGTTGACGATCTTGCGTGCCTGGCCGCTGCGACCGGGTTTGCGGAAGAACGCCACATGTTTTGCATTGCGCAGCAGGCGATCCGCCCGGACGCTCATCAAATCCGGGTCGCCGGGGCCAAGGCCCACACCGTATATGGTGCCCATCTTCATTCTGCCCGGCTTGCGATGGCGTTGACGGCCGCCACTGTGATGGCGCTGCCGCCCAGACGGCCTTTGACAATGCAGGACGGCACCGGTTGGGCTTCCCAAAGCGCATCCTTGGATTCCACCGCACCGACAAAGCCTACCGGGCAGCCGATGATCGCGGCAGGGCGCGGGCAATCCGGGTCTTCCAGCATGTTCAGCAAATGAAAAAGCGCGGTGGGCGCATTGCCGATGGCGACCAGCGCGCCCTCCAGATGCGGCCGCCACAGCTCCAGCGCAGCGGCGGAACGGGTGTTGCTCATCTCGGCGGCCAGCGGGCGTACGCGTTCATCGTGCAGGGTGCAGATCACCCCGTTATCGGCGGGCAGGCGGAAGCGGGTGACGCCTTCGCTGACCATGCGCGCATCACACAGGATCGGTGCACCGTTTTCCAATGCAGTACGGGCCGTTTGCACGAAGCCGGGCGAGAAATGCACGAACTCTTCCAGTCCGACCATACCCGCGGCGTGAATCATCCGAACGGCAACCTGCTCTTCATCGGCATCAAACCGGTCCAGATCAGCCTCGGACCGGATGGTGGCAAAGCTTTCCTTGTAGATCGCTGCGCCATCGGTTTCGTATGTATAGGGCATCAGGTGAAGTCCATGGTCATGAGTGTTTGGGGGTCAAGCCCGCGCTGGCAGGGCTCATCCCCCGCGCGGCCCTGTTTGACAAGATCAAATCGTCCGTTATCGCCTACCAATGTGATGTCAGCGGGGCCCATGCGGGCGCATCCCTTGCTACAGCCTGAAACATGGAGACGTCCGGAAACACGCGAAGCCAATGCGCGGGCGATGTCGCGCGTCTCTGCCTGTGCCTGCGGGCAGAACGGTGCGCCGGGGCAGGCGTCGGTGGTCATCAACGGATCGGTTCCATCTTCGACAAACGCCGAGGCAGGTATCGCCGCCCCGCCTTCCAGCAGGATCAGCCGCCACGGTGTGACGCGCAGGGCGCAAGCACCGCTGTCCTCGATCAGATCATACAGCTTGCGCGCAGGCAGCGACCCAAAAGCCGCTCCGTACAGAGCACCCACTTCACAGGGGCCGGGTTGAAGCTTTGCGCCAACAGAACCGGGCGCACACCCTTGCCATTCCTGCGGCAGGGCGTCGATGACACGCGCCATGCGGCGTGTCTCGGGTGTGTAGGTTTTGGAAAACCACATTGCCAGCGCGATCACGTGGTCAATGGCGTCGGTCTCGGTCACGCTCCGCCCGGTTTCGCACCCGTCGGCGCGCAGGATCAGGCCGTCTGCAACGGTTTCCAGACGAATATCCGCCGAATCCGACGCCAGCAGACGTTCGGGGCCTGTGTCGATTGCAAAGCCGAATTTTGCAGGCAGGGCCGGCAGGTCCGCAAGCCGGCCAATCAGTTCATGGGTCAACCGAGCGGTCAAATCGCCCGCCTGATAGAGCGGTGTAACCAGAATATTGCGGCGTATTTCGATGCCGGGTTCCGCATCCAGCAGGTTCAGCGCGGCAAGCTCTTTGAGTAGAGGCTGGTGGTCTTCCTCGTCCACGCCCCGCATTTGCAGATTGGCGCGATTGGTCAAATCGATCGAGCCGTTGCCAAAGCGGCCCGCCAGATCGCACAGTCCCAGAGCCTGATCGGCGTCCAGACGCGCCAGCCGGGGCCTGACCCTGACGACCAGACCGTCACCGGACATCATCGGACGATGGGCGCCGGGGCACCAGCCCTGAACAATTGGTGCACTCATCTCAATTTCTCCAAATCGGCCCGGATGGAATTCCGGCGCGTGTTCCAAAGCCCGGCCTCCAGCAGCGCGCGGAACCGGTCCTGCATGGCCTGACGAGCTTTGGGATTGGCCTCTTGCAGGAACGCGTCCACCTCTGCGTTGCCCAGCGTGGCATCGTGGTAGAGGTCAAATAGATGTGGTGCGACCGTGCCGGACAAATGCGCGAATGAGGCCATATGATCCAGCGTCGCTGCGATTTCAGCGGCTCCGCGGAAACCATGGCGTTGCATCCCGGCGATCCAGCCGGGATTGGCGGCGCGGGCATGGACGACACGGCTGATTTCTTCAGGCAAGGTGCGGGCACGAGGATTTTCCGGTTTTGTGTTGTCCAGATGGTACAGCTGCGCGGTTCCGCCGGCGATCTTCTTGGCGGCGGCAAAACCCGCCTCGTGTGTGGCATAATCGTTGGCCAGAAGAAGATCGGTTTCGGTCAGGTCCTGCAAGTGGACAAAGCTGTCCGCATTTGCAACGCGTTGGGTGATACCGTCCTTGTCCTGCGATATGTGTTCGCCTTCCAATGCAAAAGAGCTGGCCTCAAGCCACGCTTCACCTGCCTGTGCACGGGCCTCGTCGGTATACACCTCGGAGAGTTCGGTCATGTTGACGCCATAGCTTCCGGGCGCAGGTCCATAGACCCGCGCCACCGGCTCCTGCCCGGCATAGGGGTTCCAGTCCGCCGCCTCATCACGCGCGGCCAATGCGCGAACCGCTTGGCCAAACAAAGCGGACAGCGTCGGGAAAACATCCCGGAACAGGCCCGACACCCGCAAGGTCACGTCCAGGCGCGGGCGGCTCAGGTCAGTGATCGGCAGAACCTCGATGCCGGAAACCCGCTCGGACCCTTTGTCCCATACGGGTTTGACGCCCAGCAGGTGCAAGGCCATGGCAAATTCCTCGCCCGCCGTGCGCATGGTGGCTGACCCCCACAGATCGACGATCAGCCCTTTTGGGTAATCGCCTTCTTCCTGAAGATGGCGTCGCACCAGTTCCTCGGCCAGTTTCACACCCTGCGCATAGGCCGCACGGGTCGGAACCGACCGCGGGTCAGTGGTGTAAAGGTTCCGCCCGGTGGGCAGAACATCTGACCGACCACGATAGGGTGAACCCGAAGGCCCGGCATCGATCCGTTTGCCCCCGAGCGCTTTGATCAGCGCGTCGCGTTCAGCGTGGGCCGACGGGGCCGAATCGAAATTGCCCGTCACCTCGGGCACGCGCCCGAAGATGTGCAGCCCGTCGCCAAACTGGCTTTCCTTGATGTCACAGACAAAGCGGTCGATACGTGTGATCGCTTCGGCGGTGCAGGTTGCCTGATCAAGGCCGAGATCGCTTTCCAAGCCAATGGCCTGCGCTTCATCACGGATATCTTCCTGCAAGCGGTCACGGCGTTTGGGGTCAAGCCCGTCGGCGTTCGAAAACTCATCCAGCAGCGATTCAAGCCGGACCATCCGATCCGGCGTGCCACTTTCCTTCATCGGGGGCGGGATGTGGCCCAGCGTGACCGCTCCAATCCGGCGCTTGGCTTGCGCGGCTTCACCGGGATCGTTGACGATAAAGGGATAAATCACCGGCAGATCGCGGATCAGCGCCTCGGGCCAGCAATGAGCAGACAAAGCGACCGATTTTCCGGGCAACCATTCCAGCGTTCCATGTGCCCCGATGTGGATCAGCGCGTTCACGCCCAACCCTTTGCGCAGCCACAAATAGAAGGCGACATAGCTGTGGCGCGGGGTGCGCGAGAGGTCATGATAGTCGTCATCACGCAGCTCGGGCGTGCCGCGTTCGGGTTGCAGCGCGACCAGCGCCTTGCCGCGTCGCAGTGCGGTGAAATGGAAGACCCCATCGGCACAGGCCGGATCATCTTCGGGCGCGCCCCATGCGGTGTGCAGATCGGTGCGCAGGGTCTCGGGCAAATCCGCAAGCGCATCCAGATAATCCTCGAGCGCCCACGAAATCCGTGCGTCCAGAAGAGTGTCGGCAATCGGCTCGCCAGTCGCGATGTCATAGCCTTCTTCGCGAAGATCGGACAGCATCGCTTGGGCTGAGGCCAGCGCGTCAAGGCCAACCGCATGGGCCATCTGCCAGTCTTTGCCGGGATAAGTGGACAGGACCAGCGCGGGAATCTGATCTGCCTTGGGTTTGTCGTTCAGTGCAAGCCAGCCCGAAACACGGTCGATGATCGCTTCGATCCGATCCGGTTCGGGCCGATGTGCAAAGCGCGCGTATTCCAGATGAGGATTGCGTTTGCCGGGTTCCTTGAAAGACGCGACTCCCGCCGAGATCCGCCCATCAACCTCCGGCAGTACCACATGCATGGCCAGATCGGCGGGGGACAGCCCGCGTTCTGCTTCGGCCCACGCTTTGCGGCGCGAGGTGGCGAGAGCGACCTGAAACACAGGCACATCTGCTGCGTCCAGAGGCGATGTTCCCGACGCACCTTTGCCCGAGAAGGAAGTGGCATTGACAATTGCCGATGGTTTCAGCGCAACAACCTGTTCCCGCAACCAGTCGGCGGCCACAGGCGCCTTGAGCGACGGGGCAAACAGGCCCATCGCCTCGAATCCACGGGCCCGCAGGCTGCGGATCAGGGTGGCGATCGGGGCGGTGTCTGCCGAGGTCAGGTAAGCGCGGTAGAAGGTGACGAGGATGCGTTTAGCGTTATCTTCGAACGCGGTTTCCACCGGGATTACGCCGCGATCCGGACACCACGCGCCACATTCGGGCAAGGTCTTGGCGCCCATCACCGGACCGGCATAAAGCCCTGCCGCCAGAGCCATCTGTGCCAGTGCGGCCTGTGCCGCGACCTCGCCGCCGGTATCGCACAGATGCGCCAGCCGCCGCAGGGTCGAGACGGGCAAGGTGGAATAGTCATCCAACCGCGTATCCTCGCGCCCGTCCGCTGGGAGGACGGCCAGAGCGATGCCTTTGGCCTGCGCCAGTGCCAGAACCTGCTGCAGGCCATAGGACCAGTAGGGCACGCCACCGATCAGACGGATCAGAATGCCCTTGGCGCCCTCGAGCGTCTGCTCGACATAGGTGTCAACGGACAGCGGGTGTTTCAAAGCTGTCAGATTGGCCAGCCGCAGGGTCGGCATTCGCCCATCCGGTCCGCCACCACGATGCCAGCCCGCCGCGAAAGCACCCAGGTCGCTGTCCGAGAAAGACAGCACCACCAGTTCTGCTGGGCTCTGGCCCAGATCGGTCGGGGTCTCGGTTTCCTCGAGCCCGTGGCTTTCGCGGAAGACGACGTGCATGGGTCTTACTCGGCAGCCTCACGCACACCCACGAGGATATCGCGGATTTCCGCCTCTTTGATGTCGTCATGCTCGGCGATTACGACCAGACGCGAACGGCGCTCTTCGCCGGGTTCCCACGGACGGTCATACTGGTGACGTACCCGCGCACCCACGGCTTGTACCAACAGACGCATGGGCTTTCCCTGAACGGCGGCATACCCTTTGACCCGCAGGATGTTCAGCTCATTGGCGAGGCGTTCGATTTTGGCCACCAGTTGGGTCGGATCGGCTTGCTCGGGCAACTCGACGATGATGCTTTCGAAATCGTCATGCTCGTGATCATGGTGGCCGTCGTGATGCGAAGGGCGGGCGTCCATGTCATCCTCGGCGGCGGCTTCCAAACCCAACACAACGCGAACGTCCACCGCACCTTCGGCCACTTCGACCACGGGCAGGGGACGCGGCGCCTCGGCGGCGATGATCTCGCGTGCTTTTACCACGCCTTCAGGGCCGGCGAGGTCGGGCTTGGTCAGCAGGATGATGTCGGCGCAGGAGATCTGATCCTCGAACACCTCGGACAGGGGCGTTTCGTGGTCGATCGAGTCATCGGCCATGCGCTGGGCATCCACCGCTTCGACATTGGGCGCGAAGCGACCGGCGGCTACAGCCTCGGCATCGGCTAGGGCGATCACGCCATCCACGGTGATTTTCGAGCGGATGTCGGGCCAGTCAAACGCCTTCAGCAATGGTTTGGGAAGCGCCAGTCCCGAGGTTTCGATCAGGATGTGATCCGGGCGCGGTTCCAGAGCCATCAGGGCCTCGATGGTGGGAATGAAATCATCTGCCACGGTGCAGCAGATGCAGCCATTGGCCAGTTCCATGATGTTTTCCGCCGGGCAATCGGGAATGGCGCAGGATTTCAGGATGTCGCCATCGACGCCTACATCGCCGAACTCGTTGACCACGACAGCAAGGCGCTTGCCCTGCGGGTTCTGCATCAGATGACGCACCAAAGTGGTCTTGCCCGAGCCCAGAAAGCCGGTGATCACTGTGACGGGGAGTTTTTCGAGGTTCGACATGTCAGGCTCCAATCGGGGGAATGCGCGAGGCACAGTTTTTTCGGAAATGTTCGGGGCGTTCGCGCCATTTCACCAAACCATCTTCAGTGGCCAGATACTTGGTCGCACCGTCGACAATGACGTCGACATGATCTGTTTCGCTCAGGTTTTCATAGACGAATGTCCAGCGGCCCGGCCCGCCGCGCAATACGATCGAACAACCTTGATCGCAGTTAGACAGGCATTCTACGGCTTTCAGGGTGACACCGTCGGGCAGGTCAGCCTGTTCCAGGGCCTTGTGCAACAAAGCGCCCGGGCGTTGCGCGTCATCTTCGACAGGCAGGCCGCGACGGCAGGTGGTACAGACCAGCAACTCGACTGGTGTGGTCTCGGTCATGTCTCTCATCCCCCCAAATCCTCTTCGCGGGGGACGGGGTTTCATGCGGGCCACGATTGGTCACGGACCCGACACCGGAACACCCCGCCCGGTTTCAACTTCGGTTGTTGGCAGGTCTCCCGGCTTGCGGATGCCAGAGGAGGGCCTCTGTCGGATGTCCCGCCTTCCCGGCCTTTGGGCCAGTGGCATTGGGCATCCTCTCCGTTCACGGTCGCGGGGGCGGCTGCGTTTGGCGGCATGACCGTTGACGCATTCCCTTTTCATCGGCTGTCACCGACACCAACGAAAGGGACATGCGGCACCGCTGGCCTGCTTGTCAAGCGAGTCGCGCGTAACAATGATGTAGAGGAGTAGAAAGCGACCTGTGGGCGTCGATGGGCGGCATGTCGTGCGGGGTTCAGCCTGAGATGAGCCCGGCGACGAACGGTATCTCTGCTAGGGTCGTACACTGTGGTGGGTGGGTGCCTCGACAGAACTTGTCACGATGGTGGGAAAAGACCGCCGAACACCCCGGATCCTCTCGCGCTAATAGATGACGTTGATCATGAGCAGAGAGACGACCAGAAACAGCACAGTCATGATCCCACCGGAACGCACGAAATCCATCACCTTGTATCCTGCCGGACCCATAATCAATGCGTTTACCTGATGGGTTGGGATGATGAAGCTGTTCGATGTGGAAATGGCGACGGTCAGTGCAAAAACCGATGGATTCCCACCAGCCGCTATCGCAATCGATATCGCCAAAGGCACCAGCAGGACAGTGGCCCCGACATTTGACATGACCAGAGAAAAAGCAGTCGCCAGAACGGCGATTCCGGTTTGCAGCGACCAGAGCGGCCAGCCGTCCAGAATTATCATGATCTGCTGGGCGATCCACGCAGCTGTGCCTGTGTTCTGTACGGCTTGTCCCAACGGTATGAGGCAGGCGAGCAGGAATACGGTGTTCCACCCGACCGCCCGGTATGCCTCATCCACGCTGAGCACACGGGTCAACATCATGCCTACCGCTCCGGTAAGAAGGCAGAGCGAAAGCCGGACGTCCGTGAACAGGATCAATGACAGCGAAATGGCGAAAAATGCCAGGGCCCAGCCGACTTTTTGCGGCCTCAGTTCGTCCTGGGGAAAGTCCGTTGTCACAACGACGAAGTCCGGGTCGCGCTTGATCCGCATCAGGTTGTCCCATCTGGTATGCGCCACGAGCATGTCACCGGCCTGAAACTTTTCGAGCCCGATCTGAGTGGATTCGTGATCCTCGGTCTCGACATGGCTCAGCGTCTCTTCGCCGCGGTGAATGGCCAGCAGCGACATGCCATAGGTCTTGCGGAACAAAAGCTCGCGGGGGCATTTGCCGATCAGCTTGCTGTCTGGCGTGACGACCACCTCGGCCACGCCTGCATTGGTGGGGGCGAACTCTTCGACAAAAATGTCCAAATCCGGAAGAACGGTAAGCCCGTATTTCTTGGCGAACGTCTCGACCTCCCAACGGCGGCCGACGATGGCCAGCCGACACGGGGCCGCAATTTCGGCTGTCAAAACCTGAACCATCGAGGTTTTGCCGCGATAGAAGGTGGAAATGATGTACAGGTGGTTTTCGTGGTTGATGTCGGCCAGAATCTCTCCGACCAAGGGGCTGTCCTCGGGCACTACGACTTCGAACACGTCGGCTTTGAGGCCATAGACCCTTTGCAGGTATTCCTGTGTCCCTTGTCCGGTGCCCGTATTGTCAGGCCCTTCAGCCACGGGCAAAACCCAGCGTCCTAACAGCAAAAAGTAACCAATTCCCGTTAGGATCAGAACTGCACCGATCGGTGTGACCGAGAACAGGCTGAAGGGCGCCATTTTCTGAGATGCCGGCAAACTGTCATTTGCCGTCAGGATCAGGTCGTTCAGCAGGATAAGTGGAGACGACCCGACCATCGTCATTGTGCCACCCAAAATGGCGCAGAATCCCATCGGCATCAGCAGTCGTGACAGCGGTATACCTGACCGCGAAGAAATACGGCTGACAACGGGAAGAAACAGAGCAGCGGCGCCGACATTCTGCATGAACGAAGAAATGACGCCAACGGTTCCTGAGATGATTGGAACAACCCTGCCTTCCGATTTGCCACCATATTTGAGGATAACGGCAGCAACCTTGTTCATGATCCCCGTCTTGTCCAGACCAGCACCGACGATCATTACCGCAATGATCGAGATGACGGCATTGGATGCGAAGCCGTCGAACAGAAGGGTTACATCCGCCAGATTTCCCAGCCCGGGCGCGTAGCTGAGCAAGCCTATGAGAACCAGAACCAATATGGCGGAAAGGTCGATCCTGATGATCTCGGAGACGAACAAAAAAACGGTGAAAGCCAGAAGGGTACAAACGACCCCCATCTCAAAGGTAAAGGCAATGTGTTCCACAATACGTCCAGAACTTTTTCTTTGTTAGATTCCTAGTTCATCCTTCTCGCCTTGTCATGAAGTTTCGTTTTTCACTCACTTCGAGACATAATATTTCTCTAAGAATGGCGGTTTGAGTAGTGGTAAAAACCTCTTTTGACGAACACCAAACCCTGTGGTCGTGGTGTCCCGCACGCGGTTCAGCGCGTCGAACGTTTAAGCGGGCGGTATGCATGGGTCCGACGGTTCAACACAAACGGAATGCTGGCAAAAGTTCTGTTGGAAAACTTAGAACTGGCTGGTTGAACAGCGCCCTCAAATGCAGGTGAACGCAAATTGCAACAGTTTGATCCAACAAGCGACACGACCCGTAACACACTTGCCCCATTTAGTCTGGGCAGTCCCATGACCAGACTAAGTCCCCGCGTTGCCTATCATCCCAGATTAGGGCGGCGCGGGGAATTTTGATCCAAAGTGCAATTAACGCCGTACACAATTTACCCCTAACTGTATGCCCGCGTTGTTCACTTGGTTTCCCTCCGAACAACGCGGGTTTTTTGGGGGATGAGGGGGTAACGAGTGACAGCCCCGCCATAGTGCGGGGCTTTTTCTTGATTAGACATGACGCGAAATTCTATCATATTGTGACTAAACGTCATTGCGGCACGGGTTTCGTCATGGACAACACTGTACTCTATTTTTTGGTTGGCATCTTTGTCGTCGGGCTACTGACGATGGGTTACTACTCAAGGGGCAGCGGTGCTTTAATCTCAATTGTGATTGTGGTCGGCGTTATAGGTGCAATAATAGCTTACCTGAGTGGCTATTTCGGTGAACTGCCACAGTAGGTGCATGCATCCGGTTGAGAGGCAATGGACGATGTGACTGATCGAATTTGGTCCAAGACGACGATTATGTTGGCAAGAAAAGAACCAGCTTCGCAGTTCCTGTGAGTGAGTTTTGCGAAGCTGGCTAATCCCAACGGCACTGGGATGGTGGCCGCAGGAGGGGTTCGCATAGGACTATGCAACTTGTATTTACCACGAAATGACCGACACCGATAAGCGGGCATAAGAATAGGGGACTATCCAAAAGTATAGCTAATTGTGACCGACTGGCCCGCGTAGTTCCGGTTCGGTCGGCAAAGCGTGGTCTGGTGGTTCAATGCCGTGCTGAATCAGCCACTCAAAGACAGCGACCCAATCGTCTTGTAGCGACGGTTTGCTGCGATACTCGCGCAAACATTCCAGTTTGCATTTCAGGTCATAAGGAGTCGCCCGCGGCCATTTTTTCATGCTGCATGTTCTAATTTTGTTCCGCGTCGGGTCAATGCCGCTATGCACCCTTAAACAACAACCCTTCCCACAGGTTCATGATTTCCCGGCGCTGTCTCAGGCGTCGGGATCGGTTGTAGGTTCGTGCAACCCCGCGTGATGTTGCTGCGGCCTGATGGTTCAATATCCGGTCTACTTCGTTTTCATCCGCGCCGTGTTCGCACAGATGCGTGGCGAACGATCTGCGTATGTCCCTGATCTGGAACTTCCTGACGGGGATATATGCGTCAACGAACCAGCGTCGTTTGACGTGTGCGGTTGTTTTGAAATCCTGAAACTGGTTCGGCTGCATCGCGGCCAGAACGAAAGCTCGACCGGCCAACGGTATGACGTGGCTGGTGCCGTTCTTATAAGGCGGGATCACCATGCACTGATCGCGCACCAGAGCCGGGTTGAATTGCATCAGATCGCTGGGTCTCTGGCCCGCCCGGATGAGCAATTGCAGGAACTGGCGCCACGGCTTGCCCTGATACTGTGCGGCCTCATACAAGGCGCGTAGCTGGTCCAGCGTCAATGTCTATTCGCGTGGTGTTTCTCGGGCTGGCAGGATCGTCGGTGCCAGCGTCGTCCAATCATTGGCCCGCCCGTACCGCCAGAAATGCGTCACCGCTGCCCTGTACCGGCTTCGGGTGCTGGTTTTCCACCGGCTGAGTGCATCCGACAGGTCGGAATTGGTGGTCGTGTGCATGTGAGAACATGAGTTTGATTCAAGTGCCCGCTCCAACTGCGTCAGGCGTTCACCGCCATGTTTGAGTTGGTCCAGATGGTCGATCTTACATCGTGCGAGTGCATCGCGTATCAGCATGGGTGTTCCCGTAAAATCCGTGAACATGCCCTGCTGACAATCGTCAGGGTTTTTGGGGTCATTACATTGCAACGGGTTAGCGTCAGAATACAACTTGGAGGCGAGTACCGGAATCGAACCGGTGTACACGGATTTGCAATCCATAAAGACAGGCAGCGAAAACAACGGCTTATGGGTGCAAAACACCCCCTGACAAAAAGTGAACAAAAAGCGAAAGTTTCAACGCTCTTTGCGATCCAGAATGCTCACAAAATCGTTTCTAACCTTGGGATAATTTGATGAGTTGGGCGGTTGCAAACGAATGCGCCGAGCGCCGTTTTGGCAGCGCTGCGCGCAAGCAGATCATCATGTTTCTGGCCGACAAGGCGAGCGATGACGGCTCGGGCGTCTGGTGCTCCAAGGGAACGATCCAGCGCCACACAGAGCTCAGCGAGAGCACGGTAAAGCGCACCATCATCGACTTTCTGCGGGAAGGCATTCTGATCGAGACGGGGCAGCGGCAGTGCAAGAACGGCTACACCGTCATTTACCGCATCGTTCTGGAACGCGTGGCCGCGCTTGAACCCACGGCTGAGCCCGACATTGAGACGGGGGTCACTGTGAACCCCGTCCAGCCTGGACCCGGTACGGGGTCCACGGTGAACGGGGTACGGGGTTCACAGTGGACCCCAAACCATCCTAAAACCATCCATAAACCACCTACGCGCAGGCGCGAGGCGGCGGAGGAGGTTGAAGATCTGGAATCTGAGAAGATCTTGGCGGCCTATCCCGAAGACAGGATCCGAGACCGGCGGACCAGTCTGCGTTTGATCGCAGCGGCCGTGAAGGCCGGGGTAGAGCCCGATGATCTGCTGCAGGCGGTCAAAGCCTATGCCAAGGAAAGCGAGGGCTATACGCGCAGCAAGGTCTGTTTCTCGGACAACTGGTTCAAGATGCGCCGGTGGGAGAAGGGACTGGCCCAGATCCAGGCCGACCGCGAGAAGGCGCGAGAAGCCGAAGCCAAAGGTCGCGCTAGCCTCGCCGAGTGGATCCGTGAACGCCACCCCCTTTGTCGCCACATTACAAGCCGACAGATCGAGGGCTTGATTGTTTCAAAGTTGGTGACGCCTGAGCAGGTGCGCGCTGCGGGGCTGCAGGCATAAGTGCGACTCGATTGTTACGCCATGGCGTAAAAAGTAGATATTTACGTTGCAGCGTAATTTGTTTTAATTTACGCTGTGCCGTAAAAGGAGCCACATCATGGACCTCACAGCACGAACGGCCGAGCAGATCGGCGAGGCACTTCGCCGGACGCGCAAAGCGCGCGGCTGGACCCAAAGCGATATCAGTGCGCGCACGAATTTGCGCGTCGCGACGATTTCGTCGCTGGAGAATGGCGACGCGGGAGCCAAGCTCGCCACGGTGCTCGCTGTCATGGCGGCACTTGGACTTGAGTTTCGCTTGGTGGAGCGCGGTGGCTCGCTAGAGATTGAGGATATCTTCTGATGGCGAAACGCGGGCGTAGCGGCACGATGAAGGTGCTTCTGAATGGAAAGCTGGTGGGGGCTTTGGGTCTTGCAGGCTCAGGCGCAATCAGCTTCACCTATGATCCAGACTGGCTGTCGTGGGAACATGCCATGCCCATCTCGTTATCACTGCCTTTGCGCGAAGAGGCGCACCAAGGCGGCCCTGTCATTGCCTACCTCGAAAACCTGCTTCCGGACAATCAGGCGATACGTGAGCGCGTCGCTGCACGGGTGCGTGCGGGCGGCACGGACGCGTGGCACATGCTGGAGAAGATCGGCCGCGATTGTGTGGGGGCCTTGCAGTTCGTTTCGGGTGAGATCCCCGAGGTTGGCGCACTCGAGGGAGAGCCCGTTTCCGAGGCACAGATTGCGGATATGTTACGCAACCTCGCAAGTGCCCCCCTTGGCTTAGACGAGGAAGACGACTTCCGCATTTCTATCGCAGGGGCGCAGGAGAAAACGGCGCTGCTACGCCACGAGGGCGCTTGGATCCGTCCATCGGGGCTCACCCCAACGACCCATATCCTCAAGACGCAGCTTGGCGTTCTGCCCGCAGGGATCGATTTGTCTGACAGCGTCGAGAACGAGTATTTCTGCATGAGTTTTTGCCGTGCCATGGGCATGGATGTGGCTGAAGTCGAGATTGCCGACTTCGAGGACGTGCGGAGCCTTGTTGTGACCCGGTTCGATCGGCGTTGGACCAAGGATGGTCGCTTGATCCGCCTCCCGCAGGAAGACTTTTGCCAAGCGCTCTCAGTTCCACCCAGCCAGAAATACCAAATGGATGGCGGGCCGGGGATCACTGAAGGGATCGGGTTGTTGACTGGTAGTGATGACCCTGAAGCAGATCAGCGTGCCTTCTTCCGCGCGCAGGTGCTGTTTTGGCTCTTGGGAGCGACAGACGGTCACGCCAAGAATTTCAGCATCGCATTGCGCCCCGGAGGTTTCCGCATGACCCCGCTTTATGATGTGCTGAGCGCCCAGAAAGCCGTGGATGACGGTCAAATTCGCCAGAACCGGATGCGCCTCGCGATGGCGGTCGACGGGCACTACCGGATGAACGAGGTCGTGCCGCGTCATTTCCTGCAGGCTGCGAAGGCGGCAGGTTTTGGTGTGGCGCTGGCGGAAGAGGTCTTGTCGAACGTCGCGACAGAGCTTGAACCCGCCCTGGACAAAACACTAGCCGACCTGCCGGATGAGTTTCCACAACCATTGGCGGAAGCCATTGTTGCTGGCGTGCGACGTCGGGCGGCTGCCTTTCATGCCGTATGATCCGCAGATCATATTTACGCTTTATGAAAGGTAGATCATATTGAGCGGCAGGCGTGCCTTCGTGAAGTAACAAGTATGTAGGGCCGGTTTACGCCGCGATTGTGAGATCGCAGGGGCCCTATTCTACTTGATGCATCGGGTTTTCCATATTTGTGGGCGCCAAAGCGGACCTTTAGGTCGATTGCAGAGAATGCCGGGAAAGAGCCCATACCGGAAGTGGCACAGCTATAATACTCGCAAGTGCAGCAAGGCTACCAACAAAGGCGTCAGCCGCGATGCAGAGAGAAAACCGGCCGTTCGTTCACAGCGCAGCGAGTTTTTGGGTGCCGATGTCCAAGTTGCGGACCAAACCATCGTCAGCTGCACCGCAGCACTGGACCTCTAGTTGAGTGTCTAATTTGCTAACAGAGCGGGTATCGTTTTAATCACTGAAGCGGTTTTCAACCCTTGGACATAAGGAACTGTTTCATTGGTGTTCGGATACGGGGTCCGAACTTGCTCCGTAATCAGGATGAAATTTGGTTGCCTAAGGAACATTTCCTTCAACTCCCAACCCGAATACAGCGGGCTAGGTCGGGCCCTACTGAAAGTTTAAGCCCGCGTGTGCCAAGTGAAAATTCTTAGCCCGAAATCTCGACCTCACGAACAAATGGCCAAAGCTACAGCACAGGCGCGAACAGGCGGGCAATCGGGGCACCTACACGGATGCCCAAGGGTTGTTCGGCAAGGGTCTTGTTCAGCATCCAAGCTCGATGAAAGTCATTCTCAAGCATAGCAGCAGTTGCGGCCGCAGGACGGGAATCAAAGAAAGTTGCCATAGCCTCAAAATTCAACCGAAACGACCTATTGTCCAGGTTTGTCGTGCCAATGGCGGCAAAGTCGTCATCCACCAAAACCACTTTCTGATGCATGAAACCCGGTTTGTAACGCCAGACCTGCACTCCCGCCTCACGTATCTCATCAAAATAGGCAAACGCCGCCAGCCAAGGAATCTTGTGGTCTATTACCTCGGGCACAAGAATGCGCACATCTACGCCGCGCAGTGCAGCATGCTTCATCGCTGTCAGTACGTCGGTATCAGGAACGAAGTATGGCGATGCAATCCAGACTCTGTGTTTGGCTGCAGTGATGGCCGAGAAGAAGAAGAGCGCGCCAGTTTCCATTTCGTCACCGGGGCCGGTCGCAACAATCATTGCCGTCATGTCTTCGGTCGCATGAGGAGCTTCCCAATTCAGATCGTTAATAAGCACCTCATTGGTAGCCCAATGCCAGTCTTCGCCAAAAACCAGCTGTAGTTGAGACACAACTGGGCCCTTCAACTGGGCGTGAGTATCGCGCCAATCACCAAATTTCGGGTTAAGTCCCATGTATTCGTCGCCGACGTTCAGGCCGCCGGTGAATCCGACTTTTCCATCAACGATAACGGTCTTTCGATGATTGCGCAGATTGATGTGAAACCGGTTCTTGGGGCCTCGTGTTTTTTTGGGATCCACGACGTGTACACCAGCTTCCAGCAGGCGTTGATAGTAAGCTCTGGGCAGTTTGGCGCTGCCGACAGCATCAAACATAAGCCGTACGACGACGCCACGCGCCGCAGCGGCAATCAAGTGTTCTTGGAGGGCTTGTCCCAGCGCGTCATCGTTAATGATATAGAACTGAACGAGGACATAGGTTTCAGCAGCGTCAATGGCACAGAATATTGCGTCAAATGTGGCTTTCCCATCAACAAGCAATATCATGTTGTTACCACGAGCCGTGGGCATTTCTGATATTTTTTCAAAGGGTTGAACTGAAAGCTCAGGTGTTTTCACAGGCGCGTTGGCCATTTGGTAAGTCCGAAGACCTTCAATGACTTCTTCGCTATCGCGCCGGGCGATCAAATAGTTTTTGAATTTGTGGTGCCCCAAAAACAGGTACAGCGGCACGCCTAGGTATGGTGCAGTGATCAGGAACACGACCCACCCAACAGCGCCTTGGGATGTTCGGGCAGACGAGACGGCGCGCCAGGCGAACCAGAAGGCAACAATTTCCAGAAAAATCAGCGCCAGTATGATAATATTTGAGCCCATTGATATTCCTAATTTTCGGTTGTTTAAGCGGTCCTTGTTAACGGCTCCGGCTGCGTATTCGACCATTTGCACGGACTAATTGACAACAGATGAGGTCCATCTGCAAGGCAGCCCCTGAACATGGCTTTGCCGAAACTCGATAGTATGTGACCTTTCCCTGATCTTTGGCAGCAGACCCGTCCATGTTTCATTGTGTCGGCAAGTCATGGGTTACCATGAAGATAGACTCCTGAGTAGCTTCCGAAATCCGAATTCTCGGCTGGTGCGGAAAGACGTGAGAAAATCGCCTGTATCAATCTAGACTTTCGGCGTGCTAGTCGAAGCCGAAGGTCTAGGTTGAGAGGATCCGTAAAATGACGGCACGGCAAGCGGCGGGGGCACTCTGGACGGCTTTGGTCTGGTTCGATGCAAAGAACGGCTGGTCAAGAAGCAGTCATATTGCCATGTCCATGATGCTGGCCCTCTTTCCGTTTACAATCTTTGCGCTGTCGTTGACACAGGCGGCGTCGGTAGATTTTTCGACTTTGGATATAGTTGAGTTCATCTATGGGACATGGCCTGACAGCATCGCTGAACCCATCGTCAAAGAGGTGCGGGCCGTGTTGCAAGACAGCAGCGTCAAGGCGATGACCATTGGCGGCCTATTGGCGGTTTTCTTCGCCTCTAATGGGGTCGATGCAGTGCGCCAAGCCCTCACGGATGCGTATCGTGAGCACGATCCGCGGCCCCTTTGGAAATCGCGCGCATTGTGTGTCGTATTCGTTTTGAGCGGCTCAGCAATTTTGACCGTGGCCGCGGTTTTGACGTTTGCGGTACCTATTTATATCGATACTGTTGACCGCGGCGGGGAAGGCGAGGGAACCTATGATATCTTACGGCTGGGTGTCTCTTTTGGCTTGTTGATTTTTTCGGTCTTTGCCTGTCATTTATGGCTTCCTGGTCGCCATCACACACTGAAGCAGGTTTATCCGGGGGTTGTCCTAACGGTGGCACTTTGGATTTCTGCCGGAAAGGTATTTGCGATGTATGTCGCAAATTTTTCGTCTTACAGCGTCACCTATGCCGGCTTGGCCGGAGTAATGTCAGCCCTTGTATTCATGAACCTGATGGCGGTGATCTTTGTGATTGGAGCTGAGTTTAATGGCCGACTTATTGCAATAAAAGAGTCCGACGCAGAGGCGTGACAGGGCGAGAAAAGTGTATTGGGTTTCGGCGGATGGATTTTGTTCATCATGAACTGGCATTGCAGGCGTGAACGAACGTCGAAGCTTGGGGGAGCGCTGTCTTAGGAAAAAACTTTGCTCTTTGCATACGTCGAAGGCGCACAGCCTTCCCAGACAACGAACGCTTCCGAAAAACTCTGCCGATGCTCGAAACCAATTGCATTTGCCGTATCATCAATGCTGGCCCCAGAGGTCAGCAAGCGGCAGGCCTCTTTGTGGCGTTCAATCTTTTGGATATCTCTAAATGCAGTACCTTCATTTTTTAACTGAATCTGAAGAGTCCGAGGGCCTACTCCAAGTACCTGTGCGGTGTCAGACAGCGACCATGGCGCAATGCCAAATGACGCCTTGATCAAACCGGCGACTAGGTCTGCCCTGTTCACTTGAGGTGCTTGCATAAGTTTCTTGCCACGCAGATAGCGCGAAAGGATATCCGCTCGAACGCTGTCTGAACGGTGCATTTTCGCCCGAAGCAAGTCTTCGTGAAATTCGATATAGCCCTGATTTGAGTCTCTGACTGACTCAACTGCTGAATTATTCTGAAAATGCTCCGAAGAGGCGCCAGGATAAGCCACCGTGATCTGCGGATCGACTTCGCCGAGGGCCATCAGGACAACTTTTGTAAGCAGCCCTATTGTATACTGGATGTCCTGCTTGCCATCATGAGAATTCAACAACGTAAAGTACCAGATACGGCATTTCCCACGATACGTTCTGATCACGAGTTCGGAGTTGTTCTGAAAATAGCGAAGCGCCGTCGTAGCGGTTTGCAAGGCCTCCCAAAGCGTATCCGATGAGACGATTGCTCTGCCAAAAACGCCCAGTTCGCCCACATCCTGTTCAAGGCTGACGTGGAGAAAAAAGTCATTGTCTTCCGCCGAGCGAATAACGTCACTGATGCCTTTCAGATATTCATCGGCTCCGATGATCTGTTCCGCATCCGTAGGCAAACCGAGTGATCGAAGTATCCGTGCGAAGTGTCGCGGGTCTCCGGCAAGAATTGCTGCTGGCCCGTGAAACGCACCTGCTCTGATGGCAAAATCGTTGGTTTCTTCTGACATGCAAAGCCTCATTCAGCTGTCTGGTTCACACCTTGCTCTTATAATGCTCCAATTTGTCAAGGTCTTGGCAATGGTGTCTCGAAACCGACGGTTCGTTCGTCAGCCCTCACTCAAGGCATGAACAAAGCGACGCAAATGTTTCAAGAGGCAGTGTTCGAATATTAGTTTGTTAGATTCGCATTTTCCGACAAAGCGAAGTTTTCCATCACTTAAGTTCCACATGGTTCTTGGAGCAGATCAACTCAAATGTCGCGAAGTTTGGGTGTGAATGGCGCGGAACATCGAGATCATTTTGGAGGAAACATGCGACCTATTCTTTATTCGACAAAGACGGCGGTGACGGCGGTAATGTCAGCTGTCGCGCTCTTTGCTGCGGGCCCAGCGTTCGCTCAAGACAAGCCAAACATCCTAGTAATCTGGGGTGATGACATCGGTGTCCACAATATCAGCGCCTACAACCATGGGATCATGGGCTACAAGACTCCGAACATCGACCGCATAGCAAATGAAGGCGCGATGTTCACAGATGCGTATGCTCAACAGTCTTGCACCGCCGGGCGCGCCGCCTTCATGACCGGCCAACATCCTTTTCGCACTGGGCTACTGACGATCGGCATGCCCGGATCCGAGCACGGGATTCCAGATTGGACACCCACAATTGGCGATGTGATGAAAGAGCATGGCTACATGACTGCTCAACACGGCAAGAACCACTTTGGCGACCAGGATCGCCACCTGCCAACCAACCATGGCTTCGACGAGTTCTTTGGCAATCTGTACCACTTGAATGCCGAGGAAGAACCCGAAAGCTATTATTATCCCAAAGACCCTGCGTTCAGAGAGACGTTTGGTCCACGTGGCGTGATCAAGTCGACTGCTGATGGGAAAGTCGAAGATACAGGCCCAATGACGCGCAAGCGTATGGAAACAGCTGATGACGAATTTCTTGCGGCTTCCGTTGACTTCATCAAGCGAGCAAACGAACAAGAAAAGCCGTTTTTCCTATGGCATAATTCAACGCGAATGCATGTCTGGACCCATCTGAAAGATGAAGCTGTAGGGCGCACAGGCATTGGCCTCTACCCAGATGGCATGGCTGAGCATGATGACCAAGTGGGCGTTCTGCTCGATCTGCTGGATGAGCTTGGTATCGCGGAAAACACAATTATCATGTACTCGACCGATAACGGCGCCGAGACGATTTCCTGGCCTGATGGTGGTACGACGCCATTCCACGGTGAAAAGGGAACAACCTGGGAAGGTGGATTCCGCGTCCCGCTTATCGTGAAGTGGCCCGGCCTTATCGAGCCCGGAGAAAAGTTTAACGAGATTGTCAGCCATGAAGACTGGATGCCGACCTTTGCCACAGCGATTGGAGAGACCACGCTGGTTGAGGACCTCAAAGAGGGAAAAACGTTCAACGGCAAAGACTTCCGCGTCCATCTGGATGGTCATGATCTGACTGAATACCTGTCTGGTGAAACAGACGAGAGCCCACGTGACTCGATCTTCTATTTTGATCAGGGCGCAAATCTGAACGCCGTCCGTGTTCAGGACTTCAAGGCGCACTTTGCAACACTTGAAGGCGGAATCAACACCGCAGTTCGGCAGGTCCCTGCTTGGCCTCTCGTGGTTAATCTAAAGGCCGACCCGTACGAAAAGGCCGTGCATGAATCCGAGATGTATCTGCGTTGGTATGCCGAGAACACGATGTGGATCTTCGTCCCTATCCAAGCGAAAATCAAAGAGTTCCTTCTTTCGCTCAAGGGCTACCCATTCCAGCAAGGTTCAAGCTTGTCGGCAGCCGGGATCAACTATGACTTCCTGACCAAAGTGCAGGCACTTCAACGTCTGGAAAACCTGGAAACCATCATGCCCGGTGCTCGGCAATAACGCGGTCAAACATTGAGCCGCTGGGAGCTTTGCTCGTGAAGATGAACTTTTCCCAGCGCTCACACAACTTGGAGCCGCGTGCCTGGCATGCGGCTTCGGGAAGCGAAACTTAACTCAATCTGAGGAATGAACTTATGAGCGATTTAGTAGTCATCGTATTTGAAGGTCGTCACACAGCAGACGAAGCGCTTTTGCGCCTGCAAAAAATGAGCATGGACTGGGAAGTCGACCTCGACGAAGTCGTTGTGATGACCCGCGATCAAAACGGGGTCGTGCGCACCCGAAACTCCGACACATTGACCGCAGCGGGTTTTCTGGGCGGGACATCGCTTGGCGCTCTGACCGGTACCCTGATCGGGGCTATGGCTGGTAACCCGGCTGCAGGTTTTGTTGCGGGATCGGCTGTAGGTGCCGGTTCCGGGACGCTGGCAGGAATGCTGGATCAGGCAGACGAAGAAGACGCGCTAGCGGCCCGTGTTGGTGCAAAGATGAAGCCTGACTCGTCGGCATTGGCCGTGATCGGTTGGTCGAACCGGCCGACGAAACTGCTGAGCGAATTGGAAGGCATGAAGGGCGAGGTCATCGAGACGTCCTTGTCTGTCAGCGATGAAAACGAGCTTCGCGCAGCCCTGTCCTGAAGCTGACCAAGTTGATTGGAGAGGCCGGCGGCCGGAGCATCTTGCCGCCGGAAAATCAAAGTTCAAAAATCGAGAACGGAAAAAGTGAAATGAAAGAGCTTCTGACAACCGCGGCGATCTTGTGCGCATTCGCATTTGGAGCCCCTATGCCTGCATCCGCACAGTCTGCACCCCATGTGGCGGGTGGAGTAGTTGTTGAGTACAACAATCTGGACATCGCTGTGGTTGCTTCCGGCTGGAGTGTTGTCCAGCTTTTGCGCGGCGATGTTTACAATGCTGGCGGTGATTTTGTGGGCTATGTTCATGATGCGCTGGTTTTGCCGGATGGTGATACGACCTTCGTGATCGTCAATGTTGCCGGCTTTCTGAACATCGGCGAAAAGCTGATTGCGTTGCCTGCCGGCGCTTTCGAGATCAACGCTGATGGCGATCTACTGTTGCCCAACGCGACAAAAGACAACCTGAAAAGCTTGCCGCGGTTTTACTACGCACGAAACTAGGACCTCAAACCGCAGTTGTCTTTACAGCACAACCGCCCGGCATGTCTGAACATGCCGGGCGATCGGTTGGAAGGTGGGTCCAAGTCGCCTTCTGACCAACCAAAACAAAAAGGCTCCGCTTATTGTTTAAAACTAAGCGCACCGAAATCAAAGGACCAAGAGAATGAGTGATATAAAGATTAGCGCATCTGGAGATGTACAAACAAGCTGGGGTTGGTTTCTTGCTTTGGGCATTTTGATGATAATCGGTGGGGTAAGTGCGGTCTTTGCTCCTTTCCTAGTCTCCGTGATTGTCGAACAGATCGTAGGCATCTCTTTTGTTGCAGGTGGCGCCCTGATGCTGGTCCAAATGTTTACCACTAAGGACGGATGGAATGCCCGGATGATCTACCTGATACTGGGGCTGTTCACTACCATGGCCGGTGCATTGCTTTTGTTTCGACCGCTCGAAGGCCTTGTGGCCATAACACTGATTTTGATTGCTGGCGTTTTCGTCAGCGGCTTGATCCGTATCGCAATGGGTATCGCGGCACGCCCGGAAACTGGGTCTGGCTGGGTGATATTCGGCGGAATCCTGTCCGTTCTGGTTTCAGGTTATCTCATGATGAATTATCCCGAAATCAGTGTTGCTCTGCTTGGGTTAATGGCCGGATTTTCATTGATTGGCGAGGGCGCCGGATACGTCCGATTTGCCTACGGTCTTAAGAGCAATGCGGCGAGAGCAACTTAAGCATCCGTGGGGCAACTTAATGTCTTTAAAATCCCGCTCTAAAACGCAGCTCTTTTTTCAAGGGGATAGCATGGTCGGCATCTTTTCAAAACTTGCTGTCGGGGGCACAATTGCCGTTGGCATTGTGTTCTCGTTCGCAACTTCGGCAACTGCCACAGAAAAACCCCAGCTGGTGCTCCAGATAACGGTAGATCAGTTGCGCGGTGACCTGATTGACAGATATCGGACACATGTTGGCGAAGGCGGGTTTCGATATCTGATGCAAAACGGGGTCATTTTTTCAAATGCCCATCATCGCCATGCTAACACCGAAACCATTGTCGGTCATACAACATTGTCCACTGGCACGGACCCGGCAATCCACGGCATGGTTGCCAACCTGTGGTTCGATCGAAAAACAGGCACCCCGTTCTACAATGTTCAAGACATCGAGTATCCACTTGTAGGGGCAGCAGGGATCGATGCAGCTAATGAGATTGACCCGACGCAACGCGCTGCGACAACTGACGGGCGGTCTCCGCGCAATATCATCAGTTCAACGATATCTGACGAAATTGCCATTCATTTTGGTCCGGCTTCCAAAATCTTTGGCGTGTCGGTCAAGGATCGCGGTGCCATTGCAATGGCGGGTCACGCAGGGCAGGCTTATTGGTTTTCGAAAGCCGAAGGCAGATTTGTCACCAGCACGTTTTATCGCGACGACTATCCGGCTTGGATCGCGGACTGGGAGGCGCAAGGCAAAGTGGCGTTGTACGCAAATCAGGACTGGACCCTGTTGCGGGATCGTGAGCTTTACGCTTTTGCTGATCACGACGATCAAGCATGGGAAACCGAATTGCCGGGTTTTGGTCGCACATTTCCCCATAACTGGGGCCCTGACGATAACAAGTATTTCACTACATTCCTAACTCTCAGCCCGGCAGGGGACGAGATCACGGTCGACTTCGCAAAAACGCTGATGGATGCCGAACAGATCGGAACAGACAGTGTGACGGACTATTTGTCGATCAGTCTTTCCTCGACGGACTATGTTGGTCATGTTTTTGGTCCTTCCAGTCTGGAAGCGGAGGACAACTTTGCCCGTCTGGACCGAAGCATTTCCGATCTGTTGGCGCATGTGGATAACACAGTTGGGCTGGACAAAACCCTGATTGTCTTGTCGGCGGATCACGGCGCACCCGAACACCCGGATTATCTCGCGACAGTCGGTATCGAGGCCGGGTTGTTTGACTTTCAGCGTGTGGACACCGAACCGGGGTTTGTACGCTTGCAGCTGGATTTCGGAGCTTCCCGCGATCTCATCCAGAATTTTTCAAATCCCTATCTTTATCTGAATCAGGAATTGATTGGCCAAAGGGGGCTTGATCCAACTGCCGTTGAACTGGCGATTGCCGAGGAGCTTCAGAAGTTACCCGGAATTGCCTATGCGGTCGGCAGCTCTGCATTGCGCAGCGGATCAGTCCCGCGCACCAAGATCACAGAAGCTGTTTTGGCGAACTTTCATCCTGACAGGTCCGGTGACATCTATGTAGTGTTTGAACCACACTGGTTTGTCGCCGATTTCGACGGATTAACGGTTGCGTCGGCACATGGCTCACCTTGGGCCTATGACACCCACGTCCCCCTGATATTTTCCGGCCCAGGCATTACGCCGGGGACAATTGTACGCCGCGTCGAGACGGTTGATGTCGCGCCAACGCTAGCGGCTTATCTAGGCACCAAACCTCCTTCGGGGACCACCGGCGTGCCACTGCCCGAGGTGATGCCACAATGATTGGAATACTCGGATGACAATAGATTCTCGTTCCCTTTGGAGACTGACCATGAAGATGTTCCATATTTTGTCCTTGGTTTGTGCAGTGTCTGTATGCCTGTTCAACACGCAGGCCCAAGCACAATCAGATGCCGCTTCAGATGCAGCTCAGGCGAACAACCCACTGGCCGACATCACTGCTTTTAACATCCAGAATTACTATATCAACGAATTGACCGGACCGGGGGATTTCGATGCAAACCAGTTTGTCTTGAGATACGCCAAGCCAGTTCAAATCGGTAATAGCAACTGGCTGGTCCGAGCATCGCTCCCCTTCAATAGTTTCCCTGTTGGTGATGGCGGATCGACGGAAAGCGGGATCGGTGACTTCGATATTTTTGCTGCATATCAAATCAACACTGGTGATCCCGCTGTCAGCTTTGCTATAGGTCCACAGGTCGTTGCTCCTACTGCAACCGAAGACCGTCTGGGATCGGAACAATGGCAGCTCGGTCTCGCGAATGTTTATTTCAACGCTCGTTCGGCAAAGGTGCAATATGGCTACCTTTTGACATGGCGCGGTGGAGTGGGTGACACAAATGGTCGCGAGCGCGTCAGTCTCGGCGCATTTCAACCATTCGTCTTTTACCAGCTTGGTGACGGCTGGTACACGGGCGGTGCGCCTATCTGGTCCTACAACTTCAAAAACGATAACTATTCTGTCCCGGTGGGCATTCGCTTGGGCAAAGTCTTCAAGAAGAACAAGACCGTTTACAACGTGTTCGTCGAACCGCAGTGGTCGGTGAGCGATAGCGGTAGCGGGCTGCCGAAACAGCAAATCTACTTTGCCGTTAATATGCAGTTCAAATGACACCTAATCCTCAATCAGAAAAATAAATGGAGAACTAAGTTGGACAAATTTGTAGCGGTTGTCTTTGACACCGAGGAAGCCGCCTTTAAAGGTGCAGAGGCAATGCGTGCTCTTCATCAAAACGGAGAGCTTGCTGTCTTTGCAGCGGGTGTGATCACAAAAGATGCAGACGGAGAAGTTGAACTGAAATCGAGCGCAGATGAAGGCCCAATCGGGACTGCATTTGGATTAATGTTGGGAGCTATGGTCGGGGTTTTGGCTGGTCCTGTGGCAGTTGCATCGGGCGCCGCACTTGCCGGTTCTGCGGCAGCAGCATCAGCCGCCGCGAGTGGCATGGCTGTTGGCGGCATGACTGGCGGGCTCTTTGGTGCATACCGGGATCTTTGGGTTTCGGGGATGGACGCCGTAATGCTGGACAATATCAGCACAGAACTTCTACCAGGAAAATCCTGTGTTGTCGCTTCAGTTGACGAAGTTTGGACTACGCCGATGGACACAAAGATGAGCGAGTTTGGTGGAACTGTTTTCCGAAAGTTGCGAGCTGATGCAGTTGACGACGAAATGGCAGCGGAAATGGACGCACTGGATCGCGAATGGGACGCGATGGAGGAAGAATGGCAGGCCGCAAGTGACGAAAGAAAAGCTGCTTTCAAAGAAAAGATGGACGGCATTAAGTCCAAAATGAAAGAAAGTGGTGAAAAGATCGACACTCGCATGGAAGAGCTCGATCAGGAGTTTGAAGCCCGGCTCGAAGCCATCGAAGAGCAGATTGAACGAGCCTCTGATACAACGAAGGCCAAGTTTGAAAAACGCAAAGCTGAGATCAAGGCAGATTGGCAAGAGCGCAAAAACAAACTCGCAGCCTCTTTGCGCAAGGCAGCGGCCAAGATTGAGGCCTGATTGCTCGAATAAACACAGCTTGTACGGGCGAACGCTGTCGCCTGTACAAGCTGCATTATGGATTCTGGAGCAGTCCACCAATCCACCAGAACACAGCATCCAAGCGGGGCCTCGGTTTTGGATACTTGACGTAGCGCAGTGTGCCTCGGATTGTGGTTACTAGGTGCTGACAGCCAGTGTTGTCGCAACTGGCGATTTGATCTTCAAGTTTGGTCGGCGCCGATGAGAAACGCAGAAAAGTTTGAAATTCATCGTGGGAGTTCTTCGTCATGGCAACCAAAATGGAGTTGGAAGCGGAGCTTGAGCGCCTGCGCGCACAAAACGAAACGTTACGTTCGGAGACCAGCGATTCACCCACGATGGATGTGGCGGATGATCCTCCGGGCGAAACAGATGCGATCAGTGATCTGAAACAGCTTCTGGACGAGCACGGCATCGATGGTGAAAATATTGATGCCTTGCGCACGCAGTTGACGGATGAATTCACAAAGCTTCAAAAGGAGTATCCAATAGCGGTCCTCCTGAGCATCTTCGTCCTTGGGTTTGTTGCTGGCCGGACGTTTAAGTAGGATAGAATGCATGAATAGAATTAGCAGAAATCTAACCACAATCTATCGCACAGAACGGCTGATAACACGCCGTCGTATCGCAGTAGTCCAACAACAAACGGTCTTGATGGCACTTGCTGGATTGGCGGCACTAGCTGGACTTATCTTATTGAATATCACGTTCTACTTTGTCCTTACCAAGTGGCTTTCCCCAGCAGTTGCTGCTGGCACGCTTGCTGTCGTCAATCTTGCACTCGCCGGGTTGCTTGCATCAGTGGCCGGACGCATGAGTGTGGATGACGAGATCGCGCCAGCGATCGAAGTGCGGGATATGGCAATAACCGATCTCGAAGCAGAACTCGAAGGAATGACACTGGAAGCACGCCAGACGGTTAATGCAATCAAAGGACTGGGATCTAATCCGCTTGGTTCCGCTGCAGCGCTTTTGGTGCCGGTCTTGACGGCCGCATTGAAAAAGAAGGGCTGACACGCGAAAGCTTTTCAGCGGCGGAATGTCTGTAATTTTTCCTTCTTGGGGACAGGCTAAATCAGCTCGTATCTGTTTTGGGATTGGCGCCGGGTGACGGTTCAGACTTGCGTTGTCTGGCTTCTTTCCGCTCGAGCAACTCTTGTTTCATCAACGCAAGCTCTTCTTCTGTTTCAGAATGGGGCTGTCTCGTACCAGCATCAGAGCTTACGCTTTTGCGGCTCGACGGCCGTGCGACAGAATGCGGTGTATCATCGACTTTCACATTTTGTTCCTTTGGCAACACACCGTCGCTTGAGAGCAATCTGGCAAAGGGTTGCAAGCCCGGAATTTCCGAACAGACAATCATAATGACGACTGTCAGTGGCACGGCGATAAATGCTCCAATTCCACCCCACATAAGGCTCCAGAAGGTGAGCGCCACCATGACAACGAAGGTGCTCAAGTTAAGGGATTTTCCCTGTAGCTTTGGTTGCACGATGTTTCCAATAATAGCGTCACCGCCGCCGTATACTGCAACAACGGTCAAAGCCGGTACGATAGATTCAAACTGAAGAAGAGCCACCGTCGTCGGGAATAATACGGCGAGGAATGAACCAATGCTGGGAATGAAGTTGAGGAAAAAAACCAATAGAGCTAACGGAAGCGCGAAATCGACTCCCAAAACCGTCATAACGATAAAAGCCAGTGTACCGCTCATCGCGCTGGTGGATGCATTAATCCACATATATTGTCGGACGCCGATTGAAATCGACCTTAGGATATTTTCGACCTGCCTGGCACTATCCGGCGTTGCACAAAGCCTTGGAAGTTTTTCAGCGAACGCGCCTCGGTCACCCAACATAAATGCGACGTAGAGCAGGATCAGCCCAATATTCCCAATTGCGCCAGCAGTTGACGCCGCAAATCCTGTTAGCCAACTTTCGATGTCGATAGACAGAATGGATTTTTCGATCGCGGCGGCTCGTTCTGCTCCAACGAAAGCGTCAAATTGAGTTTCCAGCGACTGCAAGCGCTCTGTGTATCTGGGTCCGGCATCTGCGACCGCCGCAGCTTGGTTTGATAAAACGTAACCAAAACCCACAAGCAAAAGGAACAAACCGGCCGTCACCCCAATGTAGGCCGCCCAGCGAGGTATATCCCGCCCGAAAAATGTTGCAGAGTTCAAACGTTCGATCAGCGCGATATTGAGGATAAAAAGCAATGTGGCCAAAGCGAGTGGGATCAGGAAATCGCGGCCAAACCAAAGCAATCCAACTATGATGGGAAATGAGACGATGGTCAAAAACCATGTAGGAACAGCCGACGTGTTTGATGTATTTTTGCCCATAATTTTTTCGTTGGTCATCCGATATGCCTCGTCTTCTGAAGTCGTTGCCGTATCGTTTGACCGGTAATTACACTACTTTACACTGTACTACCCATGTTTCAAAGGACCAACTAAAAAGGCTCCCAGGCCCCTCATTCCCAAAAAAGTGTGCGTGTCGTTTGTATTCAGCCGTCGCTCACATGGTCGTGGGTGCGTGGCAGAACATAAAGTAGTGTAAACGGTGCAGGTGGCTTTTCGCGGCGAAGGCAAGATTGCCCGACGTGACTCACGTCGCTGCAAGCCTTCATTGCCACAAGGAGGGGCCGCAGTTGTTTGACTTCTATAGGTTTTGCGGACAACGTCGCACATGGATTTAATTAACGAAGGGACAAACGAATGATCGACGTAACCGAGATTGTGAAAGAGCTTAAACAACGCCGCGATGAGCTCAAACTGCAGCTTCATCTTGCTTCGAAAGAAGCCGAAGACGAATGGGAAGAACTTCAGGCCGAGTGGGACAAGTTTCTATCTCGATCAGAGTTTGACAAGTCAGCCGAAGAAGTAGGTGAATCTGCCCGCCAGTTGGGGCTAAAAATGAAAGCCGCATACGACAAAATGAAAACAACCTAGGTTCAAGCCCGTTTTACTGACTGGTTTTGCAAGCCGTCAACCAAAGACGCCAGCTCTAGGAATTGGGATCAAATGTGTTGTCCTGTAGCCCTTGGCTTTCCATGCTGGCGTCTATTTTCACTGTTTGGGTAGGATAGGCGAGTGTCGTGCCCGCATTGCGAGTTATGCTTAGAATCGCTAACGTTAAGCGTTCAGTGACTTGCAGATACTCTTGATAGTTTGGTCCCCGTGTCAAAACGTAAATCAGGATATCAATTGAGCTCGGCCCGAAATCGCTGACAAAGATATGCTTGGGCGCATCATCCCCAAGTTCAAAGTCCCCAGACGTCCGGTGATGATGTCGTATCCCATCCCGCACTGCCTCAATCTGCGACTGGGTGGCAGACAGCTGAAGGGGCACTTTCAGCATGATACGCCTGTGTTTCAGCGCAGAGTAGTTCAGAACAATTGAGTTCGACAAATCAGAGTTGGGGATATGTCGCGGGATTTGATCAAAGCCCACAACCAGTGTTGAGCGTAAATCAATCCTTCTTACAGTGCCAACAAACTGCCCCTCCACCTGAATAGCATCGCCCGTCTCAAAACGTTTCTCGCTGATATTCGTCATGCCTGCGACAAGGTTGCGGAGCAAATCCTGCGTTGCAATGGCCAGTCCAGCGCCCAGAACGCCAACACCGGTGAGCGCTCCTGAGATATCAATCTGCCAGACTTTCAGAAGCGATGTCAGGCCAAACAATATGACTGCAAATTGAGTTACTCTTTCAACCCAATCTGTTTCGCTGGCAACCAGACTGGAGGTGTCATCGCGCAATAACGACGCAAAAGGGCCGCTGAGGCGGTACCAAGCGCCAAAGACAGTAACAATGGCAACTGAGCTCAAAACCCTGGTTAGAAAGAGCCCCGTTTCATCGGTGGGAAAGGCTAGGCGGATAGCTACGTAAACCGCAAGAGTAACGAACAGAATTTCGGCGGCGGATTTTAGTTGTGCCTCCACATCGTCCGAAAGATTTACTCCAAACCGGGCCAGAAGTGCTTTGAAACCTACCAAACTTAACGCGGATAATGGTTTGCGTATCAAGAAGACCAAAGCAATGCCGATCAACGACCAAACCACTGAGCCCATATCCAAATAACCCAATGATTGCTTAAATGACTTGACCGTCGTCTCAAGGAACGCGTGAACCGGGCCTACTTCCGTCTCCACTTATCAACTCTCCCGATTTAAGCTCTGGGATTAACAATGCGATTTTTGACTACCATTGACCAGAGTTCGGCTTTACAAACATCGCCTAGGGTGATGTTTTCGAGGAGAATGCCCTTGTTTTTTATGGTTTATCTGCCAATTGCAGGCATTTTGTTCACGACGTCTATACATTGCCGTCTTCGACTGGCAATCACAAATATAGAATGGCTGACAGATTCCCGGTTTACGTGGCTTTGACGCGAGCATTTAGGATATTTAGTAGTAAGAACCGTCGCATTTTTTCGCGCTAAAACCAAGCCAGAGAGCGATGAATACAAGTTCAGACTAAGAGGATGGCGGCGTCGGCCTTCAAACCATGAACTCATCATGCTTTCGCCAACACCAATTGTCTGCTTCCCACCTAAACGTCCCACGGTTGTTGAATTTGCATCTGAAACCAAGAGTTCTTTCCAATCCTTCGCCTTAGTAAGCATGGCAGTCTAGTTTGTGCCGGAAACGACCGTTGAAACTGCAACAACGAAAGTCTGAAAAGTCCCGCTTAGCGGTCGCTAAAACAGAGTGCCGAGAACGGCAGCTAACAGTGCCGGCACACGCGCATTTGACCATTGTCTGGCCTATCTGCGGACGCCTCGGGCGGCTTCGGGATTTTCGGCCAGAAAACCGCGCAGAACCGCAAAGAGCTCTGTTGCATGCTGCAAGTCATCTCTGTGCAACGCGGCGCGAATATCGTCGCAAATCATCTCATGCACCTTCTGGGGCCCGTGATGCGTATGCATCAAGTATTCGCCCATAAGAGCAGCATCGTATTTTGTGATATGCTCATGTTCAGCTAGCGCTTCAATCTCGACCCGCGTCAGCGCAGACATGTCTTCAATATCTTCGATCGCAATCATGTATCACCCTCCCAAGCCATCTCATGCTACCGGTTTGGTGCTTTGATGCATTGATTTGGCTCAATCACGTAAAGGCGTTAGTTAGATGCCAATCATCATTGAGATATCGAACTTGATACTCGCATGCGGGAGCATTCCAGGGTCTCGTGAATACTAGCCACAGCTTCTGATGACTACTTCGTCCGCATACCTGACATTAGACTGTCTCTCGCTCAACGGCAGCGATGCTGAGAAACTGCTTAAGAAGTCTGTGTCTTGGTTTCTTGATTGTCCTCTCAAGATAAGGCAGTCGCCTCGATTTTTTCGCCAACGCGCTTGCGTTGAGGATACTAGCCACAGGGGTGGCTCAGCGCTGTTGTTTCAAATATCCGTGTTTGAAATTCGCGTATAGCTTCTGGAATTCGGCTAAGTACCTGAAATTAAATGGAGGCGAGTACCGGAATCGAACCGGTGTACACGGATTTGCAATCCGCTGCGTCACCACTCCGCCAACTCGCCTTTTCAAGTAAAATCAAATACTTGCCGTGGTGTGCGTGGGGTTTTAGCAGCTTTCCGAAGGGGCGTCCAGAGGATTGCGCGCAATTTTGACGTATGGATTCAAAATTTACCAAAGCCCGCGACGGCAAACGCGCAGGCGCAGGCGAGTTGCGTCAACAGGGCCGTTGCTGGCCGCTTCAGGATGTGGCACAAGCCGGGTAACTTTGGGAATGACACGAGAGATCCTATGACAGATTTCGCAGCCCGGCGCCGCACTATGGTTGACACGCAAATCCGACCTTCGGATGTTACAAAGTTCCCGATCATTGAGGCGATGCTGAATGTCCCGCGCGAAAACTTCGTACCTGATGCGCAGCGTGAGGCTGCTTATGTCGACGGCGTAATCGATCTGGGTAATGGGCGCTGTATGCTAGAGCCGAGAACGTTGGCTAAAATGCTGGACGCGCTTAACATTTCAAACGATGAGATGGTTCTCGATATCGCTCCGGCGACGGGGTATTCCACGGCGGTTGCCGCGCGTATGGCCCAATTGGTTGTGGGTGTGGAAAGCGACGACTCGCTGGCGTCCGAGGCGCAAAGCCTACTGGCTGAGGCGGATGTGGACAACGCCATCATCCACGTCGGTCCGTTGGAACAGGGCGCGGCTGAGCATGGTCCTTACGATGCAATTATGGTGCAGGGCGGTGTCGAACGGGTTCCCGAGGTCCTGCTGGATCAGCTCAAGGAACACGGCCGGATCGCTTGCCTGTTTGTAGAAGGCAGTGTTGGGACTGTGCGGATCGGTCGAAAGGCCGGTGGCCGCGTCAGCTGGCGGGATACCTTCAACGCCAGTGCACCGATACTAGAGAGTTTTTCGGCGGAGTGTGCATTTTCGCTATAGTTCGCCGATAGATTTTTCTGGCGCCTTGAATAGTTGAAAAGAAGACCGCAAACTGCCTTCAGGGCAGTGTAATTTCGTTTTGAGAGGATTTCGGTATGCGTGGTTCAGCGACAGGCAAGCTGGTCAGGGCATTCGCAGTGACCGCAGGACTTGCCATCAGCGTTATGCCAGGGCGTCCGGTGTGGGCTGACAACATAACAGACGCCTTCATCGGCGCATATAACACGAGTGGCTTGTTGGAACAGAACCGGGCGCTGCTGCGAGCGGCAGATGAAGACGTGGCGATCGCACTTGCTGCATTGCGGCCGATCATCAACTGGACCGTACAGATCAGCCAGGACTATACCCGGTCAAGGACCAGCAATGTGGTCACGACGACCGAGCCGTCCCGGTTTTTCACCGGGCTGGGACTGACCCAGCTTCTGTATGATGGCGGTGCTTCGGTTCTGGGCAAGCAATCGGCGCAGGAAACGGTTCTGTCGACACGGCAAACCCTGATCGACATTGAACAACAGGTGCTTATCCGCGCTGCGAACGCGTATCTGGGCGTGCTGCTACAGGAAGAGACAGTCGCAATTCGCCAGAACAACGTGGATGTTTCGGCGGAAGAACTTCGCGCATCGAATGATCGCTTCGAAGTCGGCGAAGTGACGCGCACGGACGTTGCGCTTTCCGAGGCGCAGTTGGCAAGCTCGCAGGCAGATCTTGCGGTTGCACGTGGTGAATTGAGCATTGCGCAAGCTGAATATGTCAACGCGGTTGGCAAGGCGCCAGGGCGGACGGCTGGTCAACCAAGTCTGCCCAATCTGCCGCGGAGCGAGGCAGAGGCGATTAGTCTCGCGCAACGCAACCACCCGGCGATTCTGTCGGCGCAGCATCAGGTCCGGGCCTTTGATTTGATTGTGCAGCAACAGCGGGCCAACCTTGGGCCGAATGTCAGCTTGAACGCCGATGCGGGCGTGCGGGAAAGCTATGACAACAACGACTATGTAAATGACGCAACCGTTTCGCTGGACTTTACACAGCCGATTTACGCCGGTGGCCGGTTGGCCGCCAATGTGCGGCGCGCTATGGCAAACCGGGATGCGTCTCGTGCGAACCTACTCAATGTACAGAAGAACATCACGCAGGGTGTAACGGACCGGTATGCGGCTTTTCAGGCGGCCAGTGCCAGCCTCAGGGCATCTACGGAACGGGTTCGCGCCTCGCAAGTCGCATTTGACGGCATCCGGGAAGAAGCGACCTTAGGCGCCCGGACTACGTTGGATGTGTTGAATGCTCAGCAGGATTTGCTGGACGCGCAGTTGGCAGAAGTGGCATCCCGCACGGAACGATCCCGAGCAGCATATCAGCTATTGCAGGCGCAAGGTCTTTTGACGGCAGAACGTCTGGGGTTGGCGGTTCAGATCTATGATCCGACTTTGTACTACAATCTGGTCAAAAAAGCCCCCGCGCGTGTCAGCAAACAGAGCAAGGATCTGGATCGAGTCCTCAAAGCGTTGCGTCGGGACTAACCGGCAATACTATTTGTTGTAGGGCTCGGATTGTTTGGCTACACTCGATCCAACGATAGAGCGGTAGAGAACAATGTCTGATAATGTCGTGAAAGCAGGGATCGAAGACGTTCTGTCTTCGGTCAAACGTCTGGTCAGTGAAGATAGTCGTGGTAAACCCGCCCCGGATCAACAGGGTGCAACGCGTAAGCCGGGGCGTCTGGTGTTGACGGACGCGCTCCGCATCAGCAAACCCGCTCAGCCCGAGGTCATATCAGCCAAGCCGACCCCTGATGTTGCCGACTCGGCCAAGCCGATGCTGCTGCGCACCTGCGACATTGTCAGGGCAGGGGATCCGGCCAACACTTCGGATGACGAGGTGGAGGCAAAAGCTGCAAAATCCGGCTCATCTGATGACCCTGCGATCAGTCTGAGCGCCAAAATCGAAGCACTGGAAGCGGCAATCGCGCAAACCGAGGATCAATGGGAGCCGGATGGCGACAGCGGTGATGCTTATTCGGGTACACCGACTCAATCCCTGCCGTGGAATGTCGAAGAAGAGTTTGCCGCCGCAAGGTCCATCGTTCTGACTGACGAAGAAGATGCAGGCGATCCGCGGCCTGAGGCCGATACGGCCCAACACGTTGAGTTCATCCGATCCGCACAACCGGTTGAGGCCGATCCTGCCGCTGATGTGGCAGAAGACGTCGCGACAATGGACTTGGATGAAGAGACATTGCGCGACCTGATCGCGGAAGTTGTACGTCAGGAGCTGCAAGGTGCAATGGGTGAGCGGATCACGCGAAACGTGCGCAAGATGGTCCGACGGGAAATCGCTCGCGCGCTGAGCGCGAAAGATCTGGGATAAGATTCAGCCACGCTGCGATGGCTGAGCCAGACTTAGCAGCAGGTCAAGATTCATGTGGCGTTCCAGATGATCCGCAAGATCGTTCAGCGCCTGCTCTACACCGTCTTCGTAAGCAATGTCCGACGTCACGCCCAGCGTTGACAAGTAGCGGGCGCGAAATGCGTCTGACGAGAAAATGCCATGCAGATAGCTGCCTTTGACCCGGCCGTTGCTGCTGGCCGCACCTTCTGGTCTGCCTTCGACTTCCAGCCAGGCGCGGGCGCGGTCCGGGCCGTCGGTGTGACCCATGTGGATTTCGTACCCGCTAACCGGTTCCAGGTCGGGCAGGGCATGGGCCGAACGCAGAATGACCTGTTTCTGGCCGCCCATGACGGTATCGACGTTCAACAATCCCAATCCATCAATCTTGCCTGGCCGGCCATCCACGCCATCGGGATCGGAAATGGTTTTGCCCAGCATCTGATAGCCACCGCACAACCCCAGGACATGTCCGCCCCGGCGAACATGGGCATAGAGGTCGATATCCCAGCCCTGTGCCCGGAAATAGGTCAGGTCTCCGATTGTGGATTTGCTTCCGGGCAGCAGAACCAGATCGGCGTCGCCGGGAAGGGGGCGTCCGCCAGGGATGATCTCGACACTTACGCCGGGTTCGGCGGACAACGGATCGAGATCGTCGAAATTCGCCATTCGCTCAAGCTGAGGCACAACGACCTTGCTCACGCCGCCGGTATGGGAACGGATGTCCATCATGTCCTCGGCGGGCAGTTTCCATGCGTCGTGAAACCATGGCACGACTCCCAGACAAGGCCATCCGGTGCGTGCGGAGATGTCTTCGCGCCCTTCGTCAAACAGGGACACATCCCCTTTGAAACGATTGACCGCAAAACCCTTGATCTGCGCCCGGTCTCCTTCGTCCAGCACGGCCTGAGTGCCAACGATCTGCGCAATCACCCCGCCCCGATGAATGTCCCCGACCAGAACCACTGGTATCTCCGCGGCACAGGCAAACCCCATATTGGCGATGTCACCCTTGCGCAGGTTGGTCTCAGCCGGGCTGCCAGCGCCCTCGATCAGAACCAGATCAGCGTCGGCGCAGAGCCTGTCAAAGCTTTCCAGCGCTGCTCCCAATAGCTTGGATTTGTCCTTGCGGTAATCTCCGGCCTTTATCGTGCCAGCGCGCTGCCCCTGAACGATGATCTGCGCGCCGGTATCGGTTTCAGGTTTCAGCAGAATAGGGTTCATGTCCGTGTGGGGTGTCCGCCGTGCCGCACGGGCCTGAAGGGCCTGCGCGCGGCCAATTTCGCCCCCGTTTTCGGTGACGGCAGCGTTGTTCGACATGTTTTGCGGTTTGAACGGCGCGACCCGAAGCCCCCGACGCGTGTAGGCGCGCGCCAGCCCGGCCACCAGAACTGATTTTCCGACATTGCTGCCGGTGCCTTGAATCATGATGGCGCGAACCATGTTTTGTCTCCTATATGTCAGGGCGCAGATGATCTGATTTGAGCCGAAAGGGAAAGCCCCGGATGAACACGCCAGCGCATCTTTTGATCGGGGCTGCCGCGTTTGCCCGGCCGCCGCAAGGACGTATCCTTTGGGCTGCGCTCCTGGGAGCGTTAATGCCGGACATGTCCCTGTATGTGATGGCGGGCGTGTCCCTTTTTGTTCTGGGCATTCCCGAACAGGTGGTCTTTGGGCAGCTCTACTTTTCCCCGGCCTGGCAGACCGTATTCGCCATAGACAATTCCTTTATCCTCTGGGGGTTGGCATTCCTGCTGGCAGTCTGGAGAGGTTGGCATGTTCTGGCTGTCGGTGCAGCGGCGGGTCTGTTGCATCTTGCGACAGATTTTCTGCTTCATGCGGGCGACGGACGGCCACAGCTCTGGCCTGTCAGCGACTGGGTGTTCCACAGCCCTGTCAGCTATTGGGACAGCGACCATCATGCCTTGTGGGTGGTGCCGGTGTCAGCCTTTGTCTGTCTGGCTGCATATGTTTTGCTGTGGCAGCGTGGATTGCCGGTTTGGGGCAAAGCCCTGTTCGCGACTATGCTGGCGGCTGAATTCTGGGTGGTGCGGCAATGGCTGTTGTTCTTTTGATCCAACAGCTTCACGCCTGACGATCAGGCATAGAAAAACGCGCTCTGATAGGCAGAGCGCGTTTGTTCAATCCAAATCCGCCCTGGTTCAGGCAGCTTCGGCCTGCTGTGCAGCGTTGCGGCGTTCGCTCTCTTCACGCGACAGGGCAACCGACGTGCGGACACCGCGCCCAACGAATTCCATCAATCCGCTGACAACCCGTTCGTTCGGGTCAATTCCTGCGCAGGATAGCACTTCGCGCCCATCGCGCGAACGCGCCCAGCGGGCGATTTGTTCGGGGCCATTGCCGTATTTCTTGTCATCGGCGATAGCATCATCAAGTGCAGCCAACACAACGGCCGCGAAAAGTTTGCGCGCACGATTGCCTTGCTCATTGTTAAAGGCAGTGCCGTCAACGAAATCTCTCATCTCGTTTTCCTTGTTGTTCTTGCTCTTGCATTTTCGGCGTGAGGGTCCTTATGACCGATTAGGTGCGATTCGGATACAGCTAAAATGCATAGTTGCGTTGCGTCACTTGCATGGCTTGCTGCAAGTGCAGCACTAGGTGTCGTTGTCTTGTCAGGTGTGGTCCCGCCAGATATAGGGACCGCAACTGATGCATCAACCGTTTGTGAAGGATTTATGTAATGCCCAAGATAAATGGGAACGAAATTCGCCCCGGCAATGTGCTTGAGCATAACGACGGCCTTTGGGCAGCGGTCAAGGTTGACCATGTAAAGCCGGGCAAGGGCGGGGCTTTTGCACAGGTGGAACTGCGCAACCTGCGCAATGGCTCGAAGCTGAACGAACGCTTCCGCTCTGCGGACAAGGTCGAACGCGTGCGTCTGGAGCAAAAGGATCAGCAGTTCCTGTACGAATCCGACGGGATGCTGGTGTTCATGGATTCTGAAACCTACGAACAGATTGAATTACCTGCAGAATTGCTGGGAGAACGCCGCCCGTTTCTGCAAGATGGCATGACCATTGTTGTCGAGTTCTACGAAAGCGAGGCGCTGAACGCGACGCTGCCGCAGAAAGTGACTTGCAAAATCGTCGAGACCGAGCCGGTGGTAAAAGGTCAAACTGCGGCGAACTCGTTCAAGCCCGCGGTGCTGGACAATGGCGTGAAAGTCATGGTTCCACCCTTCGTCGGTCAGGACGAAATGATCGTCGTGAACACTGAAACTATGGAATATTCCGAACGCGCGTGACGTTTCGTCACGTTTCGCATCAGACCGCGCAGGCACCCGCCGCGCGGTCTTTTCTTATGCGTTGGGTCGATGGCGATAGCGGGTTGGATCCGGGCCAAACAATTCCAGCATCAGTTCGTATTTGATACGATTGGCACTGACCTGGCGATAGAATGCGATCAGAAAGGCAGTGGGCCCCTGAATGCGGCTGAGCCCACTGGTGGCAGCCACCACGGTGCCGACATCCGTTTTCCCTTGCAGGACCAGGTAGCCACCCAGCATCAGTATGCCGACGGTGCCGGCCCCGTTTATCACGCTCAGCAGGAACTTTGCCGATAGTTTCCACAGGAACATCCGCCGCCGCGTGTCGTAAATGTCATCGAACATGGTGTTGATGTCGCGCTCGACGGCTTCGATATCCTCAGTCGTAAGCCGGTCCGTGGCACCGCGCAGAATGCGAACGCGTTCCGCCACGAAAGTGTTCACTTTGCGCTGCGAGGCCAGTACGATGATGATCTGCGGAACGATCATTGAAAGCGCAATCAGCCCCAGACCTGGTTGCGTGGATGAGATGTAGCCGATGACGCTGATCAGCGTTCCGATCTGAACAACCGGATCCGAGAAAGCACCGCCCGCGAATTTTCCCAATTCTTCAGCCTCAGCCGAGATGGCCGTGGTCATGGTGCCTTTGCGAAGGTCTTCGCCGGTTTCCTTCAGGTCAGTCGAGCGCCAAAGCAAGCGCTGGCGGATCAGGCGTATCATGTCTTCGCCCAAGGTTCCTGCGCGAAACCCCAGCACCCATTTCAATGCCAGGCTCAGCAGGATGACCGCCATCATGCCAATACCCAACTGGATCAGTTTCTCGACCCCGACATCATCGGACGTCAGGTGGTTGACGATGTCGCGCTGAAACTCCAGCGGCACGGCGGCAAGGCCCGCAATGGCAATGGACAGCAGGATAAGTATGATTTGCCGCCCGGCACTGGCGCGCCAGATCGCGGAGTAAAGTCGAAACATGCAGGTATCCGGTTTGCCCCGTTTGCCTATACTGTGGCAGCGCTGGACGACAGGTTCAAACTTTACGATACAAGCTGCTGTGCCGGACGTGCCGTTTAGGCAACAAGGTTGGTTTAGTCTTCCAGGCGAACGGTGGCGTCACTGGCCTGCATCTCTCCGCTTGTGCGATCAAATCGCAGATATGCAATCCCGTACCCGCCTGACTGTGTGTACAAAGTTCCGACAGGTTTGCCATTTGCCGTGATTTCGGTCCCTACTGGAGCAGAGCCCTGAACGCCGACGCGTCGCAGACCTTTGCGCAATTCGGTTTTGTGCTTCATACGCGCAGTCACTTCCTGTCCGACGTAGCAGCCCTTTTTGAAATCCACGCCCTTCAGTGTTTCGAACCCTGATTCCAGGATATAACTGTCCGGAGTCAGCTCAATGCCTGACTCGGGAATGCAGTGCCGGACGCGCAGCGCATCCCAGCCGGATCCGTCATCGCCCTCTGGTTCGGTGGAATAGGTGCGCCAGCCCATGTTTGGGTGGCGGGGATCTGGCAGGGCGTTTTTCGGCGTGGCCCCGGTGCCGCGTTGCAGGTTCAGATCAGCTCCCTCGATCACCACATCTGCACGCAGTTTGTACATCGTCAGACGTTTGACCAGATCATCCGCAAGGTGCTCGGCCACATCCAAAAGAACGCCATCGCCATCTCGTTTCAGGAAGAAATCCGCCAAGTACTTTCCCTGCGGTGTAAGCAGAGCGGCGTAGACCAGCCCGTTGCCCAGCCCCCGAATGTCGTTGGTAATCAGGTCCTGCAAGAAGCTATCGGTATCCGAGCCGGTCAGGCGCAGTATGCGGCGGGTGGGCATGGCTTGGTCCTCGTCATTTCCTCAGGCCTCGTGATATAGGAAGTTCCGATGCCAAGACCAGAGGTTATCAGACGTGCCTGCACCCATTTCCGTTGTGATTCCGACCTTTGATGCCGCTGACGCATTGCCGGCCTGCCTCGAGGCCCTGATGGAAGGGCTGCATGGCGGATTGATCCGGGAGTTGATCGTCAGCGACGCATGCTCAACCGATCATACGCTGGATATTGCAGAAGAGGCCGGCGCGAAGGTTGTGACCGGCCCGCCATCACGAGGTGGTCAGCTACACCGAGGGTGCGCAGAGGCCAAAGGGGATTGGCTGCTGATCCTTCATGCGGACACTGTGCTGCAACAGGGATGGATCGAGACCGTGAGCGCCCACCTGCCTTCGGGCAAACCGGCAGCTTTTCGGCTGGCGTTCCGCGCGCACGGTGTCGCTCCAGCGTGGGTGGCTGGCTGGGCCAATCTGCGCAGCAGGGTGCTGGGTTTACCCTACGGAGATCAGGGATTGCTGGTTCCGCGTCACGAGTATCAAACGGCGGGCGGGTTTCCGGACCAGCCGTTGATGGAAGATGTGACTTTGGTGCGCGCGCTGCCACGGATTACGATTTTGGAGACCCACGCCTCTACGAGTGCGGAGCGGTATGAGCAGGTGGGCTGGTTTCGGCGCGGCGCTCGGAACCTGTGGACTCTTCTTCGTTACTTTCTGGGGGCTGATCCGCAGGTTCTGGCGCAGGCTTATCGACGCTGAACGTGGTGCGCAGCTCGACCACGGATTTCCCGAGCCGAAAAGGTGCCGCAAAACTGACAAGGCATAGGGCCACAATCTGCAGGACAAGAATATGGGCATTGTCCTGTAGGTATTCCCATTCTTCTTTCAGCTTCCCGACCTGCGCGATCAGGTCGTCATAACTTTGCGCAAGTATCAGGTAGTCGCCCGCAATTGCGGGAACCTTGCGACGCATGTTGTCTATGGCGGTCTGCGTGCTTTCGTCCAGTGAAGTGAAGACAAGGAACTGGTCGATGTCAAATGCATCGGCCTTGGCGGCCATGTCACGTATTTCGTCCATTTCGTCCTTGGACTGACCCCCAACGAGGAAGTGAAGCCCCTGCAAGGGCGCCACCTCATTCGTGACTGCGATGAACAGGGGCAGTTCCGAGTTGCTGGCTGTCGAGGCTGAAAGGAATTCAACTTTTTCACATAAAACGGCGGTGTCCGGGTCAAAGGCCGGATCACAGAACCGCAGACGGAACCGGGCAGCATCTCTGTCAAATGCCAGCGTCGCGGCATAGGCCACGTCGATTTGTCGGTCCAGTCGCGAACTGTCCGACGTGTAAAGCCCGGCCAAAACAGCAACAAGTGCCCCGATGCCACCCAGCACAACCCATACCAGATCAGCCAGTTTCCACGCCCGGTGCCCCGCCGGTTTGCGAAACAGAAACGCGGTGCCGATTGTGCCTATGACAAAGAACAGGATCAGCAGGAGCAATTGATTGTCGGTCACAAAACTCATGGGCCCGATCTTAGGACCTGTGAACCGTCCTGCAACAGGGATCACGGGCAGTTGTAACATCTTGCCACATGCCCATACTCGGTCTTGCGTTGAGGGAGATTGTCAATGCCAAATGAAATTGTACTGATCCACGGGGCTTTTGCTGGACCATGGTGCATGCAGAATTACGCTTCCTTCTTTCGTGATCGGGGTTGGACGGTACATGTCCCGGCTCTGCGCCACCACGGTGGTGATCCCAAGAGCGATCCCGACCCGGAACTGACGAACACCAGCGTCATCGACTACACCGATGACATTGCGGCTTTTGTGCAGGGATTGGACACCAAGCCGGTCATACTGGGACATGCCATTGCGGGTGTAGTCGCGCAGCAGGTGGCCGCACGGGGATTGGCCAGCGCCATTGTTCTTGTCAATCCGAATGCACCTTGGGGAACGTTGCCTGAAACCGACGACGAGCGCGCCGTGCCACGAGCATTGATGGAGGGAGGCGCGTTTTGGAAACAGCACATGCGGGTCGAGTTCGACCTGATGGCTCCGTTTGCTCTCAACAAAATGCCTGAAACGCAGCAGCATGTTGTATTTGATCAACTGGGGCCGGAAAGCGGGCGCGTTATGTTCGAGATGTTCTTTTGGATGTTTGATGACCACCACGCGATTAAAGTCGACTTCGACAAGATAGATTGTCCGGTACTCGTGGTCTCTGGCGCGGAAGATCGCGCCGTTAACCCCAACACCTGCCGGGCCCTAGCTGATCAGTATGGACAACGCGGAACTTTTCTTTTGGTTGAAGACCATGCGCATTTTCTGTTCATGGAGCCGGGATGGGAGCAACCTGTCACAAAAATTGAATCCTGGATAAACAGTCATGTGATCTGAAACAGGCTTGACAACAATCCACCCATTGGAGACATCGCGCCAAGTAAACAGGGCCACAGACCCTTTTTGCGCAAACTCTCTGCGGGAAAGGTTTTGGAGTGACCCTGTTCGTCATCCCTATCATTTTGTCGGCCGCGTTGTTGCATGCCGTTTGGAATGCCATAGTCAAGACAGCGGCGGATCGAACCACAATGCTGGGTTTGGTCGCTTTGGGTCAAGTCCTGCCTGCGGCGGTTATGGTGATGTTGCTGCCGCTGCCAAGCCCAGAGAGCTTTGTCTACATCCTGCTCTCGACCGTTGTGCATTTCGGCTATTACTTCATGCTGGGTAAAGCCTATCAGCATGGTGATCTGAGTGTGGTCTATCCCATCGCCCGCGGTATTGTCCCGGCGCTGGTCTCGCTCTGGGCCATGCTCTTGGTCGGAGAAGTGCTGCCTTTTCAAGCCTGGGGTGGGATCGCCCTGATTGCCGTTGGCATTCAGTTGAGTAGCTGGAAAGCGCTGCGCTCGGGCGTTGGGCGCAGCACGCTGCAGTTTGCGCTGGGCACCGGGTTCTGCATTTCGATCTATTCGGTCGTAGACGGGATCGGGGTTCGGCTATCGGGCAATACGCTAAGCTATTGGGCTTGGGGGGCATTTCTGCACCTGTTCATAGCCGGTTTTGTAGGCGTTCGGAAACGAGCGGCCCTCAGAGACCTTCCATCAAAAATATGGATGACAGGTATTCTTGGCGGACTGGTATCGATGACGGCCTATGGTCTGGTGCTGTATGCCAAGAACTTCGCACCATTGGGCGCGGTTTCGGCGCTGCGCGAGACGTCGGTCATCTTCGCAGCACTGATCGGGTTCATATTCCTCAAGGAAGGCAATTGGGCGCGACGGCTGGGTGCCGCGGTACTCATGGCTGTTGGCATCGCCCTGATAGGAATGGCTATCTGATCCGGCTGAAAAGCACTGGATGGCGGTGATATCTCTGGCTTAGCGGCCGACCTGAAACGTGCTTTGTGGTTTCCAGTGCATGTTGCCCTTGTCGTTGCTCACACATCGCAGCAAGCGTTCTTCACGCGTGTTGATCGTTTCTGTGACGGTATTGTCGCCAAAGATCACGATGAAGGAATCCGGGGAATAAGCCAGCCCTTTGTAATAGCAAAACCGCGTTTCCGCCCCGTCCGGGATCGGAGAAGCCAAGCTGAGCGTCTGTTGCGCCAGCGTCTGGGTCGCGAGCATGGCTAAGGCCAGCCCAAAAGTCAGTGTTTTCATGTCGTCCTCCCGTCCTGCAAATCTGTTGTCGATCAAAAGGTTTTGGACGCCCGGACCTCAATCATTGTTTTTGTTGCCGCAAGTTTGAACGGGATCAACGGGTTAGGCAACGAAAATCCGACAAGCACAGTGGCAACGCCGTGGGGCGATTTTTACGATCGGTCGTTTCTGTGGTAACATGAACGCATTGTTTTAGGAGAATTGAGAGATGTTCAGACCCTCTGTGGAAGCGATTATGGATGTCATGTCCCAAAAAGATTATGTGGTTTTCGATACCCCTACTGTCGATTGGAACCTGAACATAGTGGGCATTCGCGCCCACCCTGTTTCACCCAAGAAATTCGATGATGTCATGACGGTGTTCCACCGGTTTCTTGGCGTTTGGGATATTGCCTATTACCCGATGACCGCCGATCCAAGCGATCACTACCTGAAGAACCCGATAAACCCGGATGGGACGGCCATTCTGGCGCCGGGGCAATACCGGTCCTGCTACAAGATCGATATTCATAAAAGAGGCCGGCCCGGAGGCCACAAAGCGCTGTGTCAAAGGCTGGGAAACGTTACCGTGTTTCGGGACAACAACGAGGATGGGAACCTGAACCTTGAAAATCCTCAAAGTGGGATGTTTGGCATAAATCTGCACAAGGGGCCAAACAACGGTGATGATGACACTGCGAATACGATCTATTCCGCCGGGTGTCAGGTATTCGCGGATCAGCGTCACTTTGCCGAGTTTCTGCTGAAATGCGAAGCCGGGCGCGATGCGTTTGGCAACAAGTTCACCTATACGCTGCTAGATCAGGCAGATTTCGAGTAAGGCGACGCCTTGCGAAGGTTCTTCAAGCGCCGGGGCAGGTCAGGGGCTTTGGTCGTGCCCGGTTCCAAAACCGGGCGTTGACCCTAGGTCTCGACTTCGGCCTGAAGCTCGCGGAAATACCGGATGGTTGCGTTCAGCCCTTCTTTCAGCTGCACTCTGGGTTCCCAGCCCAGAAGGGTCCGCGCCAGAGTGATATCGGGCTGACGCTGTTTCGGGTCATCCTCTGGCAATTGCTTGAAACTGACGGGGGTTTCGGCCCCCACAAGGGCCAGCACTTCGCGGGCCAGTTCGTTCATCGAGAATTCGTTGGGATTGCCCAGATTAACCGGTCCGGTGACGTCTGGGCCGGTCTCCATCAGGCGGATGAACCCTTCGATTAGATCATCCACGTAACAGAATGACCGGGTTTGCGTGCCGTCGCCAAAGATCGTGATCGGCTCGCCGGTCAGGGCCTGCATGATGAAGTTCGACACGACGCGCCCATCGGCAGGGTGCATTCTGGGCCCGTAAGTGTTGAAGATGCGGGCCACCTTGATCTCCAACCCCATCTGCCGGTGGTAATCGAAGAACAGCGTCTCGGCGCAGCGCTTGCCCTCGTCATAGCAGGATCGCGGACCAACCGGGTTGACGTTACCCCAATAGTCTTCGGTCTGCGGATGAATGGTCGGGTCGCCATACACCTCGGAGGTCGAGGCTTGAAAGATCTTGCATTTCAGCCGTTTCGCCAGCCCCAACATGTTGATCGCACCATGCACGCTGGTCTTGGTCGTCTGCACCGGATCGTGCTGGTAATGCACGGGCGAGGCCGGACAGGCGAGGTTATAGATCTCGTCCACTTCCACAAACAGAGGGAAGGTCACATCGTGGCGCAGGAACTCGAAACGCGGGTTGTTGTGCAGATGGTCGATATTGCGCTTGGTGCCGGTGAACAGGTTGTCGACGCACAGTACCTCATGCCCCTGATCCAGAAGCCGGTCGCACAGATGCGAGCCCAAAAACCCGGCCCCACCGGTTACGAGAACACGTTTTCGACTGTCATAAAGGCGGGCCATTGCAAATCCTTAATCGTTAAATCCGAGTCTGCTGGCCATAAACAAGCCGGTTATTGATCCGATTTGCAAACTAAAGTGGTTTGTTTTGCAGTATCCTGTGGTTTCTTGAGGCACCTGTTGTTTCGCTGCGCCAATCAAATAGCCAAACGCTGATGCGAGGGTTTATGAAAGCGGTCAACACGCGCATGGGCGCAAGGGTAGTGAGATCATACAGAACTGTAGGTTGAGACCGCAGTCAGATTAAATGCAGTGGTTCTCTCAGATTTGGGTACAAGCACTAAGATTTACGGTCTCGACATGAATTTTGACATGCGCTTTAAGGTGAAAATTGCTGGGGTTGGCAACTTCAGAGTTCATCGTAAAAACGAAGTATCAGAGTAGGCGAGCACATAAATCTAAATGAGCGACAGAAAATTTCTTCCAGAGGGAACGCAGGTCTTAGCTGACAGTGTTTCTTTACACGCACGAGCGGCAAACAGAGTCTTTTTCTTGATGGTTTCGCTCACCATTTTGGTTTCCTTTGGGCACGTGGATAAGGAAGTAATCTCCTTATTTGGTTTAAAAGTTCAAGAGCCGCTTGTTCGAAAGTACGTCGTGTTCATAGTGATGATCGTCAACGTTAATTATGCCATGAACAGAGTTCTTATGATCGATGCTGCTGATGCATATTTTGCATTCATTCGTGCGAACAGTCCTTCGGAAGTATTGTTCAGGCATCCTTCAAGCAACAAATCATTTACCCGAGCTGACGTGATGCACCGATTGCATGCGTCTTCGATTGATCGAGTTTACCCTGTTTTTTCCGTTCTTTCGTCCAAGCATAAGAACATGATGACTGCTATCCTTAGGCCGGCAATAGAAATAGTATTAGTATCAGTTCCTTATGTCGCTTTGTTGCAACTTGTTCAGATTGAGCTGTTCGGATCTAATATCTACACACTAGTCTTCGCGCTTGTTTTTACTGCGACGGTAGTTGCTTCGATAATGATGTTGCTCCGTGGTCTGGGTTGGACGTTGGAAGCACGTGATCGCCCAAATACATAGATCGGTTTTTCGTCACTATGCGATCTTGACAATCCTCAAACATCCAACTCCTCCACAAACCGCGCGTTTTCCTGAATGTATTGGAACCGCAGTTCGGGTTTCTTCCCCATCAAGCGCTCGACCAGATCGCCGGTCTCGCCGGGTTCGTCCTCGTCGATGGTGACCCGGATCAATTTCCGGGACGCCGGGTCCATCGTGGTTTCTTTCAGGTCCTTGGCGTCCATCTCGCCCAGACCCTTGAAGCGGGACACGTCGATCTTGCCCTTGCCGCCCAGACCTTTCTCAAGCCATTCATCCCGCTCGGCCTCGTCCAGACAGTAAACTCGTTTGGCGCCCTGGGTCAGGCGGTACAAAGGCGGGCAGGCCAGATACAGGTGGCCCGCGTCGATCATCGGGCGCATCTGGGTGAAGAAGAACGTCATCAGCAGCGCCGCGATATGCGCCCCGTCCACATCCGCGTCGGTCATGATGATGATCTTGTCATAGCGCAGGTCGTCGACGTTGAACTTGGTGCCAAGCCCCACACCCAGCGCCTGCGTCAGGTCGTTGATCTCGGCATTGGTGCCCAGTTTCGAACTGGCCGCGCCCAGTACGTTCAGGATCTTGCCGCGCAGGGGCAGCAGGGCCTGCGTTTTGCGATTCCGGCCCATTTTGGCAGAGCCGCCCGCAGAATCGCCCTCGACGATGAATAATTCCGTGCCGTCCCGTGTTGAACTAGAACAGTCCACCAGCTTGCCGGGGAGACGAAGTTTCTTAGTGGCGGACTTGCGTTGTGTTTCCTTCTCGGCCCGTCTGCGCAGGCGTTCCTCGGACCTCAGGATAAGGAAGTCCAGAATCGCGCCTGCGGATTTATTGTCCGCGGCCAGCCAGTTGTCGAAATGGTCGCGGACCGAGTTTTCCACCAATCGCTGCGCCTCGACCGTGGCGAGGCGGTCCTTGGTTTGGCCGACGAATTCCGGTTCCGAGATAAAGCACGAGACCAGCGCGCAGCCGCCGGTGATCAGGTCCTCGCGGGTGATTTGCGCGGCCTTTTTGTTGTTGATCAACTCTCCGTACGCCTTGATGCCCTTGAGAACAGCAGCCCAGAACCCGGCCACATGGGTGCCTCCTTCGGGGGTGGGGACGGTGTTACAATAGGACTGGATGAACCCGTCGCGCGAGGGCGTCCAGTTGATCGCCCATTCGACCTTGCCGGGGGTGTTGAACTTTTCCTGAAAATCCACGGTGCCCGCAAAGGGTTGGTCAGCATAGGTGGAGGAGCCGTTCATCGTCTCCTTGAGGTAATCGGACAGGCCGCCGGGAAAGTGAAAACTGGCCTCTGTCGGGGTTTCACCGTCATCGATGGCGGATTTCCAGCGGATTTCTACGCCTGAGAACAGGTAGGCCTTGGAGCGGATGGATTTGAACAGGCGGGCGGGTTTGAACTTGTGATGGCCAAAGATGTCGGGATCGGCATGAAACGTCACCGTGGTCCCGCGTCGGTTTGGGGCCGCGCCGATCTTTTCGACAGGACCAAGGGGAACGCCGCGCGAGAAACGTTGTTCATACAGCGTCTTGTCGCGGGCAACCTGAACGACCATCGAATCTGACAGAGCGTTCACTACGGACGCGCCCACGCCGTGCAGGCCGCCCGAGGTCTGATAGGCCTTGCCCGAGAACTTGCCGCCCGCGTGCAGGGTACACAGGATCACCTCAAGTGCCGATTTGTCAGGAAACTTGGGGTGCGGGTCAATCGGAATGCCACGCCCGTTGTCGCGAACGGTCAGGGCATAGTCCGCATGCAGCTCAACCTCGATCCGGTTGGCATGGCCTGCCACCGCTTCGTCCATCGAGTTGTCGAGAATCTCGGCCACCATATGGTGCAGCGCACGCTCATCGGTACCGCCGATATACATGCCGGGGCGTTTGCGGACCGGTTCCAGACCTTCGAGCACCTCAATTGAGGAGGCGTCATAAGTTGTGGTCGCTTCTGGCGTCAACAGATCGTCGGGCATGGGTGCTGCTCTTGTTTTTGAGTTTCCCCCATTATGGCAGGTGATGTGGTCCGGGGGAAGAGGGGCGCGAGGTGTTGTGGATGGATTGAGGACGCTGAGCCGTTGGCTGCTTGTACATTGTGTCGAACACCAAGATTGGCCACCACGCTGCCTGCCTCCACAACGCGGGCTGGTTCCGCAGTGCCGTTATCGACCGAAGAAAGGCCGGCATCCCTGGCTGAACATCGCGCGATAAACCCGTCCGATACAACAAGCGCCGCGGCAAACGCTGTACGCATCGGGTTCTTGTTCGGACGCCGGCAGGGCTGGCGCCACGCCGCAACCTGCTGGGATAAGTGTCCGAAGATCTTCCTGTCGGCCATCGCTGTCGTGTCGGATAAAACTTCCTTCTTTCGGGCAGCAAGAGAGTTGTAACCGGTATGGCATACACATTTGGGTTTGGTGGAATCGTGTCTAGATTCAATTCGCTGTCTGGAAAACTCAATCCTAAAAGCTCAAGCCAGCCGAGGTATTATCGAGAGAATCCTCTTTGGTGATTTTGCCAAATGAAGCAGTGTTTGCACCAGATCAGAACCCTTTCTCCAGCTGTCGATATCGGTTCAGTGCAGCCTTGTGGCGCTTCCGGATCATTGACGGAATCGCTGGAAAAATATAACGTGAAGGCAGACTCCCAAATTATCCATTTATGAGTACCAAGCGTTCATGAGTTACGATTTTTCGTAATTGGAAGGCTGCTATGGCTACGTTTCAGGACGTTCAGGCAGCAGTGCACGATATTGCTGCGCGTTTGAATGTTACCCCAGAGCTGGCTCGCGCTGCGCTAATTAACCCGCTGTTGGCGCTTGAGGAACTTGGGTTCGATCTGGATCTTTCAGGTCGGCTTGAGCTGGAGGACAGGGCGCGGTTTTCCAAGAAACAGATCGTTGAACGCAAAAGCTTGCGGAAAAAGATTTTCGTCGCGGCCGGGCATGAATTTGACCCCGGGCAGGAACACGACCTAGCAGCGGTGCTTTTCGATGAGTTGAAACTGGGCGAGGAAAATTCAAAACGCCCTGACCTGTCCCCCTTGTCCATGCCGAAACGAAGAGTGCGTTCTTCCACTTCCAAAGTGAAGATTGCGAGGGTCAAGGCATCGGAAATCGCCCGTCAGTTTTCTGTGAAAGCCAAGGGCAACTCAGTCGCCGGGCTGGATCCAAGCCTGATCGGAGCCGCGAAAATTCCCGACCCGCTGGAATCATTGAACAAGGCTCACAAAATCATCTCTCCATTGCTTGCCTACAGGCAACTTGATGCAACGGTACCGCGCTTCGCGCCCGCGTCGCTCTATCATGCCGTGCGATCCGGAAAACGCAGGCTTGTCAATATCACGCCCCGCGCCGTTGTCACCGGCACTGCTTGAAGACACCCGGGCGCGATTCCGTCGCGCCGATAGACCGAGGACGTCAGGATGGCAAATACAAGAGGATATGAAGTCGTCGTTGAAGCCTCGGAAGAGGTCCTGCGAAAGGTCATACGGGGGGCGTGGAAGTCTGCAGAATGCGACGATGACCCCGGCGATGAAGGCCGCATTCCCGAATTCATGGATGTTCCCGCGGGTGAAACCTTTGGTGGTTTCGTCGTAGCTGACGGATCTGTTCAGATTCCCGAAGACCAGTTGGACGCAAGCCTGCGCCCGGACATCACCGGTGCCGAAATCCAACTTGGTGTTTTGATCGAGATCGAGATTGAAAACCCACCGGTTCCTTCCGCGCAAATGCTGACGATGACGGCTGATCTTGCTGCGGCTGCGCCCATTGGTCTGATTCCCGGGCGACAGGATGTGGGATGGCTGTTGGACGGTATGCCCCGCAATCAGGTGTCAGCCACTCTGACCAGCGGCGACCCTATTGCCGCCAACATCGATTTGTATGCAACCGAATTCGTGGACAAAGCCTATGAGAACGGTGGCCCGGGTGGACCGATTGACCCGGCCTTCCCATCCATCCCCCATGTTATCGATGAGACCGCGCTGCCATTTGCCTTGGGAGCGTTGACGACGGATGTCCATGCCGAAATATTCAACGACGACTCGGTCGCGGCGCACGATATTGAAACCACCGTGTCCGGCGGTGACATAACAATTTCGCTGCCGGTCTATCTGCGGATGTTCAACATTGTTGTCGGCCCGGCGGTACAGCTCTTTTTCAATCCGCAGGATCCAATGGGGATCGAAACGCGGATCAACATTACGGCACCTTTCAGCCGGGTTGGTTCAGAGTTCCGTACAGATTTGAATGCGGCCATCGTCACCGTGGACGCGATCAATCCGGCCGGTCCGGAGTATGGGCCAGAGGGTGACAACTATATCGATAACCGCGATCAGCTTGCGGCAATCCCGTTGGTCGCGATTGACCTCGACGCCCAGATTTCCAGCGAACTGGTGTCGCGCGGGCAGGAACTGGCCAGTGGCCTGGGCGAGATTTCCATTGCTGCCCCGACCGTAGCCGAAATCGAAGAATTCATCGGCGACTTCTTTCACCGGGATCTGGAAGCACGCGACTTCGTTTACATCTGGGGGCCGGAGGCAACGGACGAACAGTTTCAGGTCGACAGCATCACCGTCGGAGTGACAAACGAGTTTCTGGCCATCGCCTTGAACGATGATGGTGGCGGTGACGTAGGCGGGCTTGCCAATTTCATTCCGGCTGACAGGGATTTTGCAATTGCCATCAGCGCGGCCCAGGTCGAAGCGTCGATTGAAGCTGCTCGCATTGAAGCCGAGTTGTCGGATGATGACCTTCCGAAGACGTTTACGCCTGACGGGCGCGAAGTCCGGCTGACTGATCTGGACGTGAGCCTCAGGGCAGGGGCGATCAGAATATCGGGCAAAGTGACTGTTGTAGACGCGATCCTGGGCAGCATTGATGTGGACGCCGACTTTTTCAACGACGTCGGTTTGCGCTGGCAGCCGAACGGTTCGCTGGGCCCAGACGGCGGGCAGCAAATGGATCACTTTGAAATCGACAGCGATGTCGATCCCGAAGAGTCCGTGCTGCTTTGGGTGCTGACGGCAATCGCCGCGATTTTGTCGTTCGGAGCTTTCGGAATTCTGGGCGCACTGGTTGTTGTGATCGTGGCACTTGTCGTTCGCGGTATTGCCGAAAGCATGGGCAGCGAAATCCTGTCTGATGAAGTTACGAATACGGTTACGGGCATCACCGGCTGGCCGGAAAACCTTGCCAGGATCGGACGGGTCGAGGCGGTTTTTTCGGACCCGATCGTCATTGATACGGACGGCCTTGAAATCGCGGGAGATTTCACTGTTATAAGCAGTTGTGAGGCCACGGATGTCGTCCCGGCGGATTCGGGAGGGGCACGGTCGGGTGCTGCGGCGTCCTCCATGTCGCTCTCGGCTGTGAATGAACACCCTGACGCAGGCTACGAATGGTTGCCGGGTGACGGAACTCCGGCCGCAGTTTTGCCTTCGATCCAGCATGTCTATGCGGCAAGTGGTGTCTACACCGCGAAACACGCGCTGACGATCAACCAACCGGGCGGCGCGCGCAGTCGCAGTTTCTCGCTTGTTACCGTCGAAAACGTGCCGCCGACAGCGGATGCCGGACCTGATCTGACGGTGCAAGAAGGCGAAGAGGTCACGCTGATTGCGCGGTTCAGAGATGTCGAATACCCCGACACGCACGAATCCATGTGGTATTTCGGTGATCACCACGCGCCCAAACCTGGTGTGATTTCTGAAACAAACACACCTCCCGAGGCGACAGGTACCTCGACCGTGACCCATGCCTGGTGCGACAATGGTGAATATACTGTCACGGTGCGCATTCGCGACGTCAATGGTGGCGAGGCCATCGACACCTTGCGTGTCACCGTCACCAATGTTCCGCCCGAGGTCGAAGCTGGCCCGGATCTCTTTGCATATGTCTGCACACCGATCACGCTTGTCGCTGATTTCCGGGATCCCGGCTGGTGCGACACGCATACAGCCAAGTGGGATTTCGGCGATTGCAGTGAACCCCGCACGGCCTTGATCGAGGAAACGAACGAACCGCCAGCGGCCGAAGGCACAGCGACCGCCACGCATGTCTATAACAGGTGTGGTGATTTCCGGGCCATCTGTACGGTCATGGATGACGACGGCGACTTTGGTCAGGACGAGCTGACCGTCCGCGTCGTGCATTTGTTGAACTCCGGCTTTGAAGACGGGTTCCGTTCTCTGCCAGCGGGAAATGTTGGCCGTTTCTGGACTCCTTATGCATGGCTGACCGATTTGGCTGCCTTCCACGCTGGTAAGGGCAATCCCGTTCCGATATTGGCCCCGATCCCTGCCGATGCCTTTGACTGCGAAGGTTGCATCGTCCGAACCGGTGACAGGTCCCAACGGGTCATCGCGCAACGCGGCCTTCGCGTCGGTATCTGGCAATCACTGGGCACAAACCCGGGGTGGGACTATGAGTTCTCATGTTGGTTCACAACAGAAGCCCGCAGTGCTGGCGGCTATGCTCTTGGGTTGGACCCGCGCGGTGGTGACGATCCGCGAGCGCCCTGGGTGGAATGGTGGACCGACGACCTGGACGGTGCCTGGCGGCAATTGCGGGGTCGTGTGACGGCGGAAGCCGAAGCCGTAACGGTATTCCTGGAATTCAGCGGAGATGATCCGCGCAACGATGTGCTTGGATGCATTGATGATTGTGCGTTCATCGCGATTCAACCGCATTGCCCGGACCAGCCTAAACCCGATCCGGAAATTCCTCCGCGTGAACGTTGCATTGATTTCCGCGGCCATAAAGTGCCTTCCCGCCATCCTGTTTTGAATGTCGGCGGTGTACGGTTCTTGCCAGCCAAGGGCAGCATTCTTCAGATCATTGGCGGTTTTCAGCCGCAAGGCACACCCAAACTGTTGCTTTCCATCGCCGGTGTCTTTGCCCATCTGCCGGTCGTCGCTGACTGGGCCCGCTTCAAGGTGAGCTTTGGTGGCGGAAAGCCGATAACGATTATTGCACTTGATGCGGACGGCAACGTCCTGATGACGCAGACAGGAACGCAGCAGCAGGGTGTACAGGTCATAGAGGTTCAGGCGAGCGGGATAGTGACCCTCGTCATGCGGGCGCAGGAAGGAGCGTTGATCGAGCTGTGCTTCCGGCCGGAACAACCCCGCAGCACGCCTTCGGCAGAGCCTGTACCGGGGCCCGGCATCATCGTGAATCCGCGTTTCGACCGCGCCGTCGCCCCGGCTATGTTCAGCGTGGCGGCGATCGAGGAGGATAACACCGTGACCGGAACCAACAGCAACCGTCCGTTTGGATTGTCCGAGACTGCGTGGGGCAAGCTGGACACTCAGCTTCAATCCAAATTGGCGCAGGCCGTAACAGACAGTGATGATCAGGATGCGGTACAAGTCATCTTGCGTCTGGCTCCTGACGCGGGTCGCGATGCGCCTGTTTTTCGGCGTGCTGAAACAAAGGCGCGCGAAGATTACTTCCGCCGGCGCACACAGTCTCTGGTTAATACGCTTGAAAACCTGGGCGGCACCGGAGTCAGGGAACTCTGGCTTGTTGACAGTATCGCAGTTGAGCTGTCGCCCGGAGCCATTGCGACAATCGCCAATGATACCTCTGTTGTGATGATCACCCATTCCACCGAGCGTCAGGCCATTCCTGAAAACCCAATTAGACCATGATCCAAAGGAGCACAAAATGTCCAAGTTAAGCCAGGATCACGTTGATCGCTTCGAGAGAGCGGAACGTCGCGAAATCGAGAAGCTTCGTGCCGAGTTTGGCAGCGAGTCCATCTCCAAAATGGACAGCATTGTTCTGCGCGACCTCTTGGCCAACAGAAAGGAAGCGCACCTGAACGCTTTGCTTGGCCATACAGAAACGGCCCAGCTTCCCCGGCATCGTGTGCTGGTCTTGCTGCGCAGCGGCAGGACATCACCTGATCGCGCACCACGCGCGTTCGACAGGCGTCAGCGTCGTCGTTTGATCATGCAACACCGCCGCCATGGCGAAGACGTGGTGGGACAGATTGCCAAGAGCTTTGGCGAGCGTGAAATCGAGGTCGAGCAGACCTTTTGGCTGAACCACAGCCTGGTGGTCTGGGCCGATGACCAGCGCCTGACTGACATTGCCGGGCGCGCCGATGTTCTGAAGGTGGCTCATTGCAAGAATCAAATCCTGATTGATCTGGATAACAGCCATCCGCTTATCAATGCCGATGCCGTTGAAGCCAGCGGGATCACCGGTGCCGAAGTGGACGTCGCAGTTCTGGACACCGGCGTGGACCAGACACACCCTGAGCTTGCTGCGAACTTCGGCACACAACAGGATTTTACCGGCGAGGGGTTGGGCGACCTGAACGGGCACGGGACCCATTGCGCGGGCGTTGTTGCCAGCAATGGCGCGACCTTCCGGGGCGTCGCTACAGGGGCGGTCATTCACGATTACAAGCTTTTGAACCAATTCGGCAGTGGGAACGCCCCCAACTGCGTGTCGGCAATCCAGCAGGCCGTCGCGGACGGAATGGATGTACTTTCAAACTCCTGGGGCTTCACCCATAGAAACGGGAATTGGGTCGATCCAGACGGGACATGCGTTTTATGTGTCGCCGCGGACGCGGCTTCGACAGCCGGCGTGACCTTCGTGGTGGCCGCAGGCAACGAGGGCAATGACAGTTGCGGCACCTATGACACGCGCATTCGCTGTCCGGGTATTGCGCGGACCGTGATTACCGTCGGCGCAAGCGATGACAGTGACAACATGGCCGGCTTCTCCAGTCCCGGACCAACGCCGGATGGGCGCGACAAACCGGATGTCACCGCCCCTGGCGTGGATATCGTTGCGTCGCGATCGGCGACCGGCAATGACATGAATGGCGGCGCGACTGTAATCGATCCGCTTCATCTAGAAGCCAGCGGCACTTCCATGGCGTGTCCTCATGTCGCCGGGGTCGCGGCACTGATGCTGCAACAAAACCCGACACTGCTGCCAGCTGACATCAAGGCAGTACTCATGGCTACCGCCGTCGACATTGGCGCGCCGACCACGCAGCAAGGTGCCGGGCGTGTGGACGCTCGAGCAGCTGTCGGCTCGGTCTGATTTGGAAAATTTGGAACGGAGGATACGAACGTGGCAGACTATGAACAGCGGATGCAGCCGGAAGAGGGTGCAAAGGCAGTTGAAAAACTGGCCGAAGATGCTTTGGCGGGTTTCAAGGCGGACGCCAAGAAGGAATATGCTGAACTGGTCAAGCAGTACGAGGGGGCCAGTGCAACGGTCGGTGTTTTTGGTATGGGGTCGGTCGAGGTCTCGGTCATGAGCGGCGAAGTTCATATCAACCCGAACCAAAAGCGCAAAGGGAAGGGCCGGGGCGTCGGCGCGATCTCACCGGAAGCTCTTGTAGCTATTTCCGAAGGCCGGATGACCGTAATGGACGCCTTCCACCGTGGTGAGATTGTTGTTCGCGCCGAGTCCGCAGCATTGCACGAGGGCTACGACAGTTTCATCAGGAACTCCGAAGCGGCGCTCAGGTCGAAGCGTTTGCAGAAGACGCTGGCGCAGTTCCGCAAGATTGCGGATGTCTGACTGGTTGCAAGACGAACAGGTCCGGGCCACGATACCCCAAGTTGAAGCATCAATGTTGGATGCCGTCGCCTCGGACCAGCCTGGGTTCGAAGAGATTGCACACTGGCTTATCGGGGCCGGCGGAAAACGGTTGCGACCAATTCTTCTGCTGCTTACAGCGCGAAGCCTCACCGACAAAGAAGGACGCAAACGCGCAGTTCAGGCGGCGGCGGCCGTTGAAATGATCCATGTGGCGTCGCTCTATCATGACGACGTCATGGACCGGGCCGAACTTCGGCGTGGAGCGGAAAGCGTGAATCGTCGCTGGTCTTCGCCCATCGCCAGCTTCGCCGGAACGTTTATTCTGGCCCGTGCAATCACCTTGTTGGATTCCGTCAGCCCCAAAGCCTCTGAGCTGGCCGGTAAACACTGTGCCGCGCTGTGTCTTGGGCAGTTGCGCGAAGCAGAAAACGCCTACAACGCCGATTGGACCATTGAAGAGCATCTTGAAATGCTTGAGGGCAAGACGGCCGAACTGTTTGTCCTCGCAGCATCGCTGGGGGCGATGCTGGCTGACGTAAGTGAACAGGATCGAGATTCACTGATCACGTATTCAAAGTGCCTCGGCCTTGCGTTTCAGCTTCGTGACGATGTTCTGGACTACATTGCAAGCAGCGCGGAGCTTGGGAAAGGGTCCACCTCTGATCTGCGCGAAGGCGCCTATACGATGCCGGTGCTCCTGTGCCTGGGCCAGAACGGTCAGGCCTCCGATGAATTGCGGGCCAGGTTGAGGCTGGCCGACATGCAAGATGCGGACATTTCGCGTGCTGTCGAGATCATTCGCAATTCGGGCGCGGTCGAAGCTACCGAAAAGCTGGCGCGGGACAAATCCGAGGCAGCCGTACAGGTCATCTCGGGGCTTGAAGATCATGTGCTGCGCGATTCGCTGGTAAACCTCGCCTGGCTCTCTGTCGAAAGGAGGGCCTGACATGGACGGTTATGGCTCTCTTGCCGACGATCTGCCGCTTGCGACACCTGCGGAGGCCGCGGCCGAGACATGGGACGCCATCATTGTCGGTGCGGGGCCCGGCGGCAGCACCGCCGCCATCGAACTGGCGCGAAGAGGTCGAAAGGTCATTCTGATCGACCGTGAGGATTTCCCTCGGGACAAAAGCTGTGGAGACGGCATCACCCGGTCCGGCATCTCTCAGTTGAAACGCCTCGGCATTCTGTCCGCGCTTACCGATCAACAGGAGGTCGAAGGTGTGCGCGTCCATATGCGCAACAGAGGCCACCGGGATTTTCGATACGAGGGCGAAGACGACTACGGGCTGGTTGTGCCTCGTTTGATACTGGATGACTGTCTTTTGCGTCAGGCCCGTGCGGAAGGTGCGGCTTTCATGCCGAAATGCCGCGCCGACGATCTGGTGACGGATGAAAGCGGGACTGTCACAGGCGTCAGCGCGTACATGCAGGATGGTACGACAGTGGTTCTGACCGGGTACATGGTCATCGCCGCAGACGGGGCCGCGTCTCGATTGGCGAAAGCTGCGGGATTGCGGGAAACACCCGAACAGGGCTATGGCACGGCACTTCGCGGCTATGTCGACGGCTGCGGTGACACTCCGCCACTGCTCGAAATAGTGCTGCCGTTGACTGATGTTACGGACCGGTACCTGTTGCCGTCCTATGGCTGGGCGTTCCCAACGGGGAAGGGAACTGCAAATGTCGGTGTCGGACTGTTCTGTCGGGCGTTTGACACCAATGTCAGGACACTTTTCGATCAATTTCTGGACGTGCTTCGAAAGGATTATCCAGAGTACTCGGGCATTCAGTTGTCCGGCACGACCTTGGGGGCACCGCTGAGGTTCGATTTCGCACCAGAACGTGCCGCCAATTCGGGTCTGTTGCTGGTTGGTGACGCCGCAGGTCTTATCAGCCCGTTTACAGGCGAAGGAATCAGCTTTGCGCTGGAATCCGGTGCGCTTGCGGCTCAAACTACTGATCGGTGCCTCCGCACAGGGGCAGGCCCCTGGGTGGCGGCGGATGATTATGCGCTTCTGCTGGGTGATCGCTTTGCCGGGTACTTCACGCTCGGGAACCGCGCAAGCCGCCGATACGAATTCATTTGGCGCGTGCTGGACGATACGTTCGAAAGCGAAAAGCCGGTCCACAATATGCTGCGCCGTGCCGTTTTGGTACCTGAAGGCACAGGCAATGATGTGGAAAGCGCCATGTTGGACGATGTATCGCCACTTGTGCGTGTGCCTGATATGCCGCTGGGTGACGACCTGCGTGATGTCGGTGCGCGCCTCAATCGCATCGTGCGCACCGATTGGCCGTTTCTGACGCGCATGTCCTTCGCGGGCAAGCGGGCTGACATGGTTGCGTTCCGACCTTCGCTGTTGCTTTTGCTGACGTCCTATCTGGGTGATGTTGAGGCAAAAAGACGTCGGGCCGCGGCCACGGCACTGGAGCTTGCGTATCTTGGATTTCTTGCCCAAAGCGGCATACGAGGAATCGAGGCTGCCGCTGTAACAGCCGACGCCACAGCCAACTGGGGCGACAAGCTTGGGATACTCACAGGCGACTACTTGTTGGCGAAAGCGCACGAAGTCGGCGCACGGGACTGCCCGGATCTGTTTCCAGCAATTCTGAGTGCCATGGCCTCGGCGTGTGAAGGCCGAGTGTCCGAGCTTCGGACCGCATGGCAACCGGATCTGACGGTCGAAATGCGCATCGCGCAAATGCGGCAATGTATGGCTGCATTCTTCAGACTGCCCTGCGAACTCGGCGCGATGCTTGCAGAAAAAAACGATCTTTTGAACGCCCTCTGCGACTATGGCGAGAACCTTGGTCTGGCTTACCTGTTGACTGAGGATGAACTTGCCCTGGACCGCCCTTCGGGCAGCACACCATTTGCGTCAGACCTTTCCAGCGGCCTATTCAGCGTGCCCTTTCTCAAGGCGGCCCAGGGGCAAAAAGGGGGCGCGGCAGCCCGTGCTTTCATCAGTCACCGCGACCCCGCGCGGTTTTTGGCAGAGATTTCCCGGACCACGCGCCATATCAAAAGGCAGCAATTGCCTGAAAAATACCGCGATCAGGCAATAGCGGCACTAAGCTTCTTGCCACAGGGCGGCGTGGCAAAGTCGCTTTCGGCCCTCGCAGGTTATGCGGTAAGCCGACAGGTCCCAAAACGCCGCGTGCTGTAAAGGTGTGATGCAGGTTCCGAGGTGTCCCGCTGCCAGTCAAAAGCGCAGTGATCCACGTTTCCTTGACCCGTGCGCCGGGTGCTTCATTCGTGGGCAGGTGGTATTTGTGGACAGCCCATGCTTCGGAAGGACGGTTCAGGTTCCATTCTGCTGCCATGAGCATGCCGCCTAGGACGATATCGAGCCGTGGTTCAATTTGGTTCGATAATGTCGACACAGCGCTTCGTGGATAACCGCCTCTTCTGCGGCAGTTCCCCAGTGGAGGATCCGGTTGACGGACATATGAGCGAGGCTTCCCAGAATGTCGGCCAAACTGCTGCCCAGCCGGCCATCCTGTTCTTCTCGTTGGAGGCATCTGAGATCCGGATGAAACCTGGCTGCACGTGCATTCCAGCGAGATGGTCGCGAATGAATGCCCTTTCCCACACCCAGTTCATTCAGCACAACGCAGGCACTCTTCCATTCCTTACCCGTGGCCCGACGTGCCGTTCGGCACGACGCCGGGCCGCCGCCGTAGTTTTCCGAGCACCGCTCTGAGATCGCCAGCCGAACCCCTGTTGGGAGTTCGAGATCTTCAAACAGGGCATCAATACTAGCGACTGACGCCATCCATCGCCGGGATCGACTGATCTCTGGATCGTTGAGCACGTGAAGCGCAGCGATCGAGTCGGCGCCGAATATTCTCTCGCAGGCGCCGAGCCCCAGTTCTCCGCCGTATCGCGCCGTTTCAGGCAGGTACTCATCAACAAGAAACCTGTCTACCAATCCTCCGGCTGTTTTCTGCAAGTGAACAAGCACCCGGTTCCTCAGAACTCTGTCATGGTCGCTTAGGAACTTGAGGCGGAGGCGCAGTTCAAGCTCTGGGTCTGCGTATCTAACGAAGAACCAATTCTCGATAAGGTTGCGTTTCTGCCACAGCGCCAACCTGTTAGATTGCAGTTTCAGGAACTGTTCCAGCTTCATGGCATCCCCGAAAAGCCGCAGATACAACCATGTTCCGGCCTCGTCAGCGCCGTGTCCCCGCGGTTGCCATGCGGCCGGGTTGGCATCGTATTCGACATAAGGTGTATCAACTGGCTTTGCAGGGGCAAAAACCAGTTCAGAGGCCAATCGACCATGCGGTGAGTCGATCCACCAATCCTCTGGCGTTGGAAGGTACTCGCAGATCGAAAGCGGCCCTTTTTTCAACGTCTTGATCAGGTTCGCAGTGGAAAAGGGGTTGTCCAGATCCCATGGCGTGGCCATGTCACTGGCCTCATCTGTGGGGACTATGTATCGCGGCAGCTCCAGTTTTTGCCGCGTTGTTTCCAGCCAGCTTTCCTCTTTGCCCGATCTGATCACCTCTGTCGGAACACAAAGCCGCCACCGCTCCGGAGCAAGGATCACATTTCCAGCTGAGACCCTGGGCAAACGGTTTCGATTGCTTTGCGATTGCCATGACCAGATCACCGTCGGTTGCCTCATGTGCATCGCGATGTCGATGAGCAGAAGATAGACCGCCGGAGCCCCGGGAGGGCTTTGGTGGGCAGCATGCAGCTGTGGACTGACCTCGACGCTTTGGCGGCCCCAGAAAAGTCGGAACCGACTGCCATCGTGACGGATCCACAGATCGTGAAGCGGTATCCTCCTTTCCGGCGGCAAACCGCTGTCGCCCAGAATTTCGATTGCATACCGGGAAAGGCTGGCGCGTCGCAGGATGTTGGATGACCGGGGGTCGGTGGCACACAGGATGTCTGCTTCGACAATTGTCGAATCCTTTTCACGCGTGGGGCTGTGTTGCATCAACGCGTCTGCGATCAACTGATTTCGTCTTGAGAAACGGCCGAAAATCGCCTTTGGCCCGCCCGGAAAAATTCCCTCGGGATAAGCTGTCCAGACTGGCTTGTGCCCGGAACTGCGCCCTACCTTGCCCAAAAGAACGCCATCCTGGATGGCGAGAGGGGCCTGACCTGTGTTGTGGGCATGCAGGATCTCGATATCCTGCGCGGAAAGCCCCCATTCGCGCGCCTCCCAATCGGTTTCCAGCGGAAAATCCTGATGTTTGTGCCTGAGGGCATCACTTGACGATCCCGTACCTGTAACGAAATCCAATCGCAGCGGCATGCCGAGATATGCAAGCCCGCTATCGGCGTCCACGGCCTGGCCGAGCAATACAGCGCGGTCGCCGTACCGGTCGAGGAACCGCCGTTCAAATTCCAGAAAACGGTTCGGCTTCGGCACGCGAAAGCCAACCTTTTCCAATATGTTCCACGCGCTGGCCAGCGCTTGCTCCGCGCGCAGTGGTGTTTCCAACGTGTCGACGCAATGCGCATCGACATGAAGAAAATCACCCGTCCAACCCGGCGCAAGAGAGCCCGCTGTTCGCCCCAGTTGCTTTAACGCGATCATTGAAGTGTTTTCACGTGCGGTATCAAGAGCAGTCCCGATCTCCAACAAGCTTCTCTTTTGTGGGGCGGTCATATCTCTTTCCAGCCGCTTCAGCGTTCTGGCGGTTGCGTCATGTCCCAGAAGTATTGGATCTCTCTGTGGCATCAGAGCCTCGGACCGACAGAGATCCGAGATCGTCACAGCAGATTTGAAAGGGCGATCCTTGAGGGCCGTTTCCAGATCGGAAACCGTGACAGAATCGACGTCAAAGATGAACTCTGCCAGATCGGAATCCGCCGCTGCAATGATCTGTTCGTGGTTCCAGGGCCCGTCGAGATCACCGTTGGTTATCCAGTGCAGAACGTCTTGTTCCCACCAGGCCGATGGATTGCATCGCACCCTCGTGCTTTGCGTCTCGGCGGTTCCGGCGGCAATATGTGCCAAAAATCCACAGTCCAGATCTATGTCCAGATGGTGGTCTGCCACGGTGACGATGTCCTTGCCTGCAACAGGTATTGCCGCGCCCACTGCTGCGAATGCACCGAACGGCGTTGGGCGAAAACACATTCTGTAAATAAACCGAAACAAGGTGCCGAGAACTGCAGGTGAGAGGCGTTCGTCTTTTTCGAAATCGCGCATGACCATCGAGAAGAAACCGGGTCGCGCAATGAATAGCGACAAGGCAAAGGCCTGATCGTGAAGTAACTCTGAAGCACGCTTTTCCAGATCCTTTTTTCCCGTGCTTTTAGTTACTCCGCTAAGATCATGCTGCGGCGAACGCAAACAAACACGGATTCCGAGAAAGGGACGAGAGCTGGGCAGTTTCGGTTGAGAATGACAATGATTAGGCTCCTCGACATCCAGCCCCATGAACTTCAGGTAGCTGAGATAACCTGCGTCGCTTAAGGCAAGCAGTGCCAACAAAACGCCACTAGACCCGGTCAGAAGGTCCGTCGATTGAAACGTTTTCCAGCCTGCGCCGATCGCGGGAAGCCCGTCCGGGCTCAATTCGCGTTCCACGAGGTTCAGAAGCCGTTCGGCGTGCTTTTCGATCAGGGAATCGACGTCTGCTTCGGGATTGAGAGACCGAATAGCGAGGGCCATCACCACAATTCCGGCATCGCCATGACATAGCCCTCCGTCATTGATGCCCGTCTCGCTGAGAGGTCTGGCAACGCAAGATGTCAGAACCCGTGATGTGATGTCGTGTATTTCGTCTTCCATCCCAATCAGCGCGGCCGCCGCGAGTGCGGTATAGATGATCCCAAGATCGCCGTAACACCACGCAAAACGTGACGGTACTTCCCACGCGTGGCTGAGCGCAGACATGCAGGGGAAGCAGGATGACAGACCGCTGTCCGAAAACGCGCCCCGATGCGAAAGAAGGAACAGGACCGCGTCTTTGAGGTCTTCGATGTGTCGTGGCGTGAACGCGTGCCGCCGACCCAAACGGGCCAGAGCCAGAACGGCACCGGGTGAACCGTGGGCCAATCCCATATTGACGAGGTAACGCGTTGTCTTCTGGGAACCAGCCTCGTCTTCCGGAGAGGAAAAGGGTTCTGTCCACGCCAATCCCCGCTCTGTTCGGGCCGAGTGCCTCCAAAGCTCCTCTGCCAAACGCAAACACAGCGTCTTTCCCCCAAGACGGGCCGTTTGGGATTTCGGTTCGCAAAGAAATACGGATATGCCTGCAAGCCCGGAAACGTGATCGAAATGTCCCATCCACGGAGCTTCGAGAAGGCGTTGCGCAACCGAACGCAGGGCACGGTCGAGCGCCAGTTGCGCTTCAGGATCGTTCGGATTGGCGTCCAAGGTATGACAGGCGAGCAACCCAAGACCGGCTCGGCCATCGAACAGTGAAACAGGGGCTCCGCGCAGTTCTCGGTCGCGAGCCCAGATGGTCGAAAGGCGACGTGACGCAGCGGATCGCACCCGATCGTCATCCAGAAACCTGTCTGCCGCCAGCAACGCCAGCGCCTCTCCAGCGACAGCGCTTCCCAGCCCGATTGCATCAGTTCTGATCGGAGCCACAACGAGCGACCCTGCAATAGACCGTATGGCCGCATCAATCCTCGTTGATGAAATAGACATTGACTATGACAGTTTCCCCGCCAAACGGGATTCATCATTCAGCAGGCGTTCGGATGGCATCCTTTGCTGCTTGCACGGATACTGCACCAATTCGCGCAACAATTCTTCGCCCAACTGAACGTTCGGCGCGTCGGACCGCCAACGCTGCCGGCGTCGACGAAGCCGAAGGCAGGACCGGTGGAGGTAGGATTGAAGCCAGAATAATGATCCCCCAGTTGACCCAAGGATTCGATGGATGTCAAAAGCGCGTCTACGCGGTGTTCGACGGTTTCCAGCCTGTCTTCCGGGCCGGGTTCCATGACGCGCATCAACTGGTCGAGACGTTGCTCGATCGCGGTCAGCCTGTCATCGACAGACCGGCATTCCGGATCTGTCTTTTCGCTTTCGGTGTAATCGGGTTCTTTGCGATTGTCGTTTTCGTCAGCACTCATTTCTCTCTCCAGAATCTGAGGTGGTCGAATAGTCGACTTGGGACCGCCTGTGGAAAAACGTGTCGTTCAAATATCAACTCCGATGGAATCGGAGGGTCTTTGTGATGAGAGATTTCAATAATATACGAAAACGAGCATTTTGTCATGGAGCAAGCAGAGCAACGCACAGTTGTCCCAATGGTACTGTCAGCGACCATGAGCTGGTGTCAGGCAGGCGAACCGGCACGGTCAATCTTGCCAACGGTTTTGTGCATCACCCGTTGTCCGCTTCTTTCAGCCCCTCGATCTGCAAATCGAACCCGGCCTGAATATGGGCAGTGAAGGTTTCCAGTGCTTCTGTCACGTCTCCGGTTTCAATCGCGTCAACAAGCGCCTGATGATCACCGAGGGATTTTGAGATGTCGACATTTTCAATTGCGGAAAACAGGTGAAAGGCCATGGCCTTGCCCCAGATCATGTCGAACATGTCCAGCAGGAACTTGTTTCCCGCTTCGACCATAAAGGCGCGGTGAATGCGTCGGTTGGCAATGAAATAGTCGCGTGTCGTAGGGTTGGTCAGGTTTTCTTCGCGTCGAATCAATTCGCGCAGACCGTCCAGAACCGTGCGTTCCGCATGGGCCGCGAGAATCCGCGCAGCCTGACCTTCGATTGCAGCGCGGGCCTGATACAGTTGCCGGACTTCGGTTTGATCCATGCGTGCCAGCCGGAATCCACCGCTTGCGGCGACTTCCAGAACCCCTTCGGTTTCCAGCCGCATCAGAGCCTCGCGAACCGGGGTGCGGCTGATATTCAGCTCTGCTGCCAGTTTCTCCTGAACCAATCGATCTTCTGTAGATATTTCGCGGCTCATTATGGCTTCGACCAGTTGATCATAAACCTCGTCCGCTAGCCGTCTGCGCTGTGTCTTTATCTGTTTCAGAGCCACTCGGAGCCTCTCTTTCCGTGTTTTGTGAATTCTGTATTCAAAAAAGCATCTGGTGCCAAGGCGAATGGGCTTGCTATTGCTCGTGTACTGTATACAGTATACAGACGCAATTGAACAGGGAGCACTTCATGTGTGGTATCGCTGGAAGGATTCTAACCGCACCCGGGCAGGTCGGGGCGGATCTGGTGGACCTGATGGAAGCGCAGGAACACCGTGGCGCAGATAGCACCGGGTTTGCAGTTTATGGGCCACCACGAGACACCGGATACGTTTTGCGGGGGATGGGTTTTGATAAATCCCGGCAGGATGCTGACCTGGAAGCGTTTGAGGCGGTTTTGAAAGATCACGGCTCTGGCTTTCTGTCTGACCCGAAGATTGTAGCTGATGAGAACCGGCATTATTGCTTCCGGGCGGAAATCTCGGACCCGGCTGATCTGCAGGCCTGGGTGCGGGATGCAGATGAACTGACGGACCGGTTCGAAGTGCAGTCCTGTGGCCGTAGCCTTGAGATCATCAAGGATATCGGCGGGGCCGAAGCGGTTGCCGAAAAACATGGCGTGCGTGACATGATCGGAACTCACGGTCTGGGTCATGCGCGGCTTGCGACGGAAAGCTCGGTCCTGCCCAACGCTTCGCACCCGTTCTGGGCGCGGCCGTTTTCGGATGTGGCGATCGTGCATAACGGCCAGATCACCGACTATTTTACATGGCGCGATAAGCTGAGCCGGAAGGGCTATCGCTTTTTGACCGAGAATGACAGCGAGTTGATTGCGGTCTGGGTCAGCGACCAGATGAAAGCTGGCCTGACGATGGAGCAGGCGCTGAAGAAGTCGATTACCTCTATCGACGGGGTATTTACATACATGATCGCAACGCCGGACGGGATCGGCTTTGCCAAGGATCGGTTCGCGATGAAGCCGCTGGTTGTGGTCAATCGCAATGGGGATCTGGCCGCCGCGACCGAGGAACAGGCTGTTCGTCGCGTGATGACCGAGGAATGCGACGTGATCAACTATGATGGCCCTTCGCTGACCGGCATCTGGGGTGTCGGCAACCGGAGCCTGGCAGCATGAGCGAGGTAGCAAGACAGATGGATGAAATAGTCATCGAAGTCGGCAAGCGGCATATTCGTGAGGTGAACCGGGATATCATGGCCGCCTGCGCATCAGGACAGCCGATCCGGGTTGTCGATACGCTGTCGCGGCACAATCTGGGCGTGGGTCTACCGGACAATGTGGACATCACCTTCGAAGGCTCAGTGGGATATTATTGCGGCGGTTTGAACACTGGCGCCAACATCTCCATCGAACGCAATTGCGGGTGGGCCGTGGGCGAGGGGATGGCCAAGGGTCACATCACTGTCGGCGGCTATGCGGGCATGTCTTGCGGGGCGGCGATGATTGGCGGCACCATCCATGTCAAAGGTGATGCGGGGCCACGGGTGGGCGTCGCCATGAAGGGCGGCAACATCGTGGTCGAAGGCAGGATCGGCTATCAATCCGGTTTCATGGCGCACGCGGGACGGATCATTGCGCTGGGCGGTGCAGGTGAATCCTGTGCAGACGCGCTGTGGGAAGGCGAGGTTTGGGTCGCAGGCGAAGTTGACAGTCTGGGCGTGGACGTCGACGTGATCGAACCCACTGCTGAAGAGGTGGCCGAGGTCGATGCGATCCTTGATCCTCTGGGGCTGGTCGACAGCTCTCGTAACTGGCGCAAAATGGTCTCTGGCCAGCGTCTTTGGTATTTTGAAAGCAGGGACGCAAGCGCATGGCTCATGATCTGAGTAAACCCTATGAGTATCCGTTCGAAGTCGCGTCCGAGGAAGAAATAAGGTTCCGCGATGCGGGTGCGGTCGAAGGTCGGCCGGCCGGTGTGCCTTCGTCCTATGATGAGGGCGGATCGACCCGCTGGACACCCGAAGCGATATCGGAAGTTCACGCACTGGCGCAGCTTGGGCGGTATCAGGTGCGTGGCTACAATACGTTCAATAAGCAGTTGCCGACATTCGACGATTTGACATTTGTCCCGGCGACAATGACCCGCCTGCCGCTGGAAGGGTACCGCGAGAGCTGCGATACGACGACAGTTCTAGGTGGCGGGCGCGGATTGGTGGAACGGCCACTGGAACTGAAAATCCCGATCTATATCGCATCGATGTCTTTCGGCGCGCTCTCGGCCTCGGCCAAAGCGTCGCTTGGTTATGGGGCCTCGAAGGTGGGTACCATGACCTGCACCGGCGAAGGCGGCATGCTGGAAGAGGAGCGCGAAGCCTCCCAGCGCCTGCTCTACCAGATGTCGCCCGCCCGCTATGGAGTCGATCTGGATCACCTGCGCCGGGCCGATGCCTTGGAGATTGTTGTGGGGCAGGGGGCCAAACCGGGCACCGGCGGTTTGCTGCTGGGAATGAAAGTCAGCCCGCGCGTCAGCGAGATGCGCACTTTGCCGGAAGGGGTCGATCAGCGATCCACTATCCGGCATCCGGATTTTCTTGGGGCAGACGATCTGGCGGTCAAGATCGAGGAACTGCGGATCGCCACGAACTATCAGGTGCCGATCTTCATCAAGATGGGGGCGACACGGCCCCGGTTCGACGTGGCTGTGGCCGCAAAGGCCGGTGCCGATGTGGTTGTGGTTGACGGGGCCGAAGGCGGCACCGGTGCTTCGCCCGAGTTGCTGCTGAATCATACTGGCATTCCGACCATGAGTGCCATTCGCGCAGCACGCGAAGCGCTGGATGAGTGTGGGATGAGCGGCAAGGTCTCGCTTGTCGCCGCGGGGGGTATTCGATCAGGTGTGGACGCGGCCAAATGTCTGGCACTTGGGGCGGACGCGGTCATGATCGGGAACGCCGCGATGGTCGCGCTGGGGTGCAACACTCCGAGATATCTGGACGATTATAAGGCGTTGGGCACATCGCCGGGGGCGTGCCATCACTGCCATACGGGCCGCTGCCCGGTTGGGATCGCGACGCAGGACCCTGACCTTGAAGCGCGTATGAACCCGCATGCAGGTGCAGAGCGCGTGGCCCGGTATCTGACCGCGATGACAATGGAGATCACGGCGCTTGCCAAGGCCTGCGGCAAATCCTCGGTGCACAATCTGGAAACCGAAGATCTGCGCGCGCTCAGTTTTCAGGCCTCGGCCTTTACCGGCGTCAAGATGGCGGGCATCGACCGGGCCTTCGACTGGTGAGGATTGCGCTTCTTGAACTGACCCTCCACCCCTTGCCACTGCTTGAGGGTCTGCCGCGGACGGCTCAGCAGATCCGAGCATGGCTTGAACCGCATCTGCCTGAAGCCCGATTTTCCACGGTGGATGTGGTCGATGGCGTACCATTGCCACAGTTCAGGGATTTTGATGGGGTTGTTGTCGGAGGGTCCGAATTCGGCGTCTATGATGACAAGGAATGGATGCGGCCCCTTCGCGATTTCCTGGAAATGTGCCGGGACCATGCCAAGCCGGTTTTCGGCATCTGCTTTGGCCATCAGATCATGGCGGATGTCTATGGGGGCAAGGCCGAGAAGGCCAAGGTCGGCAATGTCGTTGGCGCACGAGGCTTTGACTATGGCGGAGCCAGCGTTGACGCCTTTGTCTGGCATCAGGATCAGGTCACGTGTGTTCCGCCTTCGGCGCAGGTGACGGGGTCGGCGGATCACTGCCCGGTAGGGGCCTTGGATTATGATTTCCCGGCCCGTTCCGTGCAATTCCATCCCGAATACCGGGCAAGCCATCTGCGTGAATTATTTGTGCGCGGGCGCGACGTGTTTCTTACCGCGCGCGAGGCGGACGAGGGGCTGGCCTCGCTTGAAACGGCGCATGTATCGAGGGATTTGGCCACCTTGCAGGCGGTTGAATTGTTTCGCAATGCCAGCGGTGGGCCGTGAGATCTAACAGCCCGCTTGATCCTGATCAATTCCGGCCTTGAAACACTGTGTATACTGTATCCATAACGTGGTGGAGGAGGCCGCGAGATGTCGGGATACACAGATTTTTTTCAGAAAATAGCGCGGATTGTCAGTACACCTCGGGATGAAAGCCTGAGTGACAGGGAGCTTTCAGACCTTGGGTTGTCCCGCGCGGATCTGGCTATGTTGCGATCGGGCGCGCCACAGGCACGAGAGCGTATACTTGCCATGGCCGGGCAATTCGGACTGACCGAGGAAGATCTGAACGCGCACTCGGAACTGGGGTTGGAGCTGGCGGAAAAATGCGGGCATTGCCTTCAGGCCGAAACCTGCCGTGACGCAATCCGGGCGGGCGCGCGTCTTCCCCAGGGCAAGTGCCCAAATGCTGGAGTTTATTGCGCCCTCTTGGATGGTTAGCGTCCGCTGGGGCTTTCCTTCGGGCTCAGTTTTCTTCGACCTGCGATCTTGAACCGATCCGCGGTCCCAAAATCCTTCAACCCGACACCCGCCGCAAATTCTGCAAACACAGGGGCGTGCTTGAACAAATGGCCAGAGCATCCGCCAGCGAACAGCACGTTTTCATGCTCGGGGTGCCAGTCGGCAATGAAATGTGTATCCGGGGTCAGAATGATCTGGTTGAACTTGGAATCCACAACCCGTTGCCCCTCCAGCCCCGGAAGCCGGTGACGGATATAGCTGCGTGTGCGGCCCAGCGTTTCCTGGCGGATCAGCCGTTCATCATTGTCCAGATCGATCTTGTCCGGGATGACAACCGCGGCCTTTACGCCGGATCCTTCGGACGACGGCAGGCCAAAGGACCCTTGCCCGTGATCGATCCAGCAGGGCATTCGGCTCATGTCGAAATCTTCCGACCCGTCGGGTGTCGAGGTGTAGAGGACATTGACGCCAACCACGGTCGAGATCGGCTTGATCGTTCTGGGAAACATGTCGGCCATCCATGGGCCGGTCGCCATGATGATCAGATCGGCTTCAAGCGGTTTGTCGTCAAGCATCGGACGTTCCGACCCATCCGTGGTGACGCGACCGCGCCGTACTTTGCCTCCTGCCTTTCGGAACAGATCCAAACCGGTCAGAACGCATCGATGGGCCATCAGCATTCCGGCTTCGGGTTCGAACAACGCATATTCGATGTCGGTGACCTTGAACTGAGGGAACCGCGATTCGATATCCTGCTGACCGAATTTGTAGTAGGGCACCCCGACCCGGTCGAAAGTCTGTGCGGTTGCGTCTTCCCAATCGCAATGTCCCGCAGTCGCCAGAATCAACGCGCCGCATTCGTACATCAGGTTCTGGCCGCTTTCGGCCTGCAGTTCCAGCCAGCGCAGGCGGCTTTCGCGCGCCCACCGCGTATAGAACTCGTCCCGCCCGGATATGGCACGGATCACTCTGTTGTAATCTGTTGAAGATGCACGGGAATGTCCCGGTTCCCACCTGTCGATCAGTGTCACGGTCTCGCCGCGCCGTTGCAGTGTAAGCGCCGTCATGACGCCAACTATGCCGCCTCCGACAACGATAACCGAGCTTTTGGACATGGCGCAGATTTTCCTTGTTTCCTGACTGGCTTTGTGAATACTGTATACAGAATACAGCAATTATAAAGCTAAAAACAGGGAGCACGCGCAAATGAGTTCGGGGTTTGATCTGCCCGAGGGCACGCATACCGTCATTCTTGGTGTCGGGGATCTCAACGGCATCATGCGTGGCAAGCGCATTCCGGCCAGCCATTGGGATCATGTCTGCAAAAGCGGCAATGCTCTGTCGATTGCGCTGCTGGCGATCGATATGACCTGCGACGTCTGGGATACGCCTTACGTCAATTTCGACAACGGTTATCCCGACATGCATGTCTTTCCGATGACAAAGCCTGTCGCCGTCCCGTGGGAGCCGGGCGTGGCCGTCTGTTTTGGCCGCGCTGAGGGCATGGATCACAAACCGGTGCCGATCGATCCGCGTCAGGCTTTGGTGCGGCAGGTGGACCGGGCCCGCGATATGGGGTTCGAGGTGAATGTCGGCACGGAACTGGAATTCTACCTTCTGGACCCGGAAACCGGCCAGCCGCGCGACACGGGCATCCAGGTCTACGGCCTGGGCCGCGCCGCCCGGATGGAACACATCGTTGGCCCGATCCGTCAGCAGATCAATGAATGTGGCATTCCCATCGAACAGTCCAACCCGGAATATGCAGCCGGCCAGATCGAGGTCAATATTCGTTATGGTGAAGCTCTGGCAGCTGCGGATCGTGTCGTTCTGTTCAAATCTCTGATCCGCCAGTTGGGCATCGCGCACGACTATCTGGCGACGTTCATGCCCAAGCCGTTTTTTGATCAATCGGGCAACGGGTTTCATACGCATTACTCGCTGTGGAAGGACGGCAAAAACGTCTTTGCCGACAATGGCAAGATCAATGACATCGGCAAATCCTTCATCGCAGGTCTGCAACAGCGCATGTGCGAGACGGCGATTTGCGGCAGCGGCACGGTCAACGGATATCGCCGTCGCCAGCCCTATACATTTTGCCCGATCAACACGAGCTGGGGCTATGACAACCGGACAGTTGGTATCCGGGTCATCGAAGGCTCGGACAGCGCCGTGCGGGTGGAAAAGCGCGACGCTGGTGCAGACGCCAACCCGTATCTGTTGCTTGCGGCCGAGATTGCCGCCGGGCTCGACGGGATCGAACAGGGGCTGTCCCCCTCTGAGCCGACGACAGGCAACGGGTATGAGGAAGGGATCGGAGATCCAATTCCCACCGATTTGCCAACCGCCATCAAACTGGCGCGCGGATCAGAATGGCTGCGGGATGTCATGGACGAAATGCTGTGGGATCTGGTGCTGCAACAGGCGGAGCGAGAGCTGGAATTCTTCAATCAACAGGTCACCCAGGTCGAACTGAACCGCTACCTGAGGGCGTTCTGATGCACTTGGGCAAGGTCGCTGGAACTGTCACGGCAACTGCCAAGGATGCCAGGCTTGTTGGAACAAAGCTGCTGGTGACGGATCTGGTCGACAGCAAGGGCAGCTTGATCGATCCCGCACGGGTTGCGGTCGATACCTGCGGCGCTGGGGTTGGGGACATGGTTCTGGTTGTCAGCGGGTCTGCGGCCCGTATGGCGACCGGGTTGTCCACGGCCCCCGTGGACATGGCCATCATCGCGGTGATCGACCGCGTCTCGACGACCTGAATCACGATACGCGAAACATCAATTTTGGGAGGAACAAAAAATGGCGAAACCAGTGGCAGGGCAGATGGCCCTGGGCATGATCGAAACACGTGGCCTGGTCGGCGCGATTGAAGCCGCGGATGCGATGGTCAAGGCAGCCAGTGTTGCCATCGTGGGTCAGACCAAGGCTGGCGGCGGGCTGGTGACGACCCTCGTGCGCGGAGAGGTCGGCGCGGTCAAGGCCGCCACCGATGCCGGCGCAACAGCGGCCAACAAGGTGGGCGAGGTCGTCTCGGTTCACGTGATCGCACGACCGCATGACGAGCTTGAGGCAATCATCGACGGGCTGGGTGCCGGGTCGTCGGCCTGATCAACCCCTTTGAGGAGGTACCATGTCAGCCGGTTTCGAGGATTTCACGCGCGCGGTGACACGTGGCGCGACACGGGATGCACCCGTTGCCCAAAGGTTTGAGCGCATTGCAGTATTGGGTGGCGGCCCGGATGCCCGTCTTCTGGCAGCGCTGTGTCTGGCGGAAGGGGCTGAGGTTACGCTGTTTTCGGCCTATGGGGCGGAACTGTCACTGCTTGCCCAATCCTCGGGCATTGGCATTAGCGGCGAAGGGCCTGTGGGCACGTATCAGGTGGATCGCGACGGGCCTTCAATCCGCACCACGGCAGAGTTGGATGCAGCAGTGCGGGGCGCACAGGCGATCTTTCTGACCGGACCGATCCATAAACAGCGCACCTATGCCATGGTGCTGGCCGATCATCTGCACGATGGTCAGGTGCTGGTTCTGGCGCCGGGTCGCTCTCTGGGCGCGGTCGAAGCGGTCTGGATGCTGCGAATAGGAGGCTGTACCGCAGACGTAACTCTTGTCGAGGTACAGGGCCTGCCGTACTGGTATCAGGCTGAAGGTGCAGGGCTGACCCTGACGCAGGCGGCGCCGATGGCTGCGGCAACACTGCCGCGTGGACGCACGGACGTTCTTGAGGCGCTGCGACCCTACCTTTCAAACATCCTGCCGCTGGATTCGGTTCTGGCGTCAGGCTTCGCCGATCTTTCCGCAGCGGTCGAGATACCGACATTGATCCTTGGTGGCGCAGGGCTGGGGTCTGGTGGACCGGATTTGCCGATGGGCGGGGTGCCGCTGGAAGGCAATCGGACATTTGCCGCACTCATAGGACTGGATCAGCGTGAGGTGATCCATGGTTTGGCTGACGAAAGGCGACAGGTCGCACAGGCCTTTGGCGTTCGAAACCTGCCCGAGACCGATGACTGGATCACGACCTTTGCCGGAGCCGAGCGTGGATCGGGTGCGCGTCCGGTCCCGGATTGGCAGGCCGCGCGCCAGTTGATGCGCGACGGCGTATTGGGGTCATTGGTGCCCCTCGTTTCAGCCGCAAAGCTCGCAGGTTTGACCGCACCTTTGACGGAAAGCCTGATCTGCGTGACAGACCGTCTTCTGGGTGCTGACGTGGCCGCGTCCGGGCGCAGGCTGGAGACCATCGGAATTTCCGCAGGCGATGTCGATCAGGCCCGCCGCATCTTTGACACCATTGCCACCGGAGCCTCGTGATGGACGCTGATCTGAAATCCATCGCCGCCGCACGGCGCGCTGCTGAAACGGCTTTCGGAGCCTATCGCGCCTTTCTCGGCACTGACCGTGCACAGGTGGATGCCATCGTCGATGCCATGGCTCGGGCGATCGAACCTGAAGCCGAACGGTTGGGGCAATTGGCGGTCGAGGAAACCGGGTACGGCAATGTACCAGACAAGCGGGTCAAGAATCTGTTCAACGCATTGTCGGTCGCCGATTACCTGCGGGATGTTACGACGCTGGGCCTGTTGTGGCGGGACGACGCGACAAAGATCGCAGCTTTCGGAGAGCCGATGGGTGTGGTCGCGGCGCTTATCCCGGTGACAAATCCAACATCCACGATCATCTACAAGGTTCTGTCTGCGGTGAAGGCGGGAAATGCAGTTGTTTGTGCCCCGCATCCGCGCGGCGTGGAATGCGGGAAGGAAACCGTCCGAATCATGGCACGCGTTGCCGAACAGATGGGCGCGCCCAAGGGGTTGATACAATGCCTGGACGCCGTGACCATTCAGGGCACCGCCGAGTTGATGAAGCATCGCCGCACTTCTGTCGTCATGGCGACAGGTGGCCCAGCTATGGTCAAGGCCGCCTATTCCAGCGGTAAGCCGACGCTCGCAGTAGGGGCGGGGAACGTGCCGTGTTACGTGCACAAATCCAAGGCCCGCGATCTGTCCGAAGTTGCCGAGATGATCGTGACGTCAAAAAGCTTCGACTACGGCACGGCCTGTGTCAGTGAACAGGCAGTGGTCGCCGATCCTGAAATTGCTCGCGATCTGCGCCACGAACTGAAACTCAAAGGCGCTTACTTCTGTACCCCGGCCGAGGCTGATCGGCTGGCACGGGTCATCTTCAAAGGAGTGCAGGCAATGGATCCCGAACGCGTCGGCCAAAGCCCTCAGGCGCTGGCCGATGCTGCGGGGTTCTCGATTCCGCCGCGCACGCGCTGTCTGGTGTCGGAAGAAACCGAAGTGGGGTGGCGACGCCCGCTTTCGGCCGAAAAGCTGAACCCGGTGCTGGCCTTTTACGAGGCGAAGTCCACCGATCACGGCATCGAACTGGCGCAATCCATTGCCAAATTCGAAGGTTGGGGGCATTCCTCGGTCATCCATTCCGACGATCCCGAGGTGGTCGCTCGTTTTTCCACCGTGCCCACGGGCCGGGTCCTGGTGAACACGCCGGGGATAATGGGCGGAATGGGGTATTCCACCGACCTTGAACCTTCCTTCATGCTGGGTACCGGCACGTGGTCGGGGTCGATCACCTCGGACAACGTCACCGCCCTGCATCTCATCAACATCAAGCGGGTCGCTTACGAAAGCAGACCCTGGCGCGACATTTACGAGGAGTATGGCGCATGAGCGAGATCACGATCCGGGCGCTGATGCAGATCGACAACCTGCAACCGAAATTCGCCGCCTATAACGGTGCGACGGTGCAAGGGTCAGTGCCTTTGTCCGGTGACACCGTGCTGATCGGAGAGTTCGCGCCGGGCAATGGCGTATTCTCGCTGATCGACAGGGCACTCAAGGCGTCCTCGGTCGAGGCGACGACGCAGATGGTAGAGCGCGAGTTCGGATTCTTTATCCTCCGCTCGCCTTCAAACGCCGAAGTGTCCGCTGCACGGGACGCGATGCTGGCCGAACTTGGGGCTTCCATGACAGACCGTTTGAAGCCTGCGATCAGTTCCACACAGATCATTACCAGTGTCGAACCCTATCAGGCGCAGCTTTTGAACAAATGGCGCAAGGGTGCGTTGATCGTGCCGGGGCAGACGTTGGGGATCGTGGAATGCGCGCCCGCCGCCTACATCTCGATTGCCGCGAATGAGGCCGAGAAAGCCGCCGAGATTGACATCGTCGAGGTGCGCGCGGTGGGGCGGTTTGGTCGCTTGTTCATTTCGGGGTCTGAAAACTCGGTCGAAACCGCCGTCGAGGCCGCGACGCGTGCAGTCGAGGCGGTGGACGGGCAGGGCGGCTGATGGCAACCCCACGCGTCATAGGCTCGGATGCGGTCGAAGATGCGCGCCGCCGGGGCAGGATCGTATTCGAGGTTTTGCCGGGTGACATCGTGACGGCCCTCGCGCGTGAAACCGCCGAGCGTGTTGGTATCTCATTGGTGGACGGCCCGCTGGAGCGACCGAAACCGCCGCGTACGGATGGTGCTGTTTCAATGCGCCGGGTGCTGTACCGTCGTTCACCCAAATGGGTTGCCCCTTCGCGTGCGCCGCGCAAAGCCCGCAGGCTGGGCAAGCTTGCCTTGATCGGGGCGGGGGGTGTTGGCGGCAATATCGCGCATCTGGCGGCGATGGCGGACATAGCCGATGAAGTCGCGCTGATCGACATTACTCCGGGATTGGCGGCTTCGACTGCGCTGGACCTCAATCATACGTCCGGGATCACCGGTGCGCGGGCCCGATGTGTCGGTGGCGAAGCGATGGATCTGGTGGCTGGGGCGGACGTGGTTGTCGTCACTGCCGGACGAGCCCGCCGTCCGGGCATGACACGTGCAGATCTGATCGATGTGAACGCCCGCGTGATCCGTCAGTCAGCCGAAGCGATCCGGTCAGCCGCGCCTGATGCAATCGTGATCGTGGTGACCAACCCGCTGGACGAAATGACGGTCGAGATGCTGCGCGCTTCAGGTTTTCCCCGCGAACGGGTTTTGGGTATGGCAGGAACGCTGGACAGCAGCCGGTTTCGCAACGCGCTGGCGATGGCCGCAGGTGTCACACCTGCGGACGTCGAAGCGTTCACACTTGGCAGCCATGGGGACGAAATGGCCCCGATCCCCAGCCGTGCCAAGATCAAGGGGCGTCCGCTGGATGTTTTTTTGTCCCGCGAACAGATCGAAGCCTGTGTTCAGGAGGCGATCACCGGGGGTGGTCAGGTGGTCGCGCTCCGGAAATCAGGTTCTGCAACGATAGCTCCGGCTCATGCTTCGATCGAATTGATTGATCACATTCGGGGTGCGCGGACAGGCCCGGTTCCGGTATCGGTCATGTTGCGGGGTGAATACGACATCGACGGTGTCGTGCTGGGAGTGCCAGCCCATCTTGGTGCAGGCGGATTGGTAGAGGTTGAGGAGCTGCGGCTAACCGCCGAAGAAAACGCGGCATTGAAAAACGCGGCCGAGGCGATCCGGGTGAGGCTGGTCCTGTGACCGTGCGCTTTTGGAAATCCGGCGGACGGTTTGAAGAAGTGGCCTCGTACTCTCGGGCCAAACGCATAGGCCCCTTTGTCTGGGTTGCCGGAACAACGGCCATCGAGCCGACGGGCCGCATCCACGCGCCGGGAAACGTTGGCGCACAGACCCTTTATATCCTGTCACGTATCGAGGACGCGCTGAAAGAGGTTGGCGCCGAACTGCGACATGTGGGGCGGGTGCGCGCCTACCTGACTGATCTGTCCCAAGCAGGCACGTTCGCGCAGGCGCACGGCGAAGTTTTCAAGGGGATCGATCCAGCTCTGACAGCCGTTCAGGCAGGGCTTACCCAGCCCGGACTGATGGTGGAAATTGACGTGGATGCTGTGATCCACGGTGAAAACGGCGAAATCAGCGGATTCTGAACATGAGTCTTCAAGAAAGGATTTGATCGAACCATCTTCTTGTGTACTGTATACAGAATACAAGAAAGGCATAATGAGACACAGGGAGCTAATGTGATGATCAAGACAGCGCTGCTCAGCGGAACATGCATCGCGCTCATGGCCTCGGCGGCCGGAGCGGAAATCAAGGTAGGATTCATTGGATCGCTTTCTTCGGACACAGGATTGTCGACCCTGCGCGGGGCCGAGATTGCGATTGAAGAGCTCAACGCAAATGGTGGCGTGATGGGCGAACAGATCACCCTGGTCTCGGCAGATACCGGACAGGATCCGACCGAAGGCATCCGGGCCTATGAATACCTTGCGGAAACGGAAGAGGTTGATTTCATCATCTCGGGTTCGATTGACGATGTGTCGCTGGGATGGCTGCCTCGAATGCAGGAGTACCGGATTCCAACGCTGGACACCTGGACATCCTATATCGGCATCATCGACATGGTTGTCGAAGACCCTGAGGGCATGGCGCCCTATTTCATGAACATCGCCTCGGATGAGGCGCTAGCCACGTTGTACATCAACTTTGGCGCGGATGTTCTGAAGGAAAAGATGGGGTGGGATTCCGTTGTCATTCTGGCGGAAGATACTGCCTTTGGCGAGGCAATCACAGGCCTTGTCACCGAAGCGCTTGCACCGGTTGCCGGCATCGAGGTCAAGGACATCATCACCTATGACGTTGCCACCGTCGATTTCGCTCCGATCTTCAGCCGCGCGCAAGATACCGGGGCGGACTTCATCTATCAGGTCTCGTCGGTGAATTCGCAGGTTGTGTCATCGCAATATGTGAAGCTTCAGGTGCCGATGGCGATGACGGGTGTGAACGTCGCTGCACTGGGGATGGAGTATTGGGAAGATACGGGCGGTGCCGGGGGCGGTATCTCGACCTTGTCGCCAATTCCTTCAGTTGGATTTCGGCTTGATCCGGCCAGCCAGGAATTTGTCGACACCTATCAGGCCAAGTATGACAGCCGTCCGCTGCTGCCGCATTTCAACGGGTTCAATGCCTATCATGGGCTGAAACAGGCCATGGCCGCAGCCGAGGAGGCCGGTGGTTTCGACAATGTCGAAGGCTGGGCCGATGCAATGAAGAAACAGGATCTGGTTCTTGAGTTGGATGGCCAGCTGTGGCTGCGCTACGCCTTCTGGGGTGATGACGAGATAGAGCCTGTGACCGGCCGGACGTACCCGCACAATATCCGTTTTGATCTGTCCGAGCCGTTTGATGATGCCGCACCGTCAATGGTTGTGGTCCAGTGGTACGAGGACGGCACCGCCGCCGTTGTCTACCCCGAGAAATATGCGACGGGTGAATTCACTTTGCCAAGCTGGGTCAAGCAGTAACCTGTCCGTTCGCTTAGCTTGAAACGGGTGCGCGAGGGCGCGCACCCGCAGCCAGGGATCCTTAAATGTTGCAAATACTGATCCAGGGGCTTTTGCTCAGCGGTCTCTATGCGCTTATCGCAATGGGTTTCACGCTGATCTTCAGCATCGGTCGAGTCCTGAACCTGGCCTACGGTGCCTATCTGATGGTCGGCGGATACATGTATTTCTGGGTGTCTCAGACCTTGGGAATGCCCAAGCTGATGGGCGTGGTGGTGGCCGTCCTACTGGGCGTTCTGATGGGGGTTCTGAAATATCGCCTTATCGTCAAGACCCTGAAAGGGGATCATGTAGCGGTCGAGATTTCGACGCTGATCCTTGCGGTCGTGATTCAGGCGGGGATCGTTCTTGTCTTTGGTGACAGCAGCAAGATCCTGCTACCAATCGTACCGGGTGTGATCAACGTGGCCGGGGCATCTGTCACCTATAACATCCTGATCGCAACGGTGATCAGTTGGGCCATTCTGTTAGGGCTTTATGCCTTTGTCCGCCTGACACATACAGGGCGGGCGATGCAGGCGGTTTCTATGGACGCCAAAGGGGCAGCAATTTCCGGGATCGACCCGGACCGGATCAACCTGATCACATGGGGTATCTCGGGTGCCCTGGGGGCCTTGGGCGGCGTGTTTTTTGCCAGCTATACGCAGCTCTCGCCATCAATGTGGGTCGCGCCTCTGATCATTTCGGTGGCCGTCGTCATTGTGGGTGGCATCGGATCGATTCTCGGCACGCTGGTCGTTGCTCATATAGTCGGCTTTCTCGAAGTCATAGTTGTCGCCACCCTGGCGCCGGAACTGCGCGGCGTCTTCACAATGCTGCTGATAATCGGCGTGCTGGTGACGCGACCGCAGGGCCTGTTTGGCCGCGAGGAGTTGTAACATGGGTCTGCGCTGGTTTCACTTTGTCCTCTGGGGCGGCCTGATTGCGGGGATGCTGCTGCTACCTCAAGTGGTCTCGAATGGCACACTGCGAACAATGATCTTTGCCAACTATCTTGCCATCTTCGCCATCAGCTGGGACGTGCTGTCGGGAAAGACGGGGTACGTGAGTTTCGGCCACCCTTTCCTGATCGGTATCGGAGCTTATACGACTGCCATCCTGACCAAACGATTTGACGTGCCGGTCGAAATCTCAATCCCTGTGGCCGTGTTGGTCACAATGATCGCGGGTCTTATTGTGTTGTTGCCCGCTCTACGCATTCGCGGCAGCTACTTCGCGCTGGTCACACTGGCCTTCATGGAACTGCTCTATCAGCTGGTTCAGGTGATCCGCCCGGATCTGACCGGCGGAACACGTGGTATGTCAGGGATACAAACTCTCACACGTGGCGCGGCCAACGGATACTATTTGTCCACGGCGCTAATGCTAAGTGTTGCAGTCAGCATGTGGCTGCTGATGAAAACCCGGGTAGGGACCGCTTTGGCTGCAATCGGAATGAATGAAGAAAGCGTTCGTGGTTCAGGTCTCAGCACTACGCGGCTTAAGGCGTTTGCGTTCCTGACCAGCGCTCTTGTCGCCGGGCTGGGAGGGGCTTTTTATGTCCACTACCTTGGCTCGCTTGCACCGCGGGCGCTGTTCGACATCAACTTTCTCTTCACCATCATAGTTGCGGCATTGCTGGGCGGAACATCGACCATTATCGGCCCCATGATCGGTGCGTTCTTCATGACGTTCCTTCTGGAGTACCTGCGTCCTGTGCTTCCCGGAGCAGAACGGTATTTCGTCTACGGTGCCATCGCACTGCTTCTCTACATGTATCAGCCAAAGGGATTGGTTGAACTTGCTCAACGCGGCTTTCAACGGCTGCGGAAAGGGGGGCTGACATGACCGTTGCATTGAAAGTGTCTGGTCTTGTCAAACGGTTTGGCGGGCTGGTAGCCACGAATGATCTGTCCTTTTCCCTGCAAGAAGGAGAATCGCTGGGCCTGATCGGACCGAATGGCGCGGGAAAGACAACGGTTTTCAGCCAGATCATGGGTGAGTTGCGGCAGAACAGCGGTACAATCGAGCTGTTCGGGCAAGAAATCTCGGTGCTGTCGACGCCGCAACGTATTCGGGCTGGGGTCAGCAGGACCTATCAGATTCCGCGTCCGTTTGGTGACATGAGTGTTGCCGAAAATATCAGGGTGGGCCTGATGCCGGACGACATCTGGCGTATGATCGTTTCGCGTCCGGATACGGAGCGGGAAAAGGAACTTGCGCTGAGTGTCGGATTCACGGAAACGGATCTGAACCGTTCACCGTCCGAATTGGCTATGGGTGATTTGCGCAAGCTCGAAATGGCCCGAACCATGGCCACGGCACCGCGTGTCATGTTGCTGGATGAGGTGTTTGCAGGTCTGACAGTCGGTGAAATCGCGCAGATTTCCGATCTCATACAATCCATGCGCAAGGACGGGATGACCTTTCTGATCGTCAGCCATGACTTGCCGGCGCTGGAACCGCTGATCGACCGCGCCATCGCCATCGAGCGGGGCACCATGATTGCCGAAGGCTCGTTCAGCGACGTGATGAACGACACGGCCGTTCAGGCCTCGTACTTGGGGAGCGTCTGATGTCCTATCTGGAAATCGAGAACCTGTCTGCGTTTTACGGCAAGGCCCAGGCGTTGACAGATATTTCGATCACGGTGCAGCCCGGTGAGATTGTCGCCGTGGTCGGCCCGAACGGTGCAGGTAAATCCACCCTGTTGGACAGCATCATGGGCCTCGTGAAAGTCGAAGGCGACATCCGCTTGCGAGGGCACAGCCTTGCCGGTCGAAGCCCTTCGGAAATCGTGCGCCATGGGGTTGGCTATGCGCCCGAGCGGTTCAACCTGTTTCCTTATATGTCTGTGCGCGACAATCTGATGGTGGGGGCCTTCACCGCACGAGACGACATCGAAAGCAATCTTGAAATGGTGCACAGTCTTTTCCCGCGCCTGCAAGAACGGGAAGGCCAGGAGACGTCGACCCAATCCGGCGGGGAAAGGCAGATGGTGTCCTTTGGCAGGGCCTTGATGACCAGCCCGGAACTGCTGCTTGTCGATGAGCCCACAATTGGCCTGGCCCCGAAAATCTGTCACGAGATTGCTGAAGTTGTCCGTCAGCTGAACAAGGACTACGGGCTGACCGTCGTCATCACGGAACAGAATGCCAATTTTGCCCTGTCGCTTGCCAGCCGCATCTATGTGCTGGAGTCCGGGCGGATGCAGACGTCGGGTACAGCTGACGAATTGAGAAATGACAAACGCTTGCTCGAGGCCTATTTCGGCGGCCATTGAGTGGCGCGGTTGGCAAGCTGGGCAGGTGCTGTCCGGCCATTCGATAGCCGGTGATTTCAGTTTCAGCCGAGTGCGTCCAGAACCTCGGTACTCACTTCGATGCCATGGGCGTCGGCGGCTGCCCGTTTTGCAAGGCGACCGTCGCCCGGAACCCGGGCGGAACCGTTGCCGGAAATCTCGGCGCAGATGCGGGCGACATATTCGTTGAAGGCCGCGTTGCCGAACCGGCTGGGATCAATTGCAATCAGGGTCGCACCACCTTTGATGTTCAGGGCATCAAAGGACTCGCGTTCTTCGTTGTCCACGGACAGGGTTCCACCGGCCAGTGCTGCGCCCAACACCTCAACCATGAAGGCGATCGCGGCCCCCTTATGCTCTCCGAATGGCAACAGGCTGCGGGTTTCAAGGATGGCATTCGGGTCGGTGGAGGGCTCGCCCCGGGGGTCAAGACCGGCAGGGCGGGGCAGGTCGTGCCCCTCGGCAGCGGCCATGCGGATATCCATGAGGGCCACCATGGACGAGGCCTGATCCCAGACCACCGGCGCGTCGCCTTCGCGTGGGCAGGCAAATGACATGGGATTGGTGCCAAATACCGGGCGAACCCCACCTTGCGGAACCACCATGGACAATGAGTTGATCACGGCAACAGCCACCAAACCTGCTTCGGCCAAGGGTTCGGTGTCAAACCGTAAGGCACCCAGATGGTGACAGTTTGTACAAGTGAACGCGGCAATGCCGTTTTCCCGTGTCATCGCGATCAGATCCTCGCGGGCTTCAGCCGCTGCAACCTGATAATACCCGTTGTCGGCGTCACAGCGCAAAACGCCCGGGGCAACCTTTTCGGTCTTGGGCGTCGCGTGCCCGTTGGCATAGCCGGACGTGAAGCTTTGGACATAGACTGGCAACATGCGCAACCCGTGGCTGCGCGGGCCGTCCCGTTCAGACCGGGTGACGATATCAGCAAGAATATCACTGCTGCGTGAATCCACTCCGGCAGAAACAAGAACTGATTTGGCCAAGTCCCGAACTTCAGCAAGAGAAAGCGTTTTTGTCGATTGTTCGGTCATCAGTTCGAGTCCAGTCTCTATGTTTTAGCACTCATGCGCGGGCGCGAGTGTTTGCGGGATCGACAGCACATGTGTCAATGACCACGGCGTCGCGCATTTCATTGTGGACCAGCACCTGCATTTTCGTACCGGGCGCCGTCATGTTCTGTGGCACTAGTGCCATCGCAATGTCGTGGTTGCAATAATAAGAGAACCCGCCCGAGGTGACTCGGCCGATGAGCTTGCCCTGAGCGTAGACACTCTCGTCAAACATCACCGACGTTTCGCCAAAGGGCAGTTTCAGCGTGACCAGCCGCCGGTATGTGCCTTCCTTTTTCTGTTTCAAAAGAGCGGCCTTGCCTATGAAGGCGCGACCTTCGGTTACCACGAACCGGTCGAGGCCGGCCTCGTATGGCGTCATGTCCTTGCAAATCTCGCGATTGATGGCGCGATAGGATTTTTCAAGGCGCATGGATTCCAGTGCCTCAAGCCCGAAAGGTTTCACACCGGCCTTCAACAGCAGGTCGACAAGATGGCGGTTGTAACCGACCGGGTGATGCAGTTCCCACCCCAGCTCGCCGGTATAGGACACGCGAAGCAGATGAACGCCCTTGGCGTAACCCACTTCACCCATTTGCGCAGAAAGCCAGGGGAAGGTTTCGTTCGACAGGTCATTGTCGGTCAACGGTTGCAGGATCTCTCGTGCCTTGGGGCCTGCCAGAGCAATCACGCCCAGTTGTTCTGAAACATCTTCAAGAAGGACAGAGCTGTCATTGGGCAGCAAACGTCGCAGTTGATCCCAGTTGTAGGCGCGCCAGTTCGGGGTGGAGACCAGGTAAAAATCATTCTCGGCATAGCGGACGACCGTGTATTCAGCATCCATGCCGGCCTTTTGGTTCAACAAAAGCGACAGGGTCATTCGCCCCACTTTGGGCAGCCTGTTCGCCATAAGGCCATCCAGCCATTTGGCGGCCCCCGGTCCGCGCACGGTGAACTTGGTCATCGGTGACATCTCGATGAACCCGGCCACGTCACGGGTGGTGCGCACTTCTTCCTGAACGCGTTCCATGTGGTTGGTGCGACGGAAGGAATGTTCCGGAACAGCTTCCTCGCGCGATTTGGCGAACCAGCGCGGAAACTCATATCCGTTGAAGCTGGTCCAGACGGCGCCATGCGCGCTCAACAGATCGTAGGACCCCATCGTTTTCATCGGGCGCGCGTTGGGAAAATCTTCTCCGGGAATGTGCGCGTTCATGTGGGTCCCCCACGTTTCGCGCACCTTGTCCATGGTCCACTGCTTGGACGCGTAATCCGAAAAACGGCGCGGGTCGAGTTCGGACATGTCCATGCCCGGATCCCCATCTACAATCCAGCGGGCCAGGCGTTCACCAACAGTGCCACCCCACAATATGCCGCCGGGCATGCCTTCGGCCAGCCACAGGTTTTCATGCCCCGGTGCGGGTCCCGCAAGCGGCAACTCGTCTGGTGTCATCTGGAACGGACCCCGAGTGTTGGCCTTGATACCCACCTCACCAAGTGTTGGAACCCGCTCGATGGCACGTTCCCACTGCGCTTCGACCGCGTCGAAATCTTCGGGCAGGAGGTCGGCACCAAAGTCAGGCGGCACACGATCTTCGGCGAATAGCTTGAGGTCTTTGGTGAACTCATAAGGGCCGAACTGAATGCCGCCCACGTCTTCGCGCAGATAGGCGCCGTAATCTTCATCCCGCAGGATCGGGAACTCGGGCAACCCTTGCGCGCGGCGTTCTTTGAGAAGGGGAACGGTTTCCGTTGTCCAGTATTGGTGAACGATTGGAATGCAAGGCAGATCCAGGCCAACACGGCGCGCGTTCTCGCGGGCATAGTTTCCAGTCGCGAAGACCAGATGTTCGCAAGTGATCTCACCCTGATTGGTTGTCACCTTCCAATGACCGTTTTCTAGTTTTCCATAGGCCAGCGCTTCGGTGTTCTGAAACACTTTGGCGCCCTTCTCGCGCGCCAACATGGCCATTGCCATGGTGATGTCGGCAGGGTTCACATAGCCGTCCTCGGTATGCAGGATGCCGCCGCGAATATTTTCCGATTGGTTGAGCAGAGGGTGCAGTTCGGTGATTTCCTCTGGCGTCAAAAGTTTGCAAGGCACACCGGCAGCTTTGGCAATCGAGGCATAGGACAGGAATTCGTCCCAGCGTTCCTGCGTATTGGCGACGCGCAGCTGGCCCACTTTGCGCAGCCCGACCGAAGCGCCGATTTTCTTTTCGACTTCGGAATAGATGCGGATGGTCTCCATCGTCATCTTCGAAACGTTGTGGGACCGCACAAAGGTGACCAGCAGACCTGCCGCGTGCCAGGTGGAGCCGGAGGTCAACGTGGTTCTCTCAAGCATGATCGCATCCGTGCACCCGTGCTGCGTCAATCCATAAAGAACCGAAGCCCCGACGCATCCGCCACCAACGACAACAACCTTGGCATGTGATTTCATTCGCTGAATTCCCTCTTGCGACTGATTTCGTTTTCAGACGGACCGTCAGCATGAAATCAGTAAACCCAGAACTGCTTGAACTGTTTACGTAAAGTCAGCGTCAGACAATTCGAAAAATTTTCGGGCCCAGCTTAGTTGAATTAAACCATGGTCGTGTGTGCCGATGACTCCACGCGTTCTGCGAGGGTCTTCATAAAATTAAGTGCCATCTCTTGCGTCGCCTTGATATGTTAGCGCAAACTGTGCTGATAAGATCTGACATAGGTTCCAAGTGCTTGATGGCACCATCAGCCTGTGCTGCATTAAGGGGGAAAACGCGTGTATCTCGGTCTGGATTTGGGGACGTCAGGTCTTCGAGGAATTGTGGTCAGCGAAGAGGGCAACGTCGTTGCCGAAGCCGAAGCAGGTGTTGTGACATCCACGCCGCACCCCGGTTGGTCAGAACAAGATCCGTCCGATTGGGTAGAAGCCTGTCAAAACGTCGTTGCCCAATTACGTGAGCTGAACGGTGCCGCATTTTCCGCGGTGCGCGGCGTCGGTCTGAGCGGCCATATGCACGGTGCCACGTTGCTGGATCGGGATGGCAATGTGCTGAGGCCCTGTATCCTTTGGAACGACACGAGATCAGCGCAGGAAGCTGCGGATTTGGATGGTCTGGCTTCTATGCGCTCGATCACTGGAAATATCGTTTTTCCGGGTTTCACGGCACCCAAGCTGGAATGGGTGCGCGGGCATGAGCCTGACGTGTTTGCGAAGACATCCAAGGTGTTGCTTCCGAAAGATTATCTGCGTTTCTGGCTCACCGGATCCTACGTCAGTGACATGTCCGACAGCGCCGGTACGGCATGGTTGGATGTTGGAGAACGTGAATGGTCAGACATTGCGCTGGATCTGAGCCATATGCGCCGGGATCAAATGCCAGAGCTGGTTGAAGGCAGTTCAGCAGGCGGAGAACTGCGATCAGAGATCCTTCAGCAATGGGGCCTGACCGGGCCGGTCGTGGTTGCTGGCGGGGCAGGTGACAACGCGGCAGCGGCTTGCGGCATCGGAAGCATCGGCGAGGGCAGCGGATTTCTGTCATTGGGCACGTCGGGTGTGTTGCTGGTCGCGAAGGAAAGCTATGCGCCTGCGCCGGAAACAGCCGTTCATTGTTTTTGTCATGCAGTCCCGGATCGCTGGATTCAAATGGGTGTGATCCTGTCGGCCACCAACAGTCTCAACTGGCTGTCCCGTAACCTCGGTCAACCCGTCGGCACGCTGGCATCGGAACTGCCGGATTCGGTGAAGGGGCCATCAAAGATCACCTTCCTTCCGTACCTGTCCGGTGAACGGACGCCGCATAACGACAGCGCCATACGCGGAGCGTTCCTGGGCCTGGATATCGCATCGGAATCCGCTGATCTGACCCAGTCTGTGATGGAGGGAGTTTCCTTTGCGATGCGCGATTGTTTGGAGGCACTCAAGAGTACGGGCACCAAGCCCGAAAGTTTGCTGGTCGTCGGTGGCGGGGCGCGGTCGCGATTTTGGCTGGAGACACTGGCCACAGTTCTGAACACACCGCTTGCTCTGCCCAAGGGAAGTGAGTTCGGTGCCGCCATCGGCGCGGCACGTCTTGCTGCCTGTGCAGTGCAGGGCGCCGACCCCGAGGATGTCATGCTTTCCCCGGAAGTCGCTGAGCGTGTTGAACCACGTGTCGAGCTGTCCAACGCTTACGAGGCGGAATACCAGCGGTATCGCGAGTACTATGCCGCTCTGTCCCCTCTGGCTGCGCGGTGATGGCTGATCCAAAGTCTATGCCTGTCGAGCAAGTCATACTTCAAGACGGTGACATGTCCGTTTCGGTATTGAGCTATGGCGCAAGCACGCAAGGATGGTGGCTTGGCAAAACACCCTTGATATTGGGCTACGAAAACCCGCAGGATTACCTGTCGGACCCGTTTTACCTCGGCGCAATTGTGGGGCGTGTAGCCAACCGCATCGGCGGAGCGCAGTTTTCATTGCAAGGGGGCGTTCATCACCTGACAGCAAACGAAGGGCCGACCACGCTGCATGGTGGTCCGAGCGGGCTGTCACGCAAATACTGGGATATCGTGAAAACCTCTCCAAATCAGGCGGTTCTGTCCTTGACTTCACCTGACGGTGAAGGCGGATTTCCCGGAGAAGTCAAATTCGAGGTGCATGTCGAACTGACCTGTCCGCGTCTGATCTATACAATCAGGGCGCGACCGGATCGCCCCACACCGATCAGCATCGCGCAGCACAATTATTACACTCTGGGCTGCCCGGAGGATATCCTGGGCTGCCTGCTCAGGCTAAGATCGAACCGGGTGCTGGAATTGGACGCGCTTTCAGTTCCTTCCGGAGATATCTCCGGTGCCGGCGAAAGCTTGCCAGGTTTCGCGTTGTCACGCACCGTCGAGGCGGAGGGGCGCGAACTGGACCATTTTTTTGTGTTTGATGAAAGTGGAACCCATGACCATCCGGTCGCAGAGGTCAGGGCACCTTCGGGATTGAGGATGAACGTGTATTCAGATCAACCCGGGGCACAGGTCTATACCGGGGCACATCTGTCAGGCCGATTTAGCCCGGGTGCGGGGCTGTGTATTGAACCGTCAGGATATCCGAACGCCGTGAACATCCCTGCGTTCCCGTCCGTCATCCACACGCCGGACAACCCGTATCAACAAACATTGACGCTTGAAATTCCCGAGGATCAATCATGAGGATCCAGATTGCTGCGAGTGCTGTGGGTATCTGGCTGACGCTTTCAGTTGCTCAGGCGCAAGACCTTGGTCCGCAATCCGAATTTTTCGAACCGGACCTTTCGAACTCAGAATTGGGACAATTGCTGTTTTATGATCCGATCCTGTCGGGGAACAGGAACATCAGTTGCGCAACCTGTCATCATCCGAAACTGGGAACGTCTGACGGGCTCTCGCTGGGTATCGGCGAAGGTGGAACCGGGCTGGGGGGAAAGCGTAAGCTCACTCAAGATAACATGCCCGAGCAGCGTATTCCGCGAAACTCGCCCGCGATGTGGAATCTCGGGGCGCTGGAATTCACGACGTTTTTCCATGACGGCCGCCTCGAGGCGGATCCTTCTCGGCCCAATGGCATCAGAACCCCGTTGGGGACACATATGAGGCCCGGGTTCCAGTCGGCTTTGGCGGCGCAGGCGATGTTCCCTGTGCTGTCACCTGACGAAATGGCGGGACATTATTCTGAAAACGAAGTCAGCAAGGCCGTGCGTCTCGGCTTGCTCACACAAGAGGGTGGCGCCTGGGATCTGATTGCCGCGCGGGTGGCCGCGATACCGGAATACAAACAGCGATTTGACGACATCGCGCCCGGAGAAGACATCACCTTTACCGCAATTGCCAATGTCATTGCCGATTTCATCGCGTTTGAATGGCGGGCTGACAACAGCCTCTTTGACCGAGCGATGCGAGGCGATGACGCGCTGCCCGATCAGGCGCAACTGGGGATGGAACTGTTTTACGGAAAGGCTGGATGCAGCGCCTGCCATTCCGGGTGGTTCCAGACCGATCACCGTTTCCATTCGATCGCCATGCCTCAGATCGGTCCAGGAAAAGCAGCGCGTTTCGAAAACCATGTGCGGGATGACGGGCGACTACGCGTCACGGGCGACAAGGACGATGCGTTCGCGTTTCGCACGCCTTCATTGCGCAACGTGACCCTGACGGCGCCATATGGCCACAGCGGAGCCTATGCGCAGCTTGAAGATGTCGTGCGCCATCACCTGCACCCGGTTGCCGCCTTGCGGAGTTACTCAATCGAAAAGGCTGATCTGCCCGAGTTTTCCGGGGCAGAGGACCAAAAGGCTTTGTTGGACGCCCAGCATATTGAGGCTATCGCGGCGTCAAACGATCTGGTTTCCATCAGCCTGAGTGACGAAGAGGTCGACGCCATCCTGAGTTTCCTGGGCACGCTGGAAGATCCGGCAGTGCGGCTGGGCGTGCCGCAATCAGTTCCCAGCGGATTGCCCGTGGATCAGTGATCAGCGCTGGAGGTGGATTACTCGGTTGGGGTCGGCAGGCTGCCAGTCTCCGTGTTCGCCGTCTGGCCAGATCACCCGTACCTCTGCGGTCTCGGCATCCCCCAGACCAAAGTGGTGGGGCCCGGATATTCCACTTGCATGTCCTCCGCCAATGGTAACTTCGCGGGTTTGCATGCCAGCAGGTGATTTGACCTCGATAAAACTGCCGACCGCCGCTTGATTGGGGTGGTTCTGACTAAGATCAACCATGAGCCAGTTGCCAGAGGTCGGTTCATTCTGGAAAACCTCAAGGTCCGCGCCACGATTTACCACCACCAAATCCAACCACCCATCCCCATTGAAATCCGCCAGGGCCCCGCCGCGGGACTTTGCCATGGACGCGACACCAGCTTGTGATGCTGTTTCGACAAACTGACCGTCGGCGGCCTGCATCAACAGGTTATTGGGATCGGTTTGCGCCGCGTCGGGCATCTGCTCAACATTGCCTTTCGCGACAAAAATGTCGTCCAGCCCGTCATTGTTGACGTCCCCGAACTGAGCATGCCAGCCGGTTGAGGGGCGGCCATCTTCTCCTACATGCGGCCTGTGTGCGGTAGTGCCTCGGTCATAGGTTGCATCCCGCCATGTCGGCCCATCCGTTGCGGGATCGAAAACCTGGAATTTCTGATCCCCCATGGAAGTCAGATAAACATCGGGAAACCCATCACCGGTCAAATCCCTCGAGGCAATCCCCATGCCCCAGATCGAGTAGGGAAGCCATCCATCGCCCTCGCTGTACAGGCGCGGGGGGTCTTCCATGGCCCACAGTTGTTCTTGCCCGCCACGCACATAGTAGTGGCGGTCATTGCTGACACGCAGATCCGCGCGACCCGTGCGCGCCCAGTCGGAAAACAGGATGGACAAGGAACAATGACCGGGTTCCAAATGGACAGGGCTGCCATATTCGCTCCCTTCCGGGCGGTACAACAGAGTTGGTCCGCAAGCCTCAAAAGGTCCATCCGGATTGCTTCGGTCGACATAGGTCCCAAAGGCCAGTGTTGGCAGGGTTTGCCCGCTTTCCCAAGTCACGGAAAAGCCGGTGGTCCAATGGTCCTGAGATTGAAAGTTCAGTTCCGCAAAGGGCTCGAATGCGCAGTTCGGTTTGCCGCGCAGCAAGAGGTCTTTGCCCACGCGCAAGACCGCCAGATCCAGAAGCCCATCGCCATCAATGTCCACCGGGTATGCACCGGTCACATGAAACAAGGATAACTGGTCAGGTGTTTTTGAGCGAAAACTGACTTTTGCGTCGGATGTGTTGATGAATAGTTGCGCTGGGTTCGATCCGCCTGCCACAAATAATTCAGGGCTGTCGTCATTGTTGCAATCGAAGACTGCAACACCCCCGCCCACGAAATGTTCCCAGCCGCCATCGTAAACATGGCCGGGGGTTTCCACCTTTTGAAAGCGTGGTGGAACGGTGTCCGCAGCGGCAGCGGAAGCCACCGCAAGCAGGATTGCTATCTTAGTTCGCATGAGCCGCCAGTTCCCTGACCTTCAGGATAGAGACTTGTTCAATTCCATACGCCGCTGCCCCTTTCGCCCACATTGAATCACCCCAGTGGTTTACCTTGATTTCGGGCAACGGCGCGTCAACGCTGACAACACCGTTTTGGACACGGGTCATCACCTCTTCCGAGTGCAGGTAGTCAAAGCTGCCTCTGGCACCGGACAGGATAATGCACTCGGGGTCGAACAGATTGATCAGGTTCGAAACTCCCATGCCGAACATTTGGCCCGCGCGGGCCAGAACGGAAATGGATCGGGCGTCGCCGGCTTTTGCTGCTGCGAGTATATCAACAAGAGTGCGGGGATCTGTCGCTTCACTGGCGATCGTTGCTTCGCGGATCAGGGCGTATTCGCCCACATAGGCTTCCAGGCATCCGCGCTGCCCGCACTGGCACAACGCACCGTCCAACTGAACTTTGAGGTGCCCGAATTCTGCTCCGCATCCGCGTTCACCGCGATAAAGCTTGCCGTCAAGAACAATACCCAGGCCGATGCCGTGCTCGATCGTAACAACCAAAAAGTTCTTCAGCCCCTTTCCCAATCCGAAAAGCTGTTCCGCCTTTGCGACCAGATTGGCGTCGTTTTCGATGAAGGCAGGGCAGGGCAGCACCTCGGACAAAAGAGAACTCAGATCCACATTTCGTTCCGTTAGGGAAGATGACCAATGCACAAAGTTCTGCTTTGCATCAATAAGGCCGGCGATGCCGATGCAGACACCGGACAAATCTGCAAGGGATCGGTTTGCTGAGGCGCAGGCCTGATCAAGCACGGCGCGAATCTTCTTGGCAAACGCATCCGGGGCCATGCGGGCTTCGTCCAGCGGATGTGTGTACGAAGTGATTTCGGTTCCTTCGAAATCCACGAGAATAACTGAAACCTGCTGGCGGGCGACTTTCACGCCCGCAATCAGATGCGACGCGCCATGGAGCTTCAGCTGTACGCGCGGTCTGCCGCGGCGCGCCGACTTGGAAGGTGTTTCGCCTTCTATTTCCTGAATCAGACCAGCAGACAGAAGATCGGCAGTGGCGGTTGTGATGGTCGCGGGGCTGGTTTCCAACGCGCTGGCGATGTCGATTCGTGAAATGGTCCCCTTGGCCCGGATTTTTTCCAATACGCGCAGGCGAGTGATGTTCCTTTGGTCCGTGGCATTTGAAGAAGCTTTGCTTTTCAGCATCTTGCCCTCGCGAATCTGATCCCTGTTTCAACCTAGGTGGTTTTTTCTGTTACCGATAGCATAAATATTTTACCGACTGAAATAAATATGCTACTCAGAATTATCGGGGCCACGAATCATGAAACGATGGCTCATTGAAACCGGGAGGAAATCATGAAACGAATACTCAGCGCCTCTGCTGTGGCAGTCCTGATGGGGACAGTTGCATTTGCAGAGCCCACGGTCGGTGTAAGCTGGTCGAATTTCCAGGAAGAGCGTTGGAAAACCGACGAAGCGGCGATCAAGGCTGCACTGGAAGCGGGCGGTGCCGAATACATCTCGTCTGATGCGCAATCTTCTTCCGCCAAGCAATTATCGGATATTGAAAGTCTGATCGCGCAGGGCGTTGATGCGCTGATCATTCTGGCGCAGGATTCTCAGGCCATCGGCCCGGCAGTGCAGGCAGCGGCAGACGAAGGCATTCCGGTCATTGCGTATGACCGTCTGATCGAAGATGACCGTGCGTTCTATCTGACATTCGATAACGTTGAAGTTGGCCGGATGCAGGCGCGCGCAGTGTTCGAAGCGATGCCCAAAGGCAACTATGTGATGATCAAGGGCTCGCCCACGGATCCGAACGCGGATTTCCTGCGCGGTGGTCAACAAGAGATCATCCAGGCCGCCGTTGACAGCGGTGATATCGTTATCGTGGGTGAAGCTTATACCGACGGCTGGCTGCCTGCGAACGCGCAGCGCAACATGGAACAGATCCTGACTGCGAACGAAAACAACGTTGATGCCGTAGTGGCCTCGAATGACGGTACTGCTGGCGGCGTTGTCGCCGCGCTGACCGCGCAGGGTATGGAAGGCATTCCTGTCTCGGGTCAAGATGGTGATCATGCGGCGCTGAACCGGGTCGCCAAGGGCACGCAAACCGTTTCTGTATGGAAAGATGCGCGTGAGCTGGGCAAGGCTGCCGGTGAAATAGCAGTTGCGTTGAGCAGCGGAACCAGCCCTGAGGATATTGAAGGCGCCATCAGCTGGACCTCGCCGGGCGGAACCGAGATGAACTCGGTCTTCCTTGCGCCTGTACCGATCACCAAAGACAACCTGTCTGTCGTGGTCGATGCTGGTTGGATTCCGCTGGAAGACCTGTGCCAGGGCGTCGAAAACGGCCCCGCACCCTGTAACTAAACCTAGTTCCAAACTGTCACATCTCTGGCCCGCATGGCCGGGCCAGAGATCATAGCTGAACATGAAAGATCGGATATGACCGAAACTTCGTCTCAGCCGGTACCCCAAAAAGCAAAGGCCAACCTGTTTCAGCAACTGGAACTGGATATGCGGCTATTGGGCATGATCGGCGCCTTCATCATCCTGTGCATCGGCTTCAACATCTTTACGGACGGCCGTTTTCTGACGCCCAGAAACCTGTTCAATCTGTCGATCCAAACCGTCTCGGTCGCCATCATGGCCTGTGGCATGGTGTTCATCATCGTCATGCGCCACATCGATCTCTCGGTCGGCGCGCTTCTGGCGACAACATCCGCCGTCATGGCGATGACCCAGACCGAGCTGTTGCCGAATGTGTTAGGGATGGGATTGAACCACCCCGCGACGTGGGCGATCACGTTGGTGGTGGGCCTTGCGGTCGGGACAATGATCGGTGCGTTCCACGGTTGGATGGTGGGGTATCTGACCATTCCGGCTTTTATCGTGACGCTTGGAGGGTTTCTGGTCTGGCGCAACGTTGCCTGGTACATGACTGACGGCCAGACAATCGGCCCGCTGGACAGCACTTTCCTGATGTTTGGCGGCACCAATGGGACCTTGGGCACAACGGTCAGTTTGCTGATCGGCTTCGCGGCCACGGCTATTGCAATCTGGGCGTTGTGGAGCGGTCGCCGGTCCAAAGCCGCTCACGGGTTCCCTGTCAAACCGGTATGGGCCGAAGCGACACTGGCCGGAATCGTTGGCATTGCCATCATGGGCTATGTCTTCATCGTCAACAGCTATGCCATCCCGACACGTCGGCTTGAACGCATGTTTGAAGCGCGCGGCGAGACCATGCCTGAAGGGCTGGTTGTTGGTTACGGCATCCCGATTTCGGTGCTGATCCTGATCCTTGTGGCGGTGACGCTGACCGTTGTGGCCCGCAAAACCCGCTTTGGACGCTATATCTTTGCAACAGGCGGCAACCCGGATGCGGCCGAATTGTCAGGCATCAACACCCGCATGATGACCGTCAAGATCTTCGCTCTGATGGGGTTTCTCTGTGCACTGTCGGCGGTCGTGGCCTCGGCCCGTCTGGCCAATCACTCAAACGATATCGGTACGCTGGATGAGCTACGCGTGATTGCCGCTGCCGTGATCGGTGGAACGGCGCTGTCCGGCGGTATCGGTACGATCTATGGTGCAATCCTCGGCGCGCTGATCATGCAGGCACTGCAATCCGGCATGGCCATGGTCGGCGTGGATGCGCCGTTTCAGAATATCGTCGTCGGCAGCGTGCTGGTTCTGGCCGTCTATATCGACATCGTCTATCGCAAACGTCTGGGGGCGAAATGATGCAAGCACAAGAAACACAAAGCCAGGCTTCGGGCCGCGGATCGGGTCAGCCTCCCTTGGTGGAAATGCGTGATATCTCGATTTCCTTCGGGGGCATCAAGGCGGTAGATCATGTGTCGGTTGATCTCTACCCGGGCGAGGTCGTGGGCCTTCTGGGGCACAATGGGGCCGGCAAATCCACCCTGATCAAGGTGCTTTCGGGTGCCTATCAGATGGACCACGGCGAAATCCTGATCGACGGCAACAAGGTTGAGATCAACAATCCCCGCGACGCGCGCGCCAACAATATCGAGACGATCTATCAGACGCTCGCGCTGGCGGATAACCTGGATGCAAGTTCGAACCTGTTTCTAGGCCGCGAAATGGTTACGCCTTTTGGCCTGGTCAACGACGCCGCGATGGAGGCGGAATGCCGCAAGATCATGGCACAGCTGAACCCGAACTTTCAGAAGTTCAACGATCCGGTCTCGGCCCTGTCAGGGGGGCAGCGTCAATCGGTGGCCATCGCGCGTGCGGTGTACTTCAACGCCCGTATCCTGATCATGGACGAGCCCACGGCTGCACTTGGCCCGCACGAAACACAGATGGTGGCGGACCTGATCCAACAGCTCAAGGCGCAGGGAATCGGGATTTTCCTGATCGACCACGATGTGCACGCGGTGATGGAATTATGTGACCGGGCTTCGGTCATGAAGAACGGAAAGTTGGTTGGAACGGTTGATATCGCCGATGTCACCGATGACGATCTGTTGTCGATGATCATTCTGGGCAAAAAGCCCGGCGAAAAAACGGATTGAGGTAGACGAGATGACGAGCGGTTTTTTTCAGGGAATTGAACAGGTGCAATTCGAAGGCGAGGACAGTAAGAACCCGCTCGCATTCCGTCACTACAATCCGGATGAGATCGTCATGGGCAAGCGCATGGAAGACCACTTGCGGTTTGCCGTGGCGTGGTGGCATTCATTCGCCTGGGAGGGTGGTGATCCGTTTGGTGGGCCCACCTTCGAACGTCCCTGGCATCCGCAAGATGATATGGGCCGGGCCAAGATGAAGGCTGATGTCGCCTTTGAGATGTTCCAGATCCTCGGGCAGCCCTATTTCTGCTGGCATGATGCTGATATCCGCCCTGAGCAGGGGAACTTTGCCGACAATCTGCGCACTCTGAACGAGATCGCAGACTATATCGGTGAAAAGATGCAGGCATCCGGTACCAAGTTGCTATGGGGCACGGCCAATATGTTCAGCCATCGTCGCTGGATGGGAGGGGCCAGCACGAACCCTGACCCCGAGGTCTTTGCTTTCGCTGCCGCCACGGTGAAGTCATGCATGGATGCCACTCACAAGTTGGGGGGCGAAAATTATGTGCTTTGGGGAGGGCGTGAAGGGTACGAGACGCTGCTCAACACCGATATGAAAACCGAACTGGATCACATGGGCCGGTTCCTGAACATGGTGGTCGAGTACAAGCACAAGATCGGATTCAAGGGTGCTATTCTTGTCGAACCAAAGCCGCAGGAGCCAACGAAGCATCAGTATGATTTCGACGCCGCCACCTGCATCGGTTTCCTGCGCAAATATGGGCTTGAGGATGAGGTCAAGCTGAACCTTGAACAGGGGCACGCGATCCTGGCAGGTCACAGCTTCGAACACGAAATTGCGGTGGCTGCGGCTGAGGGGATGCTGGGATCCATTGACATGAACCGGAACGACTATCAGTCAGGATGGGATACGGATCAGTTCCCCAACAACACCCCCGAAGTCGCGGTGGCGTACTACCACATCCTGAAAGCGGGCGGGTTCACAACCGGCGGCACCAATTTCGATGCCAAGCTGCGCCGGCAGTCGATCGATGCCGAAGATCTGATCGCCGCGCATGTGGGCGGGATGGATATCTGTGCCCGGGGTCTGAAAGCTGCAGCAGCGATGATCGAAGATGGGGGATTGGAACAGGCGCTGGTTGATCGGTACGCGGGCTGGAATACGCCTGAGGCGCAGGCAATGCTGTCCTCTGGGCTTGACGAGATTGCAGCGCGGGTGTTGGCCGAGGATCTCAATCCAAGTCCGCGCTCGGGACGTCAGGAAATCCTCGAGAACTACCTGAACCGTTTTGTCTGATCCCTGTGGGTTCAGCCGATCCGTAAAATAACCTGTGTACAATGCCCCGGAAACGCGTGAGTTTGCTTCAGCGTTGGCCGGGGTTTTCCCTGGCCGAACGCAAAGGCATCAGAGGCCCGTCCGGGTCGAACAGATGGGGCGAACAGAGTTTTGGCGGATCGATCGGCAGGCAAAGCGGTGTTTCTGAGCGGCAGCCTCATGCTGCACGTGACCCGCATGTCGCTGACCACCAGCATTGGCCTGATGGCCATTTTTGCCGTCGACTTTGTCGATATGATCTTCATCTCGATGTTGGGCAAAGACGCCCTCGCGGCGGCGGTGGGCTATGCCGGTACGCTGCTGTTTTTCACCAACGCGATCAATATCGGATTGTCGATTTCGGCCGGGGCGCTGGTCGCGCGCGAACTTGGGGCCGGGCGGGCTGAACAGGCAAGACATTACGCGTCCAGTGTGGCTGTTATCGGGCTGATTGCCGGGCTGATGACATCCGTACTGGTATTGTTGAATCTCAGTTACCTGCTGTCGTTGCTCGGCGCAGAAGGTGAGGTTCTGAGGCTGGCGACGCGGTATGTGTCGATCATCCTTCCCACCATGTGCGTGATGTCGATTGCGATGGCGGCAATGGCGGTGCTGCGCGCCCACGGCGATGCGCGACGGTCGATGATGGCAACGATTTATGGCGGTGTGGTGAATGCTGTTCTGGATCCGATTTTGATCTTTGCTGTCGGGTTGGGGCTGGACGGGGCCGCGATTGCCTCGGTCCTGGCGCGGCTTTGCATGTTGGGAGCGGCGTTGTGGCCCGCGCTCCGGGTGCATCGGGGATTTGCGCGTCCTTCACTGAAGCAGGTAACACAGGATTTGCGCCCCGTGCGGGCAATTGCAATTCCCGCTGTTCTGACGAATGTCGCCACGCCGATCGGGAATGCCATCGTGGTGCGGGAGATCGCGCAATATGGCACGGATGCGGTTGCGGGCATGGCTGTGATTGGACGTCTGTTGCCAGTGGCGTTTTCAGTCATCTTCGCGCTGTCTGGCGCGATAGGGCCGATCATCGGACAGAATTTCGGGGCCGAAAAGTTCGATCGTGTGCGCGCTGCCTTTTTGGCTGGGATCAAGTTTACGGCCATTTATGTACTTTGCATGTCGGCTATCTTGTTTTTGCTGCGCGCACCGATTGCGGATTTGTTCGCAGCCGAAGGCGAAACCCGAAGTCTGATTTATCTGTTCTGTGGCCCGCTGGCATTGGCTTCGTTCTTCAACGGCGTGATCTTCGTGACAAATGCCAGCTTCAACAACTTGGGGCACCCGGTGTATTCCACATGGATAAACTGGGGTCGCCACACAATTGGAACATGGGTTTTCGCAACGATTGGTTCACAGATCGCCGGAGCTTCCGGCGTTCTGCTGGGTCAGGCCTTCGGAGGCGTCATCTTTGCAGGTGTTGGATGGGTTCTGGTCGCACGGGTTGTGGCACGGTTGGAGCGCTCACAAGCGCTGGAGCCTTTTTCCCATCAAGGTCGACTCCATTCACTGTTCGGGCGTCGCGGATGGTGATCAGGTCGGATCAGTTCCCCTGATTGCGCGCTTCCAGCCGTTCCAGATTGACCACGGTCGACAGCATCAGGCGATCATGGCTCCAATCCTGTGTTTGCTGTAGCGACGCAGACCCCAGTGCAAGAAGGGTGGCGAAGGTCAATGCCATCCCCAGGAACAGAGCGGGGAGGGTGGGCGCCGTCGGTTGCGCATCAGTCAGCGCAAGCACACGCTGTCGCAGCACACGCTTGGCCTTGCCGCCAGTCACAAAGGCAACGTTCAAAACGCGTGGATTGTTAACCGAGATCGTACGTGCGCAATAATCCAGCAGGCACGCGGTATACTCGCGCGCATCGATCCGTTTGCGGGCCACCACTGACTGGTCGCATGCCAGTTCACGTAAACGGCCGAACTGATACTTGAGCATCAGATAGGCAGGGTTCCAGAACAACAGCGGGCGCAGCATTTCAAAGCCCAGTTCCCATTCGACATCGCCCGCCCGAACATGCTGAAGTTCGTGTGCCAACGCAAAACGCAGCTCGTGCGGGTTATCCAGCAGGTGGCTTGGCAGAACGACATGGCGACGGCGCAATCCGCGCACTGCGAAAGGTACGGTGATGCGATCCGAGAGATGGATATCAACCTTGTTTGACTGCCGCCAAAGAAAGCTGGATTTGACTGTCTGACGGATCATCATCGCGTCCCGCAAGGCGCGAGCCGCAAACACGGCGGCGACCAAAACGAGCAGTGTCGCGAATGCGGTGATAATCGGCTGCTGCCCTGACAACGCAAGATCCACCCACCTTTCACGGGTGTTCAGCAGGGCCTCGAACTGGGTGGCAGGCATGGCGATGTCGCCGCGCAGATAGGCGGCAACGGCGATGTCGCCGAGCGCCATGGCGCTGCCCGGCCATGCATAAGAGGCGAATGATGAAACACCGATCGCAAGAAAGGGGCTGATAAGTACGCAAACGCACAGCGCCTTGAGTGCACGCAATTGCGCGACAAAGCTATGGCGCAGGGCTGTTCGGTTCAGGGCTGCGCGTGCCACCAGCCAGATGACGGCGGACAAGGCCAGCACGATGTTGAGTTCAATGAATGCGTCGAGAACCGGTCTAACCGCTGTCATTTTGCAGTCTCCTCTCTACCAGCGCTCGAATTTCCTCAAGATCGGCTTCGCTCAGCCCCGCATCATCGACAAGCCGTGCCACCAATGTGGCGGGGGTGTCGTCGAACAGTGTACGGGACAGGTTTTGCAGCGAACGGGCCTGATATCTGTCCTTTTCCAGAAGCGGCGTATAGATCAGGGTCTTTCCTGTCTTGTGGCTTTCCACAAAACCCTTTTCGTCCAGAATACGAAGGATCGTGGCCCCGGATGTGTAGGCTAGATTGCGTTCCAAAGGCAGGCGGTCCAGGACATCTCGCACCGAGCCTTGCCCGAGGGCCCAGAGTTCGTTCATGAACTCCAGTTCAACCTCGGTCAGCAGATTTGTTGTCTTTTTCTTTCGCATCGATCTCGGTGTAGTCATGTTTAGTATGCCTGACAGACAAGCATCCTTTCGCGATTTCTCAAAGTCTAAACTTTCCAGAACACAAAAACGCCCCAACCGATAGACAGGAAAAGAGGTATCCAGACCGGCTGTCCGACAAGCCCCAGCCAGGCGAGGAAGATATAGGCGGACCCCAGAAGGGTGATGAACAGCCGGTCGCCCAATGTGGTCGTCAGCCCCAGTACACCGCGCCGTTCTATACCATCGCGATACTTGAAGCCCTCAAGAACGCCAATCACAGCGATGGCCGAAAAGATTCCGACGAACACGGCCAGTGTCGCCGGGGTCCAGGCCATCCAGAAATCGGGCCACAGTGGGGCAGTCCAGGAAAAGCCTTTTTCCTCTGGCTGGCCGACGCTGCCCCATCCGGCCTGCTGGGCAAAAGTGGTGGAAGGCAGGAAAAAGAGGGTGAGAAGAAGTTTACGCATATCGAACCTCACACACGTCCCATCGCGAAACCACGCGCGATGTAGTTGCGGACAAACCAGATGACGATGGCGCCGGGGATGATGGTCAGGGTGCCGGCGGCGGCAAGCAGGCCCAATTCGTACCCCGCGCTGGATGCGGTGCGGGTCATCACGGCGGCGATGGGCTTGGCCTCGACCGCCGTCAAGGTCTTGGCCAACAGCATTTCCACCCACGAGAACATGAAGCAGAAGAAGGCCGCGACGCCGACGCCAGCTTTGATATTCGGCAGGAAGATCGTCACGAAGAAGCGCGGGAAGGAATAGCCGTCGACATAGGCTGTTTCGTCCAGTTCCTTTGGAATGCCGCGCATAAAGCCTTCCAAAATCCAAACCGCCAGCGGCACATTGAACAGCGTGTGTGCCAGTGCCACGGCCAGATACGTGTCGAACAGACCGATGGAAGAGTAGAGCTGAAAGAATGGCAGCGCAAATACCGCAGCCGGAGCCATCCGGTTGGTCAGCAGCCAGAAAAACAGCTGTTTGTCACCTAGGAACCTGTAGCGAGAGAAAGCATAGGCAGCAGGCAGTGCGACACAAACCGAAAGTACCGTGTTCAGAGTCACATAAGCGATCGAGTTGATGTAGCCCCAGTACCAGGTCGGATCAGTGAAGATTGTGATGTAATTTTCCAGCGTAAATGTCTGGGGGAACAGGGAAAAGCCCGACAGAATCTCGTTCGTGGTCTTGAAGGACATCGCCACCAGCCAATAGATCGGCAGCATCAGGAACGCGATGTACAGGATCGGGATGAGGGAACGCTTTTTCATTCTGCGTCATCCTTTGTCATCAGAGTGTAGAAGAGCCACGACACAAGCAATGTGATGGCGAAATAGATCAGGCTCATCGCCGCCGCCGGGCCAAGGTCGAACTGTCCCAACGCGATCTTCACCAGGTCGATCGACAGTAGGGTGGTCGAGTTGCCGGGGCCACCGCCGGTCAGTACGAAAGGCTCGGTATAGATGTTGAAACTGTCCATGAACCGCAAAAGAATTGCGATGGTCAGAACTGTCTTCATCTTGGGCAGTTGGATGTAGCGGAACACCGACCAAGGGCTGGCACCGTCGATCTTGGCCGCCTGATAATAAGCGTCAGGGATCGACACGAGGCCCGCGTAACAAAGCAGCACCACCAGTGAGGTCCAATGCCAGACATCCATCACAATGACCGTAATCCAAGCCGACAGAGGTTGTTGGGTCATGTCATAGTTGATGCCCAAAACGTCATTTAGGAAGTATCCAAGCAGGCCGATCTTGGGCAGGGTAAAGATGTTCCACATCGAGCCCACCACATTCCACGGTATCAGCATCGGCAGAGCCATCAGAACCAGACAGACCGGCACCCAAAAGCCTTTACGCGGCATGGATAGCGCGACGATGATGCCTAATGGCACCTCGATGATCAGGATCATGAAGGTAAACAGGAACTGCCGTCCCAAAGCGGCCTGGAAACGGTCTGATCTCAGGATTTGTTCAAACCAGCCGAGCCCTTCCCAGAAGAACTGGTTGTTGCCAAAGGTTTCCTGCACCGAATAGTTGACCACAGTCATCATCGGCACCAGCGCGTTGAACGCGACCAGCGCCAGGACCGGAAGGACGAAGAACCACGCCTTTTGGTTTTCTGTTCTCATTGCGCCCGCTCCTCGGTTGCGATCCAGCCGTCCCGATAGACGCGGGATTGTTCGGGTTTGAATTGCAGGAAGACCTGCGAACCCGGCTCGGGCACGCTGTGTTCGGTTACAGCCTTGAGGGCGGTGTTTCCGACCATCGCGCTAACCACAAAATGGCGACCGATGTCCGATACTTTGGTCACATGCGCGGGGATGCCGGTCTCGCCGAAGCCCACATATTCCGGGCGAATACCCAGATCAGTGTGGCCGCCGTCACCATGCGCGGGGCCTTCCAGCATGATTTCGTGCCCTTCAAAGATGGCGCGGTCGCCTTTGGCCTCACACGGAAGAACGTTCATACCGGGCGAGCCGATGAAGTGGCCGACAAAAGTGTGCTGAGGACGCTCGAACAGTTCGACCGGCGTGCCGATTTGAACCACTTCACCGTCCTGCATAACGACAACCTCATCGGCGAAGGTCAACGCCTCGGTCTGGTCATGGGTCACGTAGATCATGGTGGCTTGCACGCGCTGATGCAGTTCTTTCAGCTTGGACCGCAGCTTCCATTTCAGATGGGGATCGATCACGGTCAGCGGCTCATCGAACATCACAGCGTTCACGTCATCACGAACAAGGCCACGGCCCATCGAGATTTTCTGCTTGTTGTCCGGGCTCAGGCCCGAGGCCTTGGTGCCCAACATATCCGTTACATCCAGCATCTCAGCAATTTCATTGACACGGCGCTTGACCGTAGCGGCATCAACGCCTCTGTTCTTCAGCGGAAAAGCCAGGTTTTCGCCGACGGTCATGGTGTCGTAGATCACCGGGAACTGAAACACTTGCGCGATGTTGCGCTGATCCGGGGGTAGGGCAGTTACATCCTGATCATCGAACAGGATACGCCCCTCGGACGGGGTCAGCAGGCCGGAGATGATGTTGAGGAGTGTGGACTTGCCGCAACCTGACGGCCCCAGCAGTGCATACGCCCCACCATCACGCCATGTCACGTCGATTTCCTTCAGCGCATAGTCCTCTGGGCCTTTTGGCGCGGGCATGTAGCTATGTCGAAGGTTTGAAAGCTTGATCTGTGCCATGTCAGGCCACCCTTTTGCCGTCTTGGCCGAAATACCGGCAATGGGCCGGGTTCATGTAGAAACTGTGATCTTCACCCACCTGATAGGGGTGAACGCCAGCAGCCAATGATACCCAGGCGTCATCCCCATGCTGGAAATGCGCGCTGGAATCCGAACCTGAGAGTTCGGTTACGATAACGCGGCCCGTCAGCTCGACATCCGTGTCAGATGTACGGAATGGCGTCACGCGGTGAGGGCGCACGGCGACCATGTACTCTCCATCCACCAAATCCGTGACGGACCAGCCGCCGCCGCCAGCCAACTGCGCCTGAGCGCCAGATACTGTTATTTGGGCAACGTTGATCGGCGGGTCCGAGAACACACGTGCGGCGGCAATGTTTTCAGGGTTTCGGTAGATGTCGGCAGTCGGACCGAATTGGGTCACACGGCCATCTTCCATGAGGGCGGTGTAGCCGCCCAGCAAAAGGGCCTCTTCGGGTTCCGAGGTGGCGTAGACCACAACGGCCCCGCGACCAGCGAACAGGTCGGGAAGCTGCTCGCGCAGTTCTTCACGCAGTTTGTAATCAAGGTTGGCCAGCGGTTCGTCGAGGAACACGGCGCGGCTTTCCTTCGCGATGGCACGCGCCAGTGCGGTCCGTTGCTGTTGCCCGCCCGACAGCTCGTGCGGCCGACGGTGCAGCATGGGGCGTAATTGCAGCAGGTCCGCAGCCTCTTCAACGCGGCCCTGGATTTCGGACTGCGCCATGCCTGCTACACGCAGAGGAGAGGCGATGTTGTCGAATACGGTCATATGCGGGTAGTTCACGAAGAACTGGTGCACGAGGCTGATTTGTCGCTTTTGCGTGTTCAGCCGCGTGACGTCCTGGCCATCCATAATGACCTTGCCCGAGGCTATCGGATCCAGACCGGCCATCATCTTGATAAGAGAGGTCTTGCCTGACCCGGTGGCACCCAGCAGCACATTGAAATGGCCGGTTTGCAAGGTCAGTGACGTGGGTTTGATATGGTTGACGTTGCCGACCCGTTTGGTCGCGTCTTGAAGTTCGATCATGTCTGTGGGTTCCGATCCCGCAGCGCGTCGCGCTGTCTTGGTCTTGATGTGGGGATGCCGCAAACGGCACCCCCGGTTTCAACAGCTTACTGAGACTGCCAGCGCTGAACCAGTTCGTCATAGTTGACGGTCTGGCCTTGCGGCTTTTCGTTCTCAAGCTTGGCCTTGGGCGAGCCCGGCTTCTCCAGCCAGAAGGACGGATCCTGCGGTTCGTTCAGGCGCGGGCCACAGCCACCGTAGACACCGGCACTTTCATCCGCTGCCTGCATGCGGGCCATGGTGATGTCCATCTCTTCGGCCAGACGATCCATCGCCTCTTGCGGGGTGAAGGCACCCGAGTTCACGTCACCGATCTGCTGCCACCAGATCTGGGCCAGCTTCGGATAATCCGGCACGTTGATGCCGGTCGGCGACCATGCCACACGGTCAGGCGAGCGATAGAACTCGACCAGACCACCCAGCTTGGGTGCGCGTTCGGTGAACGATTCGTGATTGACCGAGCTGTCACGGATGAAGGTCAGACCCACATGGGACTTCTTCACATCAACAGTTTTGGACGTCACGAACTGAGCGTATAGCCACGCCGCCTGAGCACGATCCGCAGGGGTCGATTTCAGGAAAGTCCAGGAGCCCACGTCCTGATACCCAACCTTCTGGCCTTCTTCCCAATAGGGGCCGTGCGGGCTGGGCGCCATCCGCCACAGCGGTGTGCCTTCGTCATCCACAGTGTTGTTGCCTTCAGACTTCGGTTTCACCATGTCGGCGGTAAAGGCGGTGTACCAGAAGATCTGCTGGGCCACGTTGCCTTGGCTGAGCGCGGGCAGCGACTGATAGAAGTCATAAGACGCTGCACCCGGAGGAGCATAGGCCCGCAGCCATTCATCCCATTTGCGGATCGCATAGACCGCAGCCGGACCGTTTGCAGCACCGCCGCGTGACACCGAAGCGCCAACAGGGTTACAGGTGCCCGCTTCCATGCGGATGCCCCATTCGTCGACAGGGATACCATTGGGTTCGCCCACATCACCGGCACCGGCCATCGACAGCCACGCATCAGTCATACGCCAGCCAAGGTCAGGCGCACGTTTGCCGTAATCCATGTGACCATAGATCGTGGTGCCATCGACTTCTTTCACATCGTTGGTGAAGAACTCGGCGATGTCCTCGTAGGCTGACCAGTTGACCGGGACACCCAGATCATAGCCGTACTTCTCTTTGAACGCGGCCTTGTTGGCTTCGTCATCGAACCAGTCCTTGCGGAACCAATAAAGGTTCGCAAACTGCTGATCGGGCAGCTGATACAGCTTTCCGTCCGGACCAGTGGTGAACTGAATGCCCATGAAGTCATCCAGATCCAGTGTCGGCGAAGTCGTCGCCGCCCAGTCACCACCCATCATGTCGGTCAGCGGATAAGCCAGTTGCAGACGCGAGTGCGTGCCGATCAGGTCACTGTCATTGACATAGCCGTCATACAGGTTCCGACCTGTCTGAAGCTGGGTCTGAACAGCCTGAACCACTTCGCCCTCGCCGAGGATTTGGTGATTGACCTTGATTCCGGTGATTTCCTCGAATGCCTTGGTCAGGACCTCGGATTCGTAAGAGTGGGTCGGAATGCCTTCGGACAGGACGTTGATTTCCATGCCAGCGTAAGGCTGTGCAGCCTCGATGAACCACTGCATTTCACCCATCTGTTCGTCTTTCGACAAGGTCGATGGCTGGAATTCGTCGTCGATCCAGCGTTGTGCTGCGGCTTCGTCGGCCCAAACAGGACCGTGCCCCGCAATGACGGCAGCCGCCGCCACTGCGGAAAGTAGATGTCTCCGCATCTGTCTCCTCCCAAAAATTATGGTTCTCCGGCAGAAACCGGATGCCGGACAGCATCAGCGATTTCTTGCGTACGTGTCAAACTAAAAATTTAGTAATTGACGTTCAGACATCCCGAAAGAGGGGGGCTGAACTCATTTGCCAATTTGTGAATTCGCTGTAAGCTGCCATTGTTTATACAAAAATTACCGCTGAACCGTGCAGCCCGAATTGCGGAAAACGACTTGGAACAGTGAGGGCAGGCAATGTCCCGAAGTCTGTTGAAGTACACGCGTGTTCTCGAAATTGTCGGGGACACAATCAAGGTTCGTGTGCCAATCGAGGACACTCGTGAACCGGCTGTTCGGTTCAACGACCTTGCTGTGATCGAGACGGTAGATGGCCGAAAACCACTGGCCCAAACGATCTTCATCGACCGGGATGTCGTCACGTTGCAGGTGTTTTCGGGTACCAAGGGAATATCGACCGAAGCAACGGCAACCTTTCTCGGTCATCCGATGCAGACACCTTATTCGGCCAACATTCTAGGGCGGGTCTTTGATGGCGCCGGTGTTGCCATTGATGGAGGCCCCGACCTGTCTGCGGAGCCGCATATCGATATTGGCGGACCGACCGTCAACCCGGCGAAACGAGCGGTTCCGAATAAAATGATTCGGTCAGATGTGCCGATGACCGAAGTGTTCAACACTTTGGTCGAGAGCCAGAAAATTCCGATTTTCTCGGTTTCTGGCGAGCCATTCAATGCTTTCCTCAGCCGAATCGGTATCCAGGCAGATGCAGATATCGTGGTCTTTGGCGGGCTGGGACTGATTTTTGACGACTACCACACGTTCCGCACCTCGTTCGAAGATGCGGGCGTGTTTTCGCGCTCCGTCACGTTCGTCAGCCAGGCGATGGATCCTTTGGTCGAATGTCTGCTGATGCCGGACATGGCGCTGGCGGTGGCTGAGAAGTTTGCTGTGGAAGAGGGCAAACGCGTGCTGGTCTTGCTGACAGACATGACCGCCTATGCGGATGCAATGAAAGAGGTTGGTATCAGTCAGGAAAGGGTGCCTTCTCAGCGCGGCTATATGGGGGACCTGTATTCCCAGTTTGCGCGCCGATACGAAAAAGCCTGTGACTATGCCAAAGGCGGGTCGGTTACGGTTCTGACCGTCACGACTATGCCCGGAAATGATGCAACCCACCCGGTACCTGACAACACCGGCTATATCACCGAAGGGCAGTTCTATTTGCATTCCGGCTTGATCGATCCGTTTGGCAGCCTGTCGCGCCTCAAACAGAACGTGATCGGCAAGACCACCCGCGAAGATCACGGGCAGATCATGAACACGATGATCCGTTTCTATTCTGAAAGCCGCGATGCCGTGCAAAGACAGGCGATGGCCTTCGATCTGTCGGACTACGATCACCAGTTGTTGAAATTCGGCGGCCTATTCCGGTCTCGGTTCATGGACATCAATGTTTCGATCCCGCTGGAAGAGGCGCTGGATCTGGGTTGGAAGACACTGGCAGAGTGCTTTGCGCCGGAACAGTTGCTGATGAAGCAGGCATCGATCGACAAGTATTTCCCGAAGGGTGCCAATGGCGCGGTTGCAACTGAATAAATCATCGCTTGCACGCGAGCAGACACAGCTGAAAAGCTATGAGCGGTTCCTGCCGTCTTTAGACCTGAAACAGCAACAGTTGGTGGCCGAACGGGTCAGGGCTCGGGAAGAAGTCAAGCGGCTTGAGCACGAAGTGCAGGTCCTTTCGCAGCAGGTAGGAGAAAGCTACCGATGCTGGCCCAACAGGGCATTGATTTGGAGGGGCTGGTCGAGCTCAGGGATTACAAGGTCAAGGAGGTCAACGTGGTGGGTGTCAAGATGCCCGACCTGGTCCGGATCGACGTTGTCGTGCGTCCATATCCCGTTTTGGCCAAACCCCATTTGGTCGATGTCGCTGCTCGGTTGCTGCACGATATGGTCCTTTACGCCGTCAGTGAAGGTGGGCGACACGGTCACTGCCGGGGACAGCGTTGGAACAGTACCCGAAGGCCATCTCAGCCACCAGATCATGCTGTCGTTCAACTGGACCGGCGTGTACAAGGTAGTCTGGGTGCAAAAAGGCGCGGCCACGATCCATGACATCGTGGCCCGTCTGGAAGACGAAATCGGTGGTGAGCATACGCTGACACTCTCGCAGAAATGGCTGGTTCGGCGACCACTGCCAGAAAATGTACTGAAGCGCGCACTGTCCGAGCGGTTGTATCCGACGGAACCGGTTCTGACTTCGCAACGACTGATTGACACGTTCTTTCCGATTGCACGCGGTGGCACCGCCTGTATTCCCGGGCCGTTCGGAGCGGGTAAAACCGTGCTGCAAAACCTGATCGCACGGAACGCAAAAGTGGATATCGCGATCGTTGTGGCCTGCGGCGAGCGCGCGGGTGAGGCGGTAGAGACCATCGAGGAATTCCCGAAGATGACCGATCCGACCACCGGCGGCAGCCTGATGGATCGGACGATCATCATCTGTAACACGTCGTCCATGCCGGTTGCCGCGCGCGAGGCGTCGATCTTCACCGGAATAACGTTGGGGGAATACTACCGTCAGATGGGGTATGACGTTCTGTTAATCGCCGACAGCACCAGCCGGTGGGCGCAAGCCATGCGTGAAACCTCTGGCAAGCTCGAAGAAATTCCGGGCGAAGAAGGGTTTCCGGCCTATCTGGAAAGCTCGATCAAGGGTCTGTACGAACGCGCCGGGGCGTTGAAAACAAATGACGGCGATTTCGGCAGCCTGACACTGATCGGTACGGTTTCGCCTGCTGGCGGCAACTTTGACGAGCCGGTAACCCAGTCAACCCTGTCGACGGTCAAGTGCTTCCTCGGGTTGTCATATGAACGGGCTTACAAGCGGTTTTATCCGGCAGTCGACCCGATGCTCAGCTGGTCCCGGTATACTGACCAATTGTCCGGCTTGTACGACAAGAACTCCGAACCGGGGTGGACGGGCAAAGTACGTGAGCTTCTGACGCTGATCGAAAAAGGTGAACAGGTCGTTCAGATGATGCAGGTCACTGGGGAAGAGGGCGTCACGATTGACGATTTTGCAACCCAACAAAAAGCGTTGTTCGTTGACATGGTCTACTTGCAGCAGGACGCATTTGACAAAGTCGATGCGACCGTGCCACTCGAACGGCAAATAATGACGTTCAAGCTTGTGCACGATGTGGCGCAATCCACGGCAGTCTATGTCGACAAGGCCGAGGCCCGGCAGGTGTTCACGCAACTGACCGGGTTGATGAAGAACTTTCACTATGCGGCAGAAAACACACCCGAATACAAATCCACCTGGCATAAGATCGAAAACCTGTGCCGAGAAAAGCTTGGGGTCTGAGACAGATAACACCGGTTCATTCCGGCGATCCCCGAAGGCTGGAAATACCTCGCGGCACAGTCGTGTCACCGGCTTGTCGTGTGCGACGATCCATGCCCTTATGATGCGAAAACGAATATTCGGAGCTGACAGTGAAGAAAAAAGCCCCAAACACCCATCGTGAACTGGAATTGCTTGACGCATTGCGGCGTCTGGGCGGGGCAGCGCGAAACTCTGATCTAGTGAATGTGCTGGGTGTGTCCGAAGAAACGGTGCGACGTACGATCAAGTCCCTGTCCAAGGCGGGCACGATCGAGCGCGTTCATGGCGGTGCCTACCTTGCCGGGGCGCAAGGTGATCCCGGTTTCTTTCGCCGAATTTCGCAACATGCCGACGAAAAGCGTCTTATCGCGGCTCATACGGCCAAAATGGCCCGGGATCAGATGACGGTTTTTCTGGATGTCGGCTCGACCACCGCCTTTGTCGCCGAGGAATTGCGCCGGGCCAACCGCCTGACGGTTGTCAGCAATTCTATCGGTGTTGTGCAGACCTTGGCAGGGATCAATGGAAACCGTGTGCATCTGCTGGGCGGAGAGCTGCAAAGTGATGAGAGGGGCACGTTCGGCCACGTCGCCCAGAGGCAATTGCAACGATATGCGTTTGATCTTGCGATCCTCAGCACGGATGCGATCTCGGACAGCAAGGGGTTTCTGTATCACAGCCCGGCAGAGGCAGATCTTGCCATGGTCGTGGCTGGTCAGGCGGATCACGTTGTCATGGCTGCCGCGCATTTCAAATTTGGCAATATGGCCCCTTATGTCGGGCCAGATCCGCGTCAGGTGCACGCGCTTGTGACAGACGCGGCACCGAAAGGGGCGATGGCCAAGTCCTTTGACCGTTGGGGCATTGACGTACAGGTTGCGAAAGCAGGTGGATCTGATGCGGCGTGACATCAACCACGCGTCAGAAAAGGCTAATTGTCAGATCAGAAAGCAAAGGCTGAAGATGCGGGAAAATGGTAGCCCGTAGGGGAATCGAACCCCTCTTTCCAGGTTGAAAACCTGGCGTCCTAACCGATAGACGAACGGGCCAC
>NZ_JBXWPT010000011.1:0-140265 GCF_059612005.1 Ruegeria sp. CDSA141
CCTTAACGGCTTCGATGAACCAGAAATCCTCCGTTGCTCAAACCCCAAATCTGTCCGGTAGGCGCTGACGTCAGACACTATCCAGTCGTTGGTTGACGGTATTGCTTTGACCGGAAACCTTTGCGTTTTGATTTATGTTGGTTGCACCTTTTCTTCTCCAAAGAAACAATCCCACGACAGCCGCACCTGCCGTTACGATCCCTGCAATCCAGTAAATTTGTTCTAACATCTAAGCGCCCTAGCATTGTGTCATAACGAAAATGATCGGTAGCAAGTCGCACACTGGATGCTTCCACCGACATAACCAATGCCAACTAGATAGAGTGTTCAATTCAAAGACACCAGAACAACCTGTGGTGGACAAGTACGCATTTAGTCAAATGTCAACATTATACACACTGGCGAAGTTTTCGCAGTTGTAGAGAACGTCCGGTATCCATTCACAAGTACCCTTTTCATAGTCTTAGACTGCATTCCCAACGAACCAATTCCTCGAACAGTGAGTTCGATGTTTCTCCCTTCAGGTGCACCAGAAAAAAACCTGATCAAACAGAGGTCGGCGTTCCAGACGCCCGCTACCCCACTGACAGGCGCGCTAAGCGCGTTTCTCTCCGATCGAGGCGACGCCCAGAACGTCCAGTACTTTCGCCTCGATATGTTCGGCATTCATGCCGGCCACAGAATACATGTCCGCAGGATTCGCTTGATCAATGAAGATATCAGGTAAAACCATCGAGCGGTACTTCAGCCCCAGATCAAATACACCTTCTTCCGCCAGTAATTGCGCGACATGGCTGCCGAATCCACCAACAGCCCCTTCTTCGATGGTAATCAAAGCTTCGTGGCTGGACGCCAGATCCAGGATAAGGTCGCGATCAAGAGGTTTGGCAAAACGAGCGTCGGCAATCGTGGGCGTTATGCCCTTGGCTGAAAGGGATTCCGCCGCCTTCTGGACCTCGGCCAGACGTGTACCAAAGGAAAGCAGAGCCACCCGCGCGCCATTCTGGAGAATGCGGCCCTTGCCGATCTCAAGAATCTCTCCACGTTCGGGCAAATCAACTCCGACGCCTTCACCGCGCGGATAGCGGAAGGCGATAGGGCCTTCATCATGTGCGGAAGCAGTTGCCACCATATGCATCAGCTCGGCCTCATCAGCGGCAGCCATGACGACCATACCTGGAAGATTGGCCAAATAGGCAATGTCGAACGACCCTGCGTGGGTGGCGCCGTCGGCCCCGACCAACCCTGCCCGGTCGATTGCAAAACGTACGGGCAAGCGCTGAATTGCCACGTCATGTACAACCTGGTCATAGCCCCGCTGCAGGAAGGTAGAATACATAGCGCAAAACGGCTTCATTCCTCCTGCTGCAAGCGCAGCCGAAAACGTCACGCCGTGCTGCTCGGCAATCGCCACATCAAAGCAGCGCGACGGATAGCGTTCAGCGAACAGGTTCAGACCGGTACCGTCCGGCATTGCAGCGGTCACTGCGACGATCTTGTCGTCTCGCGCGGCCTCGTCCACCAGTGCCTTGCCAAATACAGATGTATAAGATGGCGCGTTTGAGGGCGCCTTCTTCTGTTCCCCAGTCACCACATCAAACTTTGCCGTGGCATGACCTTTGTCGCGTGCCTGCTCGGCGGGGGCATAGCCCTTGCCTTTTTTCGTCAATACATGGATCAGGATCGGCCCGGTTGCCCGCGATTTCACAGTGCGCAGAACCGGCAGCAGCTGGTCCATGTCATGGCCATCTATCGGGCCGAGATAGGAAAACCCAAGCTCTTCAAACAGCGTGCCGCCCACCGCCAAGCCTTTTAGCATCTCCTTGGCGCGCTTGGCGCCTTCTCGGAATGGCTCAGGCAACAATGAGACAGCGCCTTTGGCAGCAGCTTTCAGATCGTGAAACGGTTCTTCGCTATAGATACGCGACAAATAGCTGGACAAGGCACCAACCGGGGGCGCGATGCTCATCTCGTTGTCGTTCAGAATGACAATCAGACGCTTTTTCAGGTGGCCTGCATTGTTCATCGCCTCAAAAGCCATGCCCGCAGACATCGAGCCATCGCCGATCACTGCAATTGCGTCACCCAACCCTTCAGGCGTTACGCCCCCCAGATCCCGTGCGACAGCAAAACCCAGGGCAGCGCTGATCGACGTGCTGGAATGCGCCGCGCCAAATGGATCATAGGGGCTCTCGCTGCGCTTGGTGAAGCCGCTGAGGCCATCCTTCATGCGCAGAGTTCGGATGCGATCACGTCGCTCGGTCAGGATTTTGTGCGGATAGCACTGATGACCCACATCCCAGATGATCTTGTCTCGGGGCGTATCAAACACAGCGTGCAACGCCGTAGTCAATTCAACGACACCCAAGCCAGCCCCCAGATGCCCGCCGGTGACGGAAACAGCCGAGATCGTTTCCGCCCGCAGCTCCTGAGCGACCTGGTGCAGTTGCGCGTCCGAGAACTGCTTGAGATCCGCAGGGCGGCTTACAAGGTCCAGCAGTGGCGTGTTTGGGCGGTCAGACATGTGGCGCGTTCCTGGCTTAGCTGTCCCGGGCAATAACGAAGCGGGCGGCTTCCTTCAAGGTTTCTGCCTTCGGACCATACCCATCCAAAGCTGTACAGGCCTGATCCACAAGCTCACCTGCGCGGGCTTTGGCAGCGGGCAGACCCAAAAGTGAAACAAAGGTGGCTTTCCCTGCCTCGGTATCCTTTTGCAAACGTTTGCCTGCCTTTTTGGCATCGCCCTCAATATCAAGGATGTCATCGGCGATCTGAAAAGCAAGGCCCAGTGCCCGGGCATATTGGCGCAACGGTTCCGGGTCTGAATGGGCCATAGTTGCTCCAACGCAGGCAGACCACTCGATCAGAGCGCCCGTCTTGCCGGCCTGAAGACGCGTGATCTCGTCCAGCGACAGCGGTTCGGCGGCGGTTTCAGCTGCAATGTCCAGCGCCTGTCCCAGCACCATCCCTTGTGCGCCGCTGGCTCTGGCCAGCGTCAGGGCAAGATCTGCACGAATGTCTGCTCCTCCCACCTCTGTATGCATGCACAGCTCGAAAGCAAGCGTGTGAAGGGCATCGCCGGCCAGAACCGCTGTCCCTTCATCCCATTCCACGTGAACAGTGGGACGACCGCGGCGCAGGTCATCGTCATCCATGCAGGGCAGGTCGTCATGCACCAAAGAATAAGCGTGCAGCGCTTCTATAGCCGTTGCAGGCCAGATCGCACGACTCTCTTCGACATCATGAAGTCGGGCACTTTCCAAAGCCAGAAACCCGCGCAATCGTTTGCCGCCTCGGGTGGCATATGCCATGGCCCGGGTCACATCGACGTCTTCAAATGCGCCTAGAACCAGATCAAACTGGCATTGAATGCTGGCTGCATCCTGCGCAAGTCTTTCGGGGAACATTCACAGACCTTCGGCGGGCGTCGTACCAGTTGGCTGACCGTTGGCATCCAGAGTGATCGCTGCGACTTTTTCTTCTGCGCGCTTCAACTCATCCTCGCACCGCTTCTTCAGCGCCGCGCCGCGTTCATAGAGCGCAATTGATTGATCCAGCGCGACGTCGCCACGTTCCAGCTGGCCAACTACGGCCTCAAGCTCTTTCATCGCCTGTTCGAATGTCATCTGGTCTACGGAGGTCTCAGTCATCGGGCTGCCTTTATCAATTCTTCCACATGGGCGCGTGTGGCCTCAGCCAGTGCGTTCAGATCATACCCGCCCTCCAGAGTCGAGACGATACGACCGCTACAGACCTCGTCGGCAATTCTGCACAGCTCTGCGGTGATCCAGGCAAAGTCATCGGTAGCCCAGTTCAGATTGGCGAGCGGGTCGTCCTGATGGGCGTCGAACCCGGCGGAAGTGATGATCAGTTCCGGCCTAAAAGCCCGCAAGCGCGGAAAGGCCTTTGTTTCATAGGCGGCCCGCATCTCGGATCCGCCACTGCCTGGCGCCAGAGGGATGTTGACAACCGTATCATGAACACCCGTTTCCTCGGGCCGGCCCGATCCGGGCCACAAAGGCATCTGCTGGCTGGTTATCACCAATGCCCGTGCTTCATCCCACAACAGGTCCTGGGTTCCATTTCCATGGTGTACGTCGAAATCGACTACGGCCACACGATTCAAACCGTGATGGTCCAGCGCGTGTTTCGCCGCCAATGCTGCATTTCCAAACAGGCAAAAGCCCATTGCCGTTTCGGTTTCCGCATGGTGCCCCGGCGGGCGAACGGCACAGAACGCATTCGAGGCTTCACCGCTCAATACCAGGTCAACCGCCCGTACCACCGCACCCGCCGCGCGGTAGGCTGCGTCCACCGATCCCGGAGACAGGAACGTATCCCCGTCGATCTGTGCGAACCCATTCGAAGGGCGCGCGGATCGAATGTCTCGAATATAACTCTCTGGATGAATGCGCAGAAGATCGTCATCCGCAGCCAGCGGAGCCGTCACCCGCTCCAGGTCCAGGTCCAGCGCTTCCAATGCATGCAAAATGTGCTCCAGCCGCGCCACACGCTCCGGGTGCCCGTCAGGCGTCACATGGCTCAGACAATCGGCATGGGTCAATAGTGCAGTCGTCATTGGGATCCCATCTTCATCTGGCTAATAATATCCTCGCCGAAGGCCGAAATAGGCCGCGTAGCGGCACCTCAATCCGGCGCAAGCATATACCCTGCGCCCCGCACAGTCTGCAAATAGCGTGGCTGCTTGGGGTCCTGTTCGATTTTGCGTCGAAGGCGCGTGATCTGCACATCCACCGCGCGCTCCTGCGCCTGGCCCTTGTCGCGACCCAGATCCTCGACCAGCTTGGCACGGCTGATCGGCTCTCCGGGCTGGGCCGAGAATATCTTCATCAACTGGCTTTCGGTTGCGGTCAGACGGACCGGGTCTTCGCCCTGCCACATCTCACCGCGTTCAATGTCATAGCGGAAGGGCCCGAGGTTCAGGATCTTCGCCGTGGTTTCTTCTGCCGGCGTTTCCGGCATCCGGCGCAGGATCGCGTTGATCCGCAACAGCAGTTCTTTCGGCTCGAACGGTTTTGCCAGGTAATCATCCGCCCCGGCCTCAAGGCCCGCGATCCGATGTTCCGTCTCACCCTTTGCGGTCAGCAGCAGGATCGGTGTCGTATGCGTTTCCCGCAAAGCACGGGTCAGACTGACACCATCCTCGCCCGGCATCATCACGTCCATGACGATCATGTCGAAATCCAACCCCGACAATACGCGCCGCGCGTGGGCCGCATCCCGTGCCGCTGTAACCAGAAACCCGTTTCGCATCAGAAACTTCTTGAGCAGATCGCGAATGCGCTCGTCATCGTCGACAATCAGCAGATGGGCATCCATATCGCTCATGAGGTCGTATCCCGAAGTTTCGTATAGGCATGACGCATATCAGCATCCATCATTGCTTCAAGCACTTTGCGAAATCCAGCCACGGCTTCGGGACCGGCATCCTTGTAGGCGGCACGCATTCTGGCCCGCTGGGCATCTGACAGCGTGGTTTCCAGCACCGTCCCCTGTTCTGTCAGAAATAGGTGGCGTTCGCGTTTGTCCACTGTCCCCACGCGGCTTTCCACCAGACCATCCTCGATCAAGGTTCGCAAAACCCTGTTTAGAGACTGCTTTGTCACGCCAAGGATGGCCAACAAGTTGTTGACCGTCGTGCCCGGCGCGCGGTTGATGAAGTGGATTGCCCGGTGGTGGGCGCGGCCATAGGCCAGTTCCGCGAGGATACGATCGGGATCAGCGGTAAAGCCGCGATAGGCGAAGAACATGGCCTCGATCCCCTGCCGCAATTGCTCATCAGTCAAAAACAACAGGCTCTCGCCCCCATAACGCGGGGTCGGGCGGATGTCGGACATATCATGCCTCATTCGTTACTCCGGGGCCGAGTTTATGTCAGCGTTATTGACATTCCAAGAGGAGAGCGGTATCGAATCGCAGTTTTTGCGCAATATTGTGTCCGTATCGGACTTAATTGACGCAATAATCGAAAACCCAACCCGGTTCAGGAGGTTTCGCATGGCGGGGTATGATGATCGTGATGGCACCATTTGGATGGATGGCAAACTGGTGCCCTGGCGTGAGGCCAACGTGCACATTCTGACCCACGCAATGCACTATGCGTCATCGGTATTCGAAGGCGAGCGCGCATACAACGGTAAGATCTTCAAAAGCCGCGACCATTCCCGGCGTCTGATCGCCTCGGCCGAGGCGCTGGATATGCCAATGCCTTATTCGGTTGATGAAATCGAAGCCGCCAAGGAAGAAGCGCTGAAGGCCAGCGGTTTGCAGGACGCGTATGTGCGGGCGCTGGTCTGGCGCGGCTCGGGTGAGGATATGGGCGTCGCGTCGGCCCGCAACCCTGTTCGCATGGCGGTCGCGGTCTGGCCCTGGGGTGCCTATTACGGCGATGCCAAGATGCAGGGTGCCAAGCTGGACATTGCCGAATGGAAACGCCCCAGCCCGGAAACCATCCCGGTTCACGCCAAGGCAGCAGGTCTCTACATGATCTGCACCATTTCCAAGCACAAGGCCGAAGCCAAAGGATGCTCGGACGCTTTGTTCATGGACTGGCGCGGATACGTGGCCGAGGCCACCGGTGCGAACGTGTTTTTCGTCAAGGATGGCGAGGTGCATACCCCGCTGGCAGACTGCTTCCTGAACGGCATCACACGCCAGACGGTGATCCAGATGCTGAAAGACAACGGCATTACCGTGCATGAACGCCGCATCAAGCCCGAAGAAATGGCTGACTTCGAACAGTGCTGGCTTACCGGCACCGCGGCCGAGGTCACGCCTGTCGGGCAGATCGGCGCATACACATTCGAGGTCGGCGACCTGACCCGCCAAATCGCCGAAGACTACGAGAAACTGGTCCGCTCGTAAGCTTTTGCGCTCTGCTTTGTCGGGGTGTGTTTGTTACCAAACGTGCAAATTATTGTGCAAACCGTTCAGTCGTCTGGACGGATTGCACAGATTGCGTATCTTCAGCACATGTTGGACCTTCTCAGCGATATTCTCACCCGCCTTTCCCTGCGTGGCACATTTTATTTCCGCACGTCGTTCACGCCGCCCTTCGGAATTCAGGTGCCGGGGTTCGAAAACGTGGCCCGGTTTCATTTTGTGCAGCGTGGCGAGCTCAAGGTACATGTCTCGACCACGGGGGAAACCCTGCGGTTAAGGCAGGGGGACTTGATCCTGATACCCCACGGGGCGCCGCACGCGTTGCTCTGTGCCGAGGTAAAGCCGTTGGATGCACTGCCTCTGGAGCAGGTGCTGGAGCGTGCGGGCTACAAGGGCGAGGGCGTGCTGGTCTATGGCGGTGATGACGAGGAAAGGGATACGCAGCTGATCTGCGGTCATTTCTCTTTTACCGGCCCGGCCGGCCGAAACGGCACCGGGCATATGCTGATCGACCGCCTGCCGCCCTATATCCTGATCGAGAATTATGGCGAAGAGGCCGGATCGTGGATGGAATCCACCCTGCGCATGATTGGCTCTGAGGTTTCAGGCGCAAGAATCGGTGGCGACCTGATCGCGCTGAAACTGTCCGAGGTCCTGTTTGCACAGGCGATCCGGGCCTATCTGGAACGTCAGAGCCCGCAGGATTCTGCGTTGGCAGGATTTGCTGATCTGCGTATCTCGCGGGCGTTGACCGCGTTCCACCAGGCCCCGGCCAATGACTGGAGCGTTGCGTCATTGGCACGTGTGGCGGGTATGTCGCGCACTGCCTTTGCTCAGCTTTTTGCTGAAAAGATGGGTACAACACCGATACAGTACCTCACAGATTGGCGGATGCAGATCGCGTGCCATGGTCTGACCGAGGCACGATGGAACGTGGCAGATGCAGCCGCCGAGGTTGGGTATGCCTCTGAGGCAGCTTTCTCACGTGTGTTCAAGAAACAGGTTGGGCTATCGCCGGCTGCGTACCGGGCGATGCATTGATCCACCAAGTATTCTGAACGATCTGCATGGTATCAGAGACGATCAGGAATTCAGCGTTCACCTTCGGCGTCCTACCTTCTCTTTATCATTGATTGAGAAAAGGAAGATCTCATGTCCCTGCGTTTCGTTACCCGCTCTGTCCATGCTTACCTCGACTACCCTGTTGCCATTGCCCTCATGACGTTGCCGCTCCTGCTGGGATTGGGTCAGTCCAACCCACTGGCCCTGTGGCTTTCCGTTGTCACCGGTGCCGCTGCATTTGTTCTGACGGTTCTGACCGATCATCATCTTGGGATTTGGCGGGTCCTTCCCTATAAGCTTCATCTGGCCGTAGACTTGATCGTCGGCATCACCTTCCTGTTTGCCCCCAACGTTCTGGGTTTCTCAGGGCTGGATGCGGTGTTCTACTGGCTGAATGGTGCGGCTGTCGTGCTCGTCATCTCACTCAGCGCCCCCGAGCAGGAAGTCGTCGCATAAAACCGTTGCCTGCGGGTATCCCGGTTTAACAGTAACGCCTCAAAGTCTGAGCCGCCGGGATCTCTAACCGGCGGTCCTCTTTTGCAAGCAGCCAGGGTCAGGCTGGATTGATTTTCGGTGCGCTGCGTGATTCACGGCTCTCAAAACCGAGCGGTGACCTGAGCGACCTTTATTGGCTAACCGACGAGCAGATGGCGAAGCGCGCCCCCTTCTTCCCGAAGTCGCACGGCAAGCCTCGGGGTGATGACAATCGGGTGTTGGGTAGAATTATCTTCATCAATCGCAATGGTTTGCGCAGGCGAGATGGCTCTGGCGAATACGGGCCTCACAAAACGCCGATCAAGTACGACAAGCGCAGATACAAATCGCATCGAGATTATGTTTGGCAGGCTCAGGGATTGGGGGCGCGTGGCGACACGCCATGATCGTTGTCCCAAGGTCTTCATCTCAGCAATCGCACTCGCGGCAACCGTCAACTGCTGATTATGAATACTGACCTCAGGCATTTGCCGAACGAAAACTGAGCCCGCAAGTGGTTTCCTCGCGTCATTGTGGCTGATTGTTTTTCTAGCCGCGCTGTTTTGATGTCTTCACACCCCGGAAGATGGATTCGCCCCGTCACGCTGATTAAGAGCTTAACCCGACTTGAGCCTGAGCCAAGAAAAATTCCGACCGGCCCGAGCCCCGATGCGCCAACAAAGGCGGATGTGAAACTGCATTCAAATGGCACTGGGCGTTCAGGTCAGAATGGAGCAGGTTCGCGCTGAAACAACTCTTGGATATTGGCGAAATCCAGCGTGCATTCCCGGCTTGCTGGCAGCTCTGGCAGGCGTAAGATGGCAGCGATGAAAAATTCAGGAACCACGATGTCAAACAGCCTGTTTTCCCTTCCCGATCCCGTAACCATCCCTGTCGTTGGCGAGACGGCCGGGTATCCTGTCGGACACATTTTCTGCGTCGGGCGAAACTACGCCGCGCATGCAGCAGAGATGGGAAATGAAGTGGATCGCGATGCGCCGTTCTATTTCACCAAATCCGCGCCAAACGCGATCCTGTCCGGCGCGACGGTTCCGTACCCGGCGGGGACGACGAATTACCATCACGAAATGGAGCTGGCGCTGGCCATCGGAAAGCCGGTTTTTAGCGCCTCGAGTGCGCAGGCGTGGGATGCGGTTTATGCCTATGGCTGTGCGCTCGATATGACCCGCCGTGATCTGCAATTCCGCGAGCGGGACAAACAGCGGCCTTGGGACCTAGGTAAAGATGTCGAAAACGGAGCAGTCTTCGCGCCGCTGACCCCTGCGGCGGCCTGGTCACCGGACGATGACAAAAACATCCGCTTGAGTGTGAACGGCGAACTGCGCCAGGACGCTACTCTGAAAGAGCTCATCTGGAAGATCGATGAAATTGTCAGCCATCTGTCCGGTTTCTACCATTTGCGCCCCGGCGATCTGATCCTGACAGGTACACCGGCCGGCGTAGGCCCGGTTGTGGCCGGGGACATGATAGCCGGAGAGATTGATGGACTGGAGCCGATCAAACTGACCCTGACTGACGCGGAATAGGCCCTATTTAGGGTCTTTCAGCCAACCCCTTGCAAACTTGACCTGTTCAACGCCTGCCAGCCGGCGTATCCGATCCAGCTCGGCGTTCAGGCGTCGGCTGCGGGCGTCAGACCAGCGCACCCCGCGTTCGGGCCAGAGTGCCTTGACATGCAGCAGGTCGCGATCGCGATGTGCCTTCATGTCGATCCGGCCGATCAATCGATCACCTTCAAGCAAGGGGAAGACGTAATACCCATATTTCCGCCTGGCTTCGGGCACGAAAACTTCGATGCGATAGTGAAACCCAAACAGCCGCTCGGCCCGGTTTCGGTCCCGAAGCATCGGATCAAACGGGCTGAGCACTCGGATCCGTCCGGGCGGTTGCGGCAAGTCGGTTGCCCGATCCATCAAATTCGGGCGGGCAAAGGTTTTGCGCAGGCGTCCATCGGCGCAAGAGATTTCGATCTCTTCGATATTTCCTTGAGCCAACGCAGTGGCACACCAGTTTTTGGTCTCTGCAGCGCTGACCGTATCCCAGAATGCGGCGAGCTCTCCGGACGTTGCAAACCCCAACCGGTCCAGTGCCGCGTTGCACAGCCAATCCACGGTCGATTTTGCATCACACGGCATGTTACCGGGGCATAACCGGGTTTCAATCACGCGCTCGGTCAGGTCATAGCGTTTCTTGAACCCATCGCGGCCCACAACGGTCAGGGCCCCGGAACGCCACAGAAACTCCAAAGCGGTTTTTGACGGATGCCAATCCCACCAACCGCCCGAGCCTTTCTTTTCATCCTTGCCAACGTCTGACGAACACACTGGTCCATGGTCGCGGATATGTTGCAAGACCGTCTCGAACTGCTGTTCGAACCCATCCCGCCGCCAGTTCTTCCAACGGGCCTTCAAAAGATCCGCATCTCGCTGAAAGCGCAGATGCCAGTGCGGATAGAACGACATCGGGATCACGGCAGCATCATGTGTCCAGTGTTCGAACAGCGCTTTTTCCCTTTCATAGAGCCTTTTTAGGTTGGCGCTGCGATACGCAGGCCGTCGGGAAAACAGGATCATATCATGGGCGCGGGCAACCGTGTTGATGCTGTCGAGCTGTACGAACCCCAGCCGCTGGATGAGGTCCAGAAGCTCGGCGCCCTTGGCCGCCCCCGAGGGTTGTTCGGCCAATGCGTGACGATCCATGAAAATAGCCCGGGCCGTCCGGTTGTCGAGCCGTTTCAGGGGGGCGCTCATCGCCGTTTCAGAGTATCGCCATAGCTGATCTTGGGGGTCAGGGTGACCCGTGTCTCGATTTCAGAATCCGGATCCTTCAGGCGTTCAGCGATGATCTGTGCGGCCTGACGGCCTATATCCAGACGGCAGGCATCCATCGTCGCCAATTTGCGCGGCAGACCCTGCAAAAGCTCGACGTTGTTGAACCCGGCCAGACCGATCTGCCCCGGAATATCTACGCCCTGTTCCAGCAGGTACAATAGACCACCAGCGCCGATCATGTCGTTGGAATAATACAGGAAATCCAGTTCGGGCGAGCGTTCAAGCATGGCCTGCGTCATCTCGCGCCCTTTGGCCAGGGCAGAGCCGCCAGAATAGAACTCGCGATCTTCGATCTCGATCCCGTGTTTGCCCAGTACTTCGGTAAAACCTTCAAAGCGCTTCCGGGCGCGGTGATCCAACGGCATCTTGGTGCCCATGAAGCCAATATGCTGATACCCGGCCTTCAGGATCGCCTGCGCCATTTCACGTCCGGCCCGGCGGTGTGAAATGCCGACCATCGCGTCAACAGGTTTGCCATCGGTATCCATGATCTCGACCACGGGAATACCTGCCGAATCCAGCATGGCGCGGGCCGCGTCAGTGTGTTCAAGCCCTGCAATGATCACGCCCGAGGGTCGCCACGAAAGCATCTCGTACAGCACCTTTTCCTCTTTCTCGGGCAGATAATCCGTCACGCCAACCACAGGCTGCAACTCGGTATCTTCGAGCACCTGATTGATGCCGGTCATCACCTCGGGGAACACCATGTTCGAAAGCGAAGGGATGATCACCGCGACAAGGTTGACCCGGCTGGATGCCAGCGCGCCCGCGATCTTGTTGGGGACGTATCCCAGATCTTTGGCGGCGGCCAGAACGCGGGTGCGGGTGGCGTCGGACACATCCCCCCTGTTACGCAGAACCCGGCTCACCGTCATCTCTGAGACACCGGAAGCCTCGGACACATCACGAAGGGTAAGCGGGCGTTTGGTTTCACTGTTCACGGGAGGCACCTGCGTTGTTGTTTTGCCCGATGGTAGCGTGAACACGTCGGTGTGTACAACAATTGTGCAAAGGCGATGACAACCCGGAAAATCCCAGTTACAGAAGGCAAAACGCGGCCCCGTGGCTCAACTGGATAGAGCAGCCCCCTCCTAAGGGGCAGGTTGCAGGTTCGAATCCTGCCGGGGTCGCCATACTTAAATGATAACACGTTGAATTAAAACGGGTAATCACCATTCTTGGCGGATTTACCCCACGCTTTTGCCCACGATTGTCAATTAACTGGCGCAAAAAGCTCGCAATTTAGATTCGTTACCTGACGTTTGGAGTTTTTCCTGCAAGCGCACGTTTTCGGGCGTTCAGACTCAAGAAAAGCTGAGTTGCCTGTTCTTGGCTAGGCTCAGGACCCATTGGTTTTCTCTTAGCCTCGTGATTCACGGTTCGAAAACGAGCGGTGAACATGTCTGATCTTTTCTGGCTGACCGATGCGCAGATGGCACGTCTTGAACCTTTCTTTCCCAAGTCTCATGGCAAGCGAAGCGTTGATGACCGGCGTGTGTTGAGTAGAATTATCTTCATCAATCGCAATGATTTGCGCTGGCGAGATGCCTCTGGCGAATACGGGCCTCACAAAACGCCGGTCAAGTACGACAAGCGCAGATACAAATCGCATCGAGATTATGTATGGCAGGCTCAGGGATTGGGGGCGCGTGGCGACACGCTATGACCGTTGTCCCAAGGTCTTCATCTCAGCAATCGCACTCGCGGCAATCGCCATCTGCTGGTTATGAATACTGACCCTAAGACTGTTTCGGAGAGCATAGGTGCATGGCCTTCCCCCAAAGGCTAGAAGACCCTAATCAGAGCCACATATCAGGCTCGTCATATATTCCGATGCGCGGGCCGGACCGTCAGGCTAGGCGTGAGGCAACCGGCCTTAGGCCAGGCCTAACCCAAACCCGAGTCTGGCCGCCCCGTCTGAGATACCCTCTAAAATCTCCGGCGGGGTCCTTGCACAAGATTCTGATGTGCGCGACCAACGTCAGGTTTTGAGGTCTTTCAGCTCATTCAATAGATCCAGCAACAGTTCGTGTTTTTCCGGCCCCAGTTGGGAACGAATGCGTTCCGCCTGCGCCATGCTGGCGGATAGATTGGCGTGAATGATCTGAACACCGCGCTCACTGATCTCGACAATCTGGCGGCGACGGTCCGCGGGATGGCATCGTCGGGAGATCAGGCCGCGGTGTTCCAATTTTTGCAATATACGCGTCAGGCTTGGCAATAGCAGACAGGCGCGTTCGGCAATATGCGTCGGTTCCTGCGGGCCTTCTTCGTTCAAAACCCGCAACACGCGCCACTGCTGTTCCGTGACACCGGCGTCGGCCAGCATTGCTCGTATGGGTCCCATAACCTTTTCCCGCGCCCGCAAAAGCGCAATAGGCAAAGATCGCGACGTCAGTGGGAGGTCGTCGGTCATAAAAAAAATTATCACCGAAATCCGTGATTTACGCAAGGGAACCCTTGGTTTCCAATTGAAACACAAAAGCCCCTGAACCGTAGAAAACCATGAGAGCTGCGCCAACCCCACCTTCAATCTCATGGCGCACAGCCGCATTCAGACTGGACAATTCGGCACCGCAGAAGAAGATGTGGAAACGTCCAATTTCACGGTCACCGTGCACCGAAGGCTTTGCATAAAGGGAAACAGCATGACTGCGCCACGAAACTCATTCAAACAGGCTCTATTACAGGGAAAAACGCAGATTGGTTGCTGGATGAGCTTTGCTGAATCCATCACGGCCGAGATAATGGGAACGGCAGGTTTCGATTGGCTGGTGATCGATGGAGAGCATGCCCCAAACGACATCCGGTCAATCCGGGACCAGCTCTTGGCCCTTGCAGCAAGCGACTCTCATGCGGTTGTGAGGGTCCCCGTGGGTGAGACCTGGCTGATCAAGATGGTTCTGGATGCGGGTGCTCAGACCGTGCTGGTTCCGATAGTGGAAAGCGCCGAGCAGGCGCGAGAGCTGGTCCGGGCCTGTCGCTATCCCCCTGCCGGTGTCCGCGGTGTGGGCGCGATGGCATCGCGGGCGACGATTTACGGATCGGTCGGAAACTACATTCAGACCGCAGATCAGGAGGTTTGCTTGTTGTTACAGGTTGAAACCCGCGCCGGAATGGCTGCTCTCGACGAAATTCTGGAAGTTGACGGCGTGGATGGCGTATTCATCGGACCTGCCGATCTGTCGACCGATATGGGCCATCAGGGCAACAGTGCGGCGCCCGAGGTGCGAGAGGTTATCGGCGATGCACTGACCCGGATCAAAGCCGCAGGCAAAGCGCCTGGCATTTTGGCGACAAATGACGAGGCCCGGCAGGCATATCTGGATATGGGCGCGCAGTTTTTGGCAGTTGGCATTGATGTGATGCTGCTGGCGCAAACGGCACGTGATCTCGCCGCGGGATGGAAAGCCGGCTAACCGTTCAACGGTACATGGCCGCTGCGGCCTGGGCGTATCCGCCCGAGGCACCATCGACGAAATGCACATGATCGTCCCGTGTGGCCGACGGGACGAAACACGTCATCATCGCCTCGTCCTGCACGTGCAAACCGTATCGGATTTTGCCGCGCCCGCGCGCTTCTTCCAGCATTTGTTCGATCTGTCGCAAAGTGGCCGTATCACAATCCAATGTCATCTTCAGACCGTCATCAAACTTGCGGAAATCGGCATTGCTGCTGACCATAATCCTGTAGTGTTCGGGCTCAAACTGTCCCAGCTTTTTACCGGTCTTGAAGAGTATCGCGATCAGCAGGTTCTGAACCAGAAGAACGAGCTTGTGCAAAATCAAATTCCGCCCGTTGCGCGAAACATGCGCATCAATGTCAAGGCCAGGAGGCGGCCACCTCATGGGTGGACCATTCTCCGGCACCGGATGTCCGGCACGCTCCAGCTCTTCTGACGCGGACAGAACCGATTGCGCAAGATCGGCAAAATCACGTTCAGTTGCTGACGCGGTGGGTTCAATGACCAGTGAAACGATCTGACCGTGCCGCGCCGGGCTGTTGGACCATCTACACGACAAGCCTGTCAGGTTCGGCTGCGCACCTGGTTCGGCAGGCGCGATCATATGACGACCCGCTTTCATCTCTGCCTCGACCCAGGCCAATCCCCCGCCAGAAAACATGGCATAATCCACGCCGGAGGACGGAGCAAAACGGGCGACACGCAAGTCCCTGCCTGCTTTTCGGATTTCTGCCACCGACACCAGCGCCGCTCGCAACGGCATGGAAAACTCCTCTTCCGACCAGCGCCGCAAGGCTGAAAGAGTATCCCGAGCTGCTTCAACTTCGCCGGGAGGAATCGCAAACGCCGCTCCGTCGCCGCCAAAGACATAGGGAAACAGCTTGCCGTCCATCGCGTTAATCATCGCCGAGATCACGGCGGCCCCAACGGTGTTGACGGTTTTGTATCGCCCTCGCGCTATTTCCCCGGTTGAATCGACAATATCGGCGACCCCCAGAAACCAGTCGTCGGGCACCGGAGAAAACTTCGCCGGGTCTGCCAGACGGGTGAAATCCCGCAACAGGGGCAGGTTTTCATAAAATGCAGAATGGAGGTCTTTCATTTTCCCCCTCGAAATCAAACTTCCGGCAAAGATAGCCGGAATGCGGCCCAAGTCCTGTTACTGAAACATAGTACACATGCTTGTGCGTTGCATCATTGCGTGCCAAGCATTCCCTTCGGATGAGCGGAAAAGAGGCGGGCTATGCAGGCGGGTTTGGTAGTTTTGTGCCTGGGCTATGTGCTCAGCCAGTTTTTCCGTGCATTTCTGGCTGTGCTCAGTCTGGATCTTGAACGCGACATCGGCGCCACACCCGAAGATCTGGCCTTTGCGTCCGGCCTTTGGTTTCTGGTGTTCGCAGCAATGCAAATTCCAGTTGGCTGGGCGCTGGACAAGGTCGGTCCGCGGCTGACCGCAGCCGCGCTTCTTCTGGTTGGTGGTGCAGGAGGATCCGCGATTTTTGCGGTCGCGACCTCACCTTTGCATGTCAGCGTTGCCATGGGCCTGATCGGCGTCGGATGCTCTCCGGTTCTGATGGCATCTTATTTCATCTTTGCCCACGAATATCCTCCGGCCCGGTTCGCGACGCTGGCCGCCGTCATGCTGGGTGTCGGCTCGGTAGGCAATCTTGTGGCCTCCTATCCGACTGCGCTTGCTGTTGAATGGATCGGATGGCGCGCAACGATGGTTGGGCTGGCCGCGATATCTGCTGCGATTGCTTTGGGTATTTGGCTGAGCGTACGCGATCCCGCGAAGGTTGGAACGGAACACAAGGGTACGCTGCTGGACCTGTTGAAAGAACCTGCACTGTGGCTGATCATGCCTTTGATGCTAGTGGCATATGCGCCCTCAGCCGCCCTGCGCGGGCTGTGGGCTGGGCCGTATCTGAACGATGTCTTCGGGCTCAGCACTACACAGATCGGCACCGCGACACTGGTTATGGGATCTGCGATGATTGTCGGTACCTTTGTCTACGGGCCGCTGGATCGCGTTTTTGGCACCAGGAAGTGGGTTATCTTAGCAGGCAACGTGCTGGGTGCAGTGGCACTGACCCTGCTTTGCGCGTGGATTGACTATGCCACATGGCTGTCCGTTCTGCTGTTGGCCGTCATCGGTTTTGCCGGGGCCAGCTTTCCGGTCATCATGGCCCATGGACGGGCCTTCGTCCCACCACATCTGGTGGGTCGTGGTGTGACCTTGTTGAATCTCTTCGGAATCGGAGGTGTCGGCATTGCCCAATTTGTCACCGGGCGCGTTCATGCCGCCACCGCCGAGAACGGGACAACCGCGCCTTACACAGCAATTTTTGCGTTTTTTGCCGTAACCCTTGCCATCGGTTGCGTGATTTATCTATTCAGCCGGGATAGTGTGGATTAAAGCAATTGCGGAGCAAGCCGTGCAGGAAATCGAGGTTATAGCGCCGAACCTGAAACACAGCCTCTCCGGTGTCACAACAACCGTCATCCGCCTGTTGCCGATCCAGAAGCATATGATCGGGATCGTTGCCACAGGACCCGGCCTGCCGGATGATCTGCCCCACATCCGGTTGATCAAAGTTCCATTCCTTTCGAACAGGACGCCCCGGGTGTGGCATGCGCGGCGCAATACCGAAATGCTGATGGGCCTGTTTTTGAAACATGTACTGCAGCGTAATCTGAAACTGCTGTTTACATCGGCTGCGCAGCGAAATCACTCTGGGTTCACGAAATGGCTGATCTCGAAGATGGACGCCCTGATCGCCACAACTCCGGAAGCGGCATCGTTTCTTGAACATCCCGCGACTGTCATAATGCATGGTGTGAATACCGAACTGTTTCACCCGGCCGAGGACAAATCGCTGCTGCGAAATAAACTGGGGCTGCCTGATGGGACTTTGATCGGGTGTTTCGGGCGTATTCGACCTCAGAAGGGTGTCGACCTCTTGGTGGATGCGGCGATTGAGGTTCTGCCAAACCATCCCGACGCCAGCATAGTCTTTACCGGGCGCGCCACCAAAGAATTTGAATCGTTCCAACAGGAACAGGAAGCCAAGCTCAACGCTGCCGGGCTATCGGAACGGGTGCACTTCCTGGGCGAGCGTCCTTGGGAGGAAATCGTTCAAACCTACCGCGCCCTTGACCTGTTTGTGGCCCCGGCCCGTCACGAAGGGTTCGGCCTCACACCGCTTGAGGCGATGGCCTCCGGCGTGCCTGCAATCGCCTGCCGTGAGGTTGGGGCGTTCAGCGCCCAGATCGAGGACGGGGAGACAGGCCGCTTGATCGAAAAGGATAACGCCGGGGCACTGGCCGAAGCACTGGAACAGATGTTGAGTGATCCGGACAAGCTTGTGCAATCCGGTCAGGCCGCAAGACAGCGTGTAGAGCAGCATTTTCGAATCGAAGGCGAAGCGGAAGCCATCGTGCGTGTCTATCGTTCATTGCTGAACACAGGTGAAAACGCGCATCAGGGTTAAAATCGACGTCAATTCGGCCAATTCTCCCGTGATAGCCCTTTTTTCTTCGCTGCAACGCGGCTATGAACGCGCGTCCTTAACATTGGAGACATGAAATGGGCTATCGCGTCGTTGTCGCCGGCGCCACGGGTAACGTGGGCCGCGAAATGCTGAACATCCTGGCGGAACGCCAGTTCCCGGTCGATGAACTTGCCGCTCTGGCAAGCCGTCGTTCGCTGGGGACCGAGGTGAGCTTTGGCGACAAGACACTGACGACCCAGGACATCGACACCTTCGACTTCACCGGCTGGGACATGGCACTGTTCGCCATCGGCTCGGACGCAACCAAGACCTACGCCCCCAAGGCGGCTGCGGCTGGCTGTGTGGTGATCGATAACTCGTCGCTGTATCGCTATGACCCGGCCATTCCGCTGATCGTGCCGGAATGTAACCCCGAGGCGATCCACGACTACAAGAACAAGAATATCATCGCCAACCCGAACTGCTCGACTGCGCAGATGGTGGTGGCGCTCAAGCCGCTGCATGACCGCGCCAAGATCAAGCGCGTGATCGTGTCGACCTATCAGTCGGTGTCTGGCGCCGGTAAAGAAGGCATGGACGAGCTTTGGGATCAGACCAAGGCGATTTACAATCCGACGACGGACGTGCCGCCGAAGAAATTCCAGAAGCAGATCGCCTTCAACGTCATCCCGCAGATCGACGTCTTCATGGAAGACGGCTCGACCAAGGAAGAGTGGAAGATGGTTGTGGAAACCAAAAAGATCGTCGACCCGTCGATCAAGGTCACGGCCACCTGCGTCCGCGTTCCCGTTTTTGTCGGCCATTCCGAGGCCGTGAACATCGAATTCGAAGAGTTCCTGGACGAAGACGAAGCCCGCGACATCCTGCGCGAAGCACCGGGTATCATGGTGATCGACAAACGCGAAGCGGGTGGCTACGTCACACCGATCGAATGCGCGGGCGATTTCGCCACGTTCATCAGCCGTATCCGCCAGGATTCGACCATCGAAAACGGTCTGAACCTGTGGTGCGTCAGCGACAACCTGCGCAAGGGCGCCGCCCTGAACGCCGTGCAGATCGCGGAACTTTTGGGCCGCGAGGTCCTGAAAAAGGGCTGACATACCGATTTTCGCCCAAGGTTGAAAACCAGGAAACCCGCTGATTGTTCAGCGGGTTTTTTGATTATTTGTCAGTGCCAAGTTTGCGGGAGAAACTTGGCATTCGCCAATGCGCAGTATTGGAAGGCAATTTGAACGACCGCCGTGCGAATTTAACGGTCGTTTATCCAATGGCTCATGCTCTTGAGAACGCGTTGATGGAACTCGCCGAATGCATCCTCAACTGCAGGCCCTTGGACCCATTCCAAATCCAAATTCAGTGCTCCTACAGGTACGACTTCCCGCGCAACTTCGGGCGGGGTGGTTTCGTCAGTCGTTCCGTTCTTCCAATCGTGAAAGGCTGATGAGTATCGAACGACGGCTTTGCTGGCCGGCAAATCGAGCAACCCGCCCTCTGCAAAGAACGTCAAGCCATCGCCCATCTCCTCCCCAATGAGTTTGAGCCTGTTTCCCAATCGATGTTTGAGGATGGCTACAAACACGATCGCTGCGGAAAACGTGAATTTATCGACAAGCAGGACAACCTGCTTGTTTGCGCTTTCCGAGATCGCGTCGATCAAGGGCATCGTTAGAAGAAAGTCGCCCCCCGTGTTTCCGCGAACGTCAATCAAGAGCGGTTTGTTCGAACAGGCGCGCACGCGTTCCACTGCGGCTGAGATGGCTGCAAGCAGCGCACTTTCGTTCGAATCAAAGAAGCTTGGTAACGCTATTGATAGCCCAAGGTCTTGCCAGTCCTTTATCTCCACAAAAGCCTCAGGCTGCCAGGTTGGATCATCCTTGCCGTGCTCGTTTCTCGGGTATAGCACAGATCCAGGAACGGTATGTTCATTGGCCACTTTCAGATTCGTTATCTGTCCATTTTCGTCCCGCAGACGATACTCGGTCGTTCCGCCGCTTGACGAAAAACCCAAACGTGCCAAAGCGTACGGCCAAGCCAAAAAAATCGGTCCGATAACCCGTTTCCTTTGTCGCCTTCCCGCTAGAAACTGCTCAGCGGTGGCTTCAATATGGCTCAAATCTGCGCCATTGACCGCTATCAGCTCTCCTCGTGGTGCAGTTATCTCTGGTACCGCGCCGATGAATTGCACGGAACACCCTACGCTCACGAACCTCAGCGGCAGCACCTCGATCGCATCGTTCGGGATCAGCCGTGTGTGCCCATTATCGGGAAGTGCCAATAGACGCATCGCTGACATCAGGAAGGCTTCGATGGAGCCCTCCAAGGCGTATCGCCGGGTTTCACCAATACAGCTGTCTATCACGGCCTTTTCGATCTTCCCAAAGCTGGGATCGGTTGGCAGCACAGTTTCCAAAATTTGTTTCAGGTCTTCCGCGAGTGACATGTTTCACGGTGCGCATAGCCGCTCGTCAATGTCCAGATTGGGCGCACAGAGGACTTTCAACAACTAAAACGGATTCGCTCTCTTTCTTGTCTGCCAGTCAAACTTCACCTCCACGTATTTCAACCGCACCCGTCAAACCTCAAAAGAAACCAGTGCAGCCGCACAGTCTAGCACGCGGTGAAGGTCGCCAACCTGTTGACAAAACCCAACGCGCTTGCCACCTAAAAACTGAACCTTGTTCGTGGCGGAGCGGATGCGACAAGCCCGATTACAAACAGTATTCCGTGCAAGGCGGAAGAGGCAGGGAATGCACATTTCGACCAAACGCAGGATTGCCAAGTCCCTGACCATCGGATGCACATGCGTTCTGATGGCACTGGTCGTCATCGGCTTTACGGGGCAGGTCTTTGCCGTGGGAGATTCAATCGCTCTGCTTCGTCCTCAGGCTGGTGTTCTGCTCCTGCCCTGCGCCGTGATACTTCTATTCATGCGCGCCAGATTTCTTGCTTTGACCACCTTGGTCTTTGCGGGGGCGGCCATTGGATCCATCGCAGCCAGCGTTGCCGCGCCCTCGGACGATTGCAATGGCTCCTGCTTGACGCTGTACCAGAAGAATCTCATGAGCAAAGCCTGGCCCCGGTATTCACTGGCCGAAGACATCATTGAGTCAAATGCACAGATCGTGACGTTGCAGGAAGTATCCAGCCACAATCGCAAGTACATGAGCAATCTGTTCGAGCATTACCCCGAAAAGGCGGTCTGTGAATTCCGCCCTGAACAAAACGTCGCCATCCTGACGACCTTGCCGATTGTCGAGAACTCCGAATTCTGTCTGCAAGGTTATGGGCTTGTGGGGTTACAGGTCAAAGCGCCCGGCGGTGATTTGGTCTGGGTCGTATCAGTTCATCTGAACTGGCCATTTCCTTACGACCAGTCCAGGCAAAGCCAGGTGATTGCCGACCGCATCAGCCAACTTGAAGGACCGGTTCTGATTGCCGGAGATTTCAACATGGTGCCCTGGGGCGAAAGCGTCAGACGGATCGGAGCGGCCGCAAACAATCAGAGTTTTGGAACCGTCCTTAACACTCACAACCTCGGCAGTTGGAAAATCCCATTGCCGATAGACAACCTTTTGTTCCCCAAAGGAACAACAGGAACGGTTGAGCTGCGCCCCTTCATGGGATCCGATCACCTGGGAAAGCTTGCCCGGTTTCGACTGGGCTAGGATTTCCGTCAAGCACACTGCCGCATGCTTCTGTAACAAACAAAGGGCTAGCTTTGGGTTTCCACCAGTTCTTTCAGATTGGTCAGACCACGTTCATAGTCCTCGCCCACCCACGTATCCATCATCAACCCCATCCAGCGGGACATGGGGTTGAGACCCAGATCCGATTCAAACCCCCAAGTAGCTTTGGTTCCCGCCCCGTCAGGCTCAAGGGTGAATGACGCAGCGGCAGTACCCATCGGGCCAAAATCCAGCACCGTTCTGACCCGTTGGTTTTCCACGCTCTCGACGATTTCCTGTGACCCCGTGCCGACCTGCGGGTGATCCGAATCCCAGTTCAGAGTGTTCCCGACCCCGGCGGCAGGGCCGGAATACGTCAGTTTGGTTTCGGGGTCCCGGTTCAGCCAAGGAGACCACTTTTCGGTTTCCTGCATCGAATTCACGTAAGGAAAGATGGCACTCGCCGGAGCGTCGATCGCAATGCTACGCGAAACTTCTGCCTTTCCTGGCAACAGATAGGAAACCGCGACCAGAACCAGAATGCAAACGACCAATCCTGCGAAGATGCGCTTGATGACTTTCATGGTAGGCTCCGATCTTCAAATGCAATGAGTGGAGTATACCAAAAACGGCTCTGAATCAGAGCCGCTATCTTTATCGTTTCGGGCTTGCCGATGTGTCGTCGTCAGACTGGGACGAACTTTTTTTGATAAGGGTCATAGCTTTCCAACCCACCTGCACCGATATCCGTCCACAAGCCGTGCAAGCTCAGCGCTCCCTGCTCAACGGCTGACGAGACGAAGGGGAAGGTCATCAGGTTTTCCAGTGATGCGACAACCGATTGACGCTCGAACTGTCGGGCCTGTTCGACACTGTCCTCGATATCCGCGACCAGTTCGTATTTCGGCTTGAGAATATCCATCCAGCGACCAACAAAACTGTCCTTGGCATCCAGCTGCGGCGCCTGCCCCTTGCACATGTCGATACAGCCCTGCACGCCGCCGCATTGCGAATGCCCCAGAACGATCAAATGAGCGACCTTGAGCGCTGTTACGGCATATTCAATGGCAGCGCTGGTGCCGTGGTGGTCCCCATCCGGTGCATAGGGCGGCACCAGGTTGGCGATGTTTCGGTGAATAAAGAAATCGCCCTGGTCGGCTCCGAACATGGATGTCACGTGAACCCGGCTGTCGCAGCAGGATATGACCATGGCACGGGGGCGTTGTCCCTCATCGGCAAGACGGCGATACCAGACCTGGTTTTCCGAATATGTCGTGGCCTTCCATCCGTGATACCGTTTTAAAAGGTAGCTCGGCAGAGGTTTGGCAAAGTCCATTTCAATGTTCCCGTTCTTGTCGCTGACGGATGATCTAAACCGAATTCAAGGAAAATTCGAGCCATTATCCGGTTTCCCTGCAAGGTTTTGCAAAGGAATTTGCTGCCAGGATCAAGACCGCGCCGTGGGGGCGTTTGAATTAGGGTGAATGTGGTGGAAAAGATTATCACGCTTGAACACAAGGAATCCGTCCGTCTGGACTCGGATCAACTGAGCGGACTGTACCGGCAACTTGGCGACAAGAATGCGCTGGACGTTCTGTGCCGCACGATCGAGGAGCTTGCCGTGCGCCTGTCAAACTGCGAACGTTACTGGCGTCAGCGCGAATGGGCGGACTTGCGCAAATGTGCCAAGTCACTGGTCGCAATATCCGAACAGATCGGGATGACGGCCCTGGCCCGGGTGGCGGGTGACGTGGCCCACACCGTCGATGCCGGTGACGCCGTTGCGGCGGGTGCGACGCTCGGGCGTTTGATCCGTGTCGGGGAACGATCGTTGACCGCCGTCTGGGACCAGCAGGACCTTTCCGTCTGACAGGGGTTGCGGGCAGATCATGCGCGGCTAGTCTGTGCGCAGAAACCATCAGCCGAGACGCCCATGACCCTGTCCTTCGCCCCACCCTCTGACCCGTCCATACCGCTTCATGTGATTGCGCAGCCGGATTTGGACAATTGGTTGCAGGATCAACCGGATACCGTCCAGACCTGGGTTGCCGCAAACGGGTTTACAGGTGCGATGGGGCAGACACTGCTGGTACCAGGTGCGCATGGCGCGGTTGATTTTGTACTGGCCGGTTATGGAACAGAAGTCACGCGTGCGCGACAAAGGTTCCCATTGGCCGCCGCAGCCATGACACTGCCGGAAGGAACCTATCATATCGCGTCCGGCATTCCCGCTGATCGGCTGGAGATGGAGTGTTTTGGCTGGTTGATGACAGGCTACACTTTCGATCGCTACGCGTCTCAATCCGGTGGATCGGCGGCACTGATTTCACCTGAAGGTGTGGATGCCAACCGTATCGAAGCCATGGCCAATGCCGAAGTTCTGACCCGCGATCTGGTGAATACGCCAGCCTCGGATATGGGTCCTGAGCAGTTGCAGCAGGCGGCTGAGGTTCTGGCTGGCGAATTCGGTGCCACCTGCAGCGTGATCACCGGCGAGGCCCTGCTAGATCAGAATTTTCCCATGATCCACGCGGTGGGACGCGCGGCAGAGCAGGCCCCGCGGCTGATCGAACTGAACTGGGGCAGCAGCGGCCCCAAACTGACGCTTGTCGGCAAAGGTGTGTGTTTCGACACAGGCGGGCTGAACCTGAAACCGGGCGCGTCCATGGGTCTGATGAAGAAGGATATGGGGGGTGCGGCCAATGTGCTGGGACTGGCCCGGATGATCATGGCGCTGGGTATTCCGCTGCAACTGCGGGTTCTGATCCCGGCGGTCGAAAACGCGGTGGCCGGTAATGCCTTTCGCCCCGGCGACATACTGATCTCCCGCAAGGGTTTGACAGTCGAGATCAACAATACGGATGCAGAAGGGCGTCTGGTGCTGGCGGATGCGCTGTCACTGGCCGCTGAAGAAGAGCCCGATCTGGTGATCTCGATGGCGACGCTGACCGGTGCGGCACGGGTGGCCGTTGGCCCGGATCTGGCACCGTTCTACACTGACGACCAGCAATGCGCGTCTTCCCTTTCACACGCGGCAGAGGTTTCGGCTGATCCGGTCTGGCGCATGCCGTTCCACACGCCTTACGAAGCGATGATCGAACCCGGTATTGCCGATCTGGACAACGCACCATCGGGCGGATTTGCTGGGTCGATCACCGCCGCTTTGTTTCTGCGACGGTTCGTGGGCGCGCACCGCTATGTCCATTTCGACATCTACTCCTGGCAGCCCAGTAAAGAGCCCGGTCGCACAAAAGGTGGTCTGGGTCAGGGGCCGCGCGCCGTGTTAAACGCATTGCCGGAGATATTGGAGCTATGACGGATCGCAGGTTGCTTCGCTTCAACGGACGGGTGGCGCATTCATCGCTGAAAGGTCAGGTCGAAGCTGATGCTTTTTCGGATGGTGAAACATATCATATTCAATCGGTTGTGCGGGACGTTCTGGACAAACCCAATGGTCGTCGGCAGTGCCAGATGGTGTGCGGAGAAGTATTCATCATCTTGGAGCGGGCGCAGAACCACCTGTTCGGGTTTCGCGAAAAAGATGGCTATGTCGGGTGGGTGCGACAGGAAATAGAAAGACGGCCACTTCAGCCAACGCACCGCGTTTCCGTGCCAAGAGCAGTTTCATTGGAACACCCCGATGTGACTAAAAACGCGAACGAACGGATTCTGCCTTTTGGCGCTGGTATAGAATACTGGCCACGCCGTGATTCAGAACGCGAAAACACCATTCGTTCGACCGGATGGGTTTGCGTGAAAGAAGAGGGCCACATTCCAACGCCGCGATACATTCGCGAAACACAGCTGGTCGAAAAAGACTGGGTGGGTTCTGATCCAGCAGCCATTGCAGAACAGTTTCTTACCACCCCTTACATCTACGGTGGCGATACCGGACTTGGACTTGACTGTTCGGGCCTGATTCAAATCGCTTTTCATTCCTGCGGATTACCCTGCCCTCGCGATAGCGACATGCAAGCAGAGTTCTTCAAGCCAATCCCAAACCCCGAGCTTCGCCGGGGTGATCTGGTGTTTTGGAAAGGTCACGTAGGCATGATGCTGGATCAGGACACGCTTGTGCATGCAAACGCACATCACATGGCTGTTGCCAAAGAACCTTTGGAGGACGCTGTCTCTCGTATCGGCCGAAAAGAGTTCGGGGCTGTAACAGGATATGGGCGACATCCTGCGTCTTAGGCTCTAATCCGGGTTCACGGCCCGGATCAGCTTGCGTTCCAACACCCGTAAAACCGCGCGCAGATCGTGGCCGCGTTTCAGGATGCGGCCATCCATACCTATGACAGAATACATTCCCTGTCTCGATCTCAGGCGCGGATGCTTTTCGACGCGGTAGATCGGGTGTTCTGCGGTGCGCCGGAAGATCGAGAACACCGCCATGTCGCGCAGGTTGGAAATACCATAGTCGCGCCATTCCCCGGCGGCGACCATCCGACCATAAACGGATAGGATTTGAGACATCTCATGCCGGTCGAAAGCCACGGGCATCTGCGCTGCGCTTGCCGAGAACCGGCTGGGAGGCTGCATATTCATACCTCCAGCCTTGCCGGAAATCGTATTTGAATCAAGCCTGATGCGCTGTTGTCTTACAATTACGACACAAGTGTTACCGTCGGCCGACCTGACGGCAGATCAGGATTACAGGTAGCAGACCTACCGCCAGAATGACCAGCGAAGGCACAGCTGCGCCCTCCAGTCGTTCGTCAGAAGCCAATCGATATGCCTGCACCGCCAATGTATCGAAATTGAACGGGCGCATGATCAGCGTGGCGGGGAGTTCCTTCATCACGTCAACGAACACGATCAGAAGGGCCGTCAACAGAGACGGAGTCAGAATGGGCAGGTGAACACGCCGCAGAGTTCCCAACGGCGTCTGACCAAGTGAGCGGGCTGCGGCATCCATATTGGCGTGTACCGTGCTTTGGCCACCCTCATATGCGCTGAGCGCAGCAGCCAGGAACCGCACCATGTAGGCAGCGACCAGCAGCCAGATCGAACCTGTAACCAACAGCCCCGTGGACACATCGAAGGTCTGACGCATCCAAACGTCCAGCGCGTTGTCAAAGCTCGCGAAGGGGACGATCAAGCCAACCGCGATGACGCCGCCGGGCACCGCATATCCCAGACGCGCCATATAAGCAGTCGCAGACGAGGCGCGCCCCGGTCTGAGGCGTTGAAAGAACCCGACACTGATCGCCGCAAAAACGGTGATGACCGCCGCCGTACCAGCAAGGATCAGCGAATTCTGAATGAAGCCGATATAGCGCTGCGAAAACAGGTTCTGTTCGGATTCCAGGCCCATCTCGACCAGAATGATAACAGGCAGCAAAAACCCGAAAAGAACAGGTATCGCACAAAGCAAGAATGCGCCACAGGCCCGCAGGCCCGTCAGATGTACCGCCGGTTGCGCCACATGCTGTTTCCCGGCCTGATAGTATTTTGCCTTGCCGCGCTGGGTGCGCTCGGCCACGGCCATGATCAGGGCAAAGCCCAGCAGGCACAGCGCAAGTTGTGCAGCCGCAGCCCGGTCGGCCATAGAAAACCAGCTTGTGTAGATCCCGGTGGCAAAGGTCTGCACACCGAAATACGACACGGTTCCGAAATCCGCGATGGTCTCCATGACGGCCAGCAGTACACCGCCTGCAATGGCAGGCCGCGCCATCGGGAGTGAAACGCGCCGAAACGCCAGCCATGGATTGTTACCCAGCGCCCGCGCCGCCAGAAATGCGGTCGCGCTTTGCTGCAGGAACGCAGCCCGCGCCAACAGGTAGACATAGGGATAGAGCACAAGGATCAACATGACCGCTGCGCCCTCGGTCGAGCGGATTTCCGGGAACCAGTAGTCGCGCGGGCCCCAACCGGTGACATCACGCAGCGAGCTTTGAACGATGCCCGGGTGATCCAGAATGAAGGTGTAGGCATAGGCAAGAACATAGGCCGGAAAGGCCAGCGGAAGGACCAGTGCGATCTCTAGAAACCGTACTCCGGGAAAACGGGTCATCGTTACCAGCCAGGCCGCCCCGGTGCCGATACTGAACGTTCCCGCCGCGACCAACACCACGAGAATCAGGGTCGTCACGATATAGCCGGGCAGCACCGTCTCCATCAGGTGCGAGATTGTGTCCGTTCCCCCGGTTACAGCCGCCAGGACCACGGCGATCATCGGCAAAAGGCACGCGGCAGCCACGACATAGGCGATCCCCGCCAGCAGTCGGGTACCGCGTACACCGCGATTGCGCGATCCGTTCTGTGAAAACTCGATTTCGGCCATCATCCCGGCTTGTGATTGGCAAAGGCGAAGGGTTCGCCTTTAATCGACCAAAAAGCTCGGAAACACCAGTGCATCGGTAAACAAATCTGCGGCGCAAACTGCCGCAGACTTGAAACAGGCCATTATTCGTAGACGCGCTGATCCTCGATCACCACCCCGTCCCTGGGAAGGGATCCGGGGGCCACAACCTCGATCGCGCCTTTCAGCTTCAACACCTCGGCCACCGACTTGGCATATGCCGGGTCGTCACCGCGCGGGCTTTCAATCCGGACTGTCATCGTGTCCATCTCACCCTGACGGGCTGCAATAACGCGGGCTTTGACGATTTCCTCATGTTTGTCGACCAGGGCCGCTACCTGTTCCGGGCGTACAAACATCCCCTTGATCTTGGTGGTCTGATCGGCGCGCCCCATCCAGCCTTTGATCCGGATATTGGTCCGGCCACAGGGCGAGACACCCGGCAGGACGGCCGAAAGATCTCCGGTCGCAAAGCGGATCAACGGGTAATCCGGGTTGAGAGAGGTCACGACAACCTCGCCCACTTCGCCCGGCGCTACCGGCGTACCGGTTCCGGGCGTTACGATCTCGACGATCACGTGTTCATCGATGATCATCCCCTCCATCGCAGCGCTTTCATAGGCGATGTTTCCCAGGTCCGCCGTCGCATAGCATTGCAGGCACGAAATACCGCGATCCGCATATTCCTGACGCAGAGACGGGAACAGAGCACCACCACCAACGGCGGCTTTCGAGAAGTTCAGCGAAACGCCCATCTCGTCAGCCTTGTCCAGGATGACTTTCAGGTAATCAGGCGTGCCTGCATAAGCAGTGCAGCCAACGTCACGCGCGGCTGTCACCTGCAACTCGGTCTGTCCGGTTCCCGCCGGCAAAACGGCAGCACCTACAGCGCGGGCACCGTTTTCAAAGATCATGCCTGCCGGCGTCAGGTGGTAGCCAAAACAGTTCTGAACAATATCACCAGCACCAACACCCACGGCATTCAAGAACCGGCCCATACGCCACCAATCGTGATCGGTGCTGCCCGGTTCATAAATCGGCCCGGGGGACTGAAACACGTGATGGAAGTGGCGCGCTGGCTTCACGGTAAACCCGCCAAAAGGGGGGCGTTCCGCCTGCGCGCGGATCAGGTCCGACTTGCGCAGCACGGGCAGCATCGGCAAATCATCTGCCGAAATCACCTTATTAGTGTCTGAATCCGACAAGTGTGTAGCGAATCCGGGGGCAGATGCAGCACGTTTGATCTGCTCTGCAAGCGCTTTTGCCTGATCGGAAGCACGTTCGTCCGCCGAACGTGTTTCGAGTGCGTCGAAATAGGTCATCGCCAAATCCTCCATCCGCTCACAGCCACCTCTTGCGGCGGCGATAGGACCGCACGTCGCGAAAGCTCTTGCGACCCTCGTCGGACATACCAAGGTAGAATTCCTTCACGTCCGGGTTCTCGCGCAGTTCGGCGGCCGGGCCATCCATGACAACGCGCCCGGATTCAAGAATGTACCCGTAATGCGCAAACCGCAGGGCGACGTTTGTGTTCTGCTCGGCCAACAGGAAGGACACGCCCTCTTTCTCGTTGAGGTCCTTCACGATGCCGAAAATCTCTTCGACCAACTGCGGCGCGAGCCCCATCGAAGGTTCGTCCAGCAGGATCGTCTCCGGGCGCGACATCAATGCCCGGCCCATGGCAACCATCTGCTGCTCTCCACCCGACGTATAGCCAGCCTGCGAGCGGCGGCGCTCCTTCAAGCGGGGGAAGTAATTGTAGACCAGCTCCAGATCCTGCTGGATCGCCGCGCTGCCGTCTTTGCGGGTATACGCACCCGTCAGCAGGTTCTCTTCAACCGTCAGATGCTCGAAACAGTGACGGCCTTCCATCACCTGAATCACACCTTTTTCCACCAATACGGCAGGGTCGCTTTCGTGCACGCTCTGGCCACGATACTTGATCGAGCCTTTCGTGACCTCGCCGCGTTCCGAATGCAGCAGGTTCGACACTGCCTTGAGCGTGGTCGTCTTGCCCGCGCCGTTACCACCCAGCAAGGCCGTGATACCGCCCTTGGGAACAGTCAGGCTAACGCCTTTCAGCACGAGGATCACATGGTTGTAGATCACTTCGATATTGTTGACCTCAAGCAGGGTTTCCGCCTGCACGTCAGTGGTGTGTGCCGCATCCAGCATCAGCGCGTGTCCTCATGCCTGTCCCCTTCGGGACTGTTCGTGAGGAGCGGCAGTCTGCCCGCCGCTCCGAAGTTTTGAAAGCCGGCCCAAGCCGGTACGAGACTGCCTTTATTCGCAGCGCGGTTCGATGTTGTTCTCGGCTGCATAAGCTGCCGAGTCTTCCGCGATCAGAGCGTTGATCACTTCGACATCCGTTGGCTTGAAGTCCTGAACCGGGTTCCAGGTTCCGGCCGCTGCGTCCCACTGAACAACACCGACAAGACCGGGGCCGCCGTGATTGTCGCAGGAAACCGCGAACTCGGGTCCAAATCCGGACATACCAAGCGCTTCCATCTTGGCATTGGTGATCTCCAGCGCCTCCATGCCATCGCGCATCATGGACGCGTCGATATCAGCAGTTCCGTGCAATTCTTGCGCGGTTTTCACGGCTTCGGCTGCCAGCATCGCAGCATAGAGACCGCGGTTATACTGAACTGTACCCAGTTGATCGCCTGCACCTGCTGCTTTGCCCGCGTCCACAACGTATTTCTTCAGATCGTCATAGACAGGGTAGTCCATTCCAAGACCAGTGAAGGTCAGTGCCTTGTAACCATTCGCTTTTTCGCCTGCTGGTTCTACATCGAATTCAGCACCGGACCACCAGACACCGATGAAGTTTTCCATCGGGAAACGGATGTTTGCAGCTTCTTGCACGGCCACCTGGTTCATGACGCCCCAACCCCACATGATTACGTAATCGGGCTTTTCACGGCGAATCTGCAACCACTGCGACTTCTGCTCCTGACCTGGGTGATCTACGGGCAGCAAGGACAGTTCATAGCCGTGTTTTTCGGCCAGAGTTTCCAGCGTGCGGATCGGTTCCTTGCCATAAGCAGAGTTGTGATAGACCAGCGCAATCTTCTTGCCGTTCAGATCTCCACCATTCTCATCCAGCAGATAGTTGATCGCGCCCGATGCACCGTTCCAGTAGTTGGCCGGATAGTTGAACACGTGGCTGAACACTTTGCCGTTCGCAGCCGATGTTCGACCGTAACCCATCGTGTGCAGCGGGATGCCATCTGCGGTGACTTTCGGAATCAGCTGATAAGTAATGCCGGTCGACAGTGGCTGATACACCAACGCGCCTTCACCCTTGGTAGACTCGTAGCATTCAACGCCTTTTTCGGTGTTATAGCCGGTTTCGCATTCGATCACCTTCGCTGCAACACCGCCGATTCCACCGTCGCGTTCGTTCACCAGAGTGAAATAGTCGGCATAGCCGTCTGCAAACGGGATACCGCCAGCCGCATAAGGTCCGGTCCGGTAGCTAAGCGACGGAAATACAAGGTCGGCCATGGTCGGGCCTGCCGCCATCAACGCGCCCAGCGCTAAGGTTGCCAGTTTCTTGTTCATCGGGTGTTTCCTCCCTTAATAGATCCGATGTTGAGTTCGGGCTTTGCACCCGTCTTTTAGTTGGGCCTGCCCCTTAGTGCGGGAACGGCCAGAGTCTGAGTTTTTCCTTCGCCACGCGCCATAGCTGCGCCAGCCCGTGCGGTTCGAGAATCAGGAACATGATGATCAGGGCACCGACAATCACCAGTTGTAGATGCGCCACGATATCCGTGGGCCAGCCGAGAACATCGACGCCGACCACTTTCAGGACCACGGGCAGAAGTACAAGGAATGCAGCACCCGCGAAGGATCCGAAGATCGAGCCCAGACCGCCGATAATGACCATGAACAGCACCAGGAACGATTTCTGGATGCCGAATACTTCGCCGACCTCAACCGCGCCCAGATAGACCGAGAAGAACAGCGCGCCCGCGATGCCCACAAAGAACGAACTGACGGCAAAGGCAGTCAGTTTCGCCTTGAGCGGGTTCACCCCGATGATCTCGGCCGCGATATCCATATCGCGGATCGCCATCCATGTCCGCCCCGTCGTGCCGCGCGTCAGGTTGCGCGCGAGAATGGCGCAGATGGTCAGGAAAATCAGGCAAAACAGGTAAGTGGCCCAGGCCGATGCATTTGGACCAGTGATGATGATGCCGAACACATCCCGTTCCGGCGCATTGATCTGCCCCGACGCCGAATAGTTGTAGAACCACGGCACCCGGTTGAAAAGCCACACCAGGAAGAATTGCGCCGCCAGCGTCGCCACCGCAAGGTAAAACCCCTTGATCCGCAAGGATGGCAAGCCGAACAGTACACCGACGATGGCCGTTATCCCGCCGGCCAGCAACACGTGAATAAACATGCTGACATCCGGGAAAGCGGTCATCAGCTTGTAACAGGCATAGGCCCCCACAGCCATGAACCCGCCGGTGCCAAGGCTGACCTGCCCGCAATACCCCACAAGAATGTTCAGCCCAATGGCCGCGATCGCATAGATCAGGAAGGGAAGCAGAAGTGCGTTGGCCCAATAGTCGTTGATGATGAACGGGATGATCCCGAACGCCACCGCCAACACCACATAGTACCGATACCGATCGAACTTGATCGGGAAAGTCTGGCTGTCAGCAACGTAGGAGGTTTTGAAATCTCCGGCCTCACGATAGAACATGTCTTACTTTCCCCATTCTTCCTGCGCCCGGTTCCGGGCTTCGGCGTCCAGTTGATTGGACCCTTTGGCATATCCGCTCGCCTCTGAGGCGCGCACCAGTTTCAGGTAGGCCAGAACCCCCATGATCAGACCCGCAAAAGCCAGGATTGCAGAGATGGTCAGCTGGCCATCCGTCAGATCGTCCAAGGTCAGGGCGATATACCCAAACGCCCAGAACCCGGCCCATGCGATCACGTTGATGATGGCGATCAGCTTGGTCATCAGTACAAAAACCCTCTGATTTTATCGAAGTCCGTGGTTGCCCAAAAATTGATCATCCGGAATTCATCTGAAGCGGTTTCGCCAGAGATCGTGAAATAGAATATCGTGCTATCACTTTCGAACAACACGACTTCACTTATGAAGTATTCACTCTGCCGAACGCGTCTCAGAGTCACACATTTAAGTTCCCCCTCACCGGACAAACCCGAAATCTGATCTACCACGCTTTTCTTGGCCGAATCCTCGATTTCAAAAGACCCAAACGCGGTATTAAAACGCCTTTCCTGCATGCGAATCTTGATCGTTTCTAATCCCGCGTTTTCTGTCGGTTCACTGATTGCGGTGCATCCTGCCGAAGCGAAACTAGCGATCAAAACGGTAGCCGCAATGGAGCAAAAAAGAGCGATAAACTTTTTTAACCTAAACCCTCTCAATGATCTTCTCCCCAAACAGACCCTGCGGTCGGAACACCAGAAAGATCAGCGCCAGCACATAGGCGAACCAGTTCTCGGTCGCGCCGCCGACCATCGGGCCGATGGCAAACTCGAACAGCTTCTCACCCACGCCGATGATCAGCCCGCCAACGATGGCTCCGGGGATCGAGGTGAACCCGCCCAGCATCAGCACTGGCAACGCCTTGAGCGCGATCAGCGACAGCGAGAATTGCACGCCCGACTTGGTGCCCCACATGATACCTGCGACCAGGGCGACAAATCCCGCAACCGACCAGACCATGACCCAGATGAAGTTCAAAGAGATGCCAACGGACAGCGCCGCCTGGTGATCATCTGCTACCGCCCGCATCGCGCGGCCCTGCTTTGTGTATTGGCTGAACGCGACCAGCGCCGCGACCAGAAGCGCCGCGATGACCGTCGCCACGATGTCCAGATTGTCGATGAAGAAGCCATAGCCGAAGATGTTGAACGTCGTCTCGTCAATCCACAGGTTGATCCCCTGCGGCAGGCCCACATCCAGCGTCTTGATCTCGGACCCCCACATCAGGTCGGCGACGCCTTCCAGGAAATATGCCAGACCGATGGTCGCCATGAACAGGATGATTGGCTCCTGCCCAACCAGATGTCGCATGACGAACCGCTGCACACACCAGGCCAGCAACACCATCACACCCATCGTCAGAACGATCGCGAACAGCGCGGGCACATTCCACCCGAAGTAGTGGATATGGGTGCCGAAAGTCGCGTTGATCAGATGCGCAAATGGTACCTGCCCGTTCATGATCCCGACCAGCGTCATCGCCGCGAACAGGGCCATAACCCCTTGGGCATAATTGAAAATCCCAGACGCCTTGTAGATCAGTACAAAGCCCAGCGCGACCAGCGCATAGAGCACCCCGGCCATCAGACCGTTGAGGATGACCTCCATCCCGAAGATAATTTGATCAGGCATGCCAGCCCCTCCTCAATTCTGCCCAGAGCTTAGTCATGGCTGACCCCCAGATAGGCGTCGATGACTTCCTGATTGTTGCGCACTTCATCAGGTGTGCCGTCACCGATCTTCTTTCCGTAATCCATGACGACCACCCGGTCGCTCAGGTCCATCACAACGCCCATGTCGTGTTCGATCAGGGCGATGGTGGTGCCGAATTCGTCATTCACGTCGAGGATGAAGCGGCTCATGTCCTCTTTTTCTTCAACGTTCATACCCGCCATCGGCTCGTCCAACAGCAGCAGCTTGGGCTCTGCCGCCAGCGCCCGCGCCAGTTCGACGCGTTTCTTCAGACCGTAGGGCAGGCGTGATACCGGCGTCTTGCGGATGTGCTGGATTTCCAGAAAGTCGATGATCTTTTCAACCGCCTCGCGGTTTTCGGTCTCTTCCTTCTCGGCCTTGCCCTTCCACAGTGCCTGCTGAAGGATATTGGTCTTCATGTAACCCAATCGTCCGGTCATGACGTTGTCCAGAACGCTCATGCCTTCGAACAAGGCGATATTCTGAAACGTCCGCGCAATCCCCTGCTGCGCCACCTCAAAGGGCCGCATCGGCGGGCGTTTGGCCCCATGAAACCAGACCTCACCCTCCTGCGGGACATAGAAGCCCGAAATCACGTTCAGCATCGAGGACTTGCCTGCCCCGTTCGGCCCGATGATGGCGCGGATCTCGCCCTCACGAATGTCGAACGAGATATCCTTGATCGCAACCACACCACCAAAGCGCAGGGTGATGTTCTTCATTTCCATCACCACACCGCCGATCTTGCGACCATCTTCGGTGACATATCCATCGGAATTATCCAGCATCGGTCACTCCCTGACTTGCGCGAAAACGGGACGGCGGGCGGGGCGATGACCGCAGGTCGAGCGGCGCACGTACGGCCTTCATTCTGCGGCAACCTTATGTTGGGCAACGGGAACAACCGGCACGTCGACAATTTCCAGCGTCGCTGAGATCGATCCCTTGCGACCATCCTCATAGGTGACTTCTGTGGTGGTCGAGACCGTCTTGGACCCGTCATAAAGCGCGGCAATGATGTCGCTGAACTTGTCTTCGACAAAACCGCGCCGCACCTTCCGCGTCCGGGTCATCTCGCCATCATCCGCATCCAGTTCCTTGTGCAGCACCACAAAGCGATGCACCTGACAACCCGACAGCATTTCATCGGCGGCAACCGACTTGTTCACTTCTTCCACGTGGCTCCGAATCGTCTCTAACACGCGCGGATGCCCCGCCAGTTCCTGATACGAGGCATATGCGACGTTGTTGCGCTCGGCCCAGTTGCCGACCGCCGTCAGGTCGATATTGATGAAGGCCACGCAACGATCCTTGCCATTGCCGAACACGACGACCTCAAGGATATCCGGATAAAACTTCAGCTTGTTCTCGACGTATTTCGGCGCGAACATCGACCCGTCGGCCATCTTGCCCACGTCCTTGGCGCGATCGATGATCCGCAGATGCCCCGAGCTTTCCTCGATGAACCCGGCATCACCTGTGGCCACCCAGCCTTCGACATCCTTGGTCGAGGCCGTGGAGTCCGGATTGTTGAAATACTCCACAAACACACCGGGTGAGCGATAGTGAATTTCGCCCTTGTCGTCGATTTTCAGCTCAACGTCCGGCGCAGGAACACCAACAGTATCCGCGCGCACTTCGCCATCCGGCTGGACAGTGATGAACACGGTCGCTTCGGTCTGGCCATACAGCTGTTTCAGGTTGATGCCTAAAGAGCGATAGAAATCAAAAATCTCGGGCCCAATCGCCTCACCCGCCGTATAGCCCACCCGGAAGCGCCCGTACCCCAGCGTGTCTTTGAGCGGCCCGTATACCAGCAGATTGCCCAGTGCGTATTTCAACTTGTCACCCAAGCTCACCGGCTTGCCATCCAGCAACCGACCGCCGACCTTCTTGGCATGCGCCATGAAGTAGTGGAACATGCGCTGCTTGAGCTTGCTGGCATCTTCCATCCGGATCATCACATTGGTCAGTTGGGTCTCGAACACGCGTGGTGGGGCGAAGAAATAGGTCGGCCCGATCTCGCGCAGATCGGTCATCATCGTGTCGGCGCTTTCAGGACAGTTCACGCAGAAGCCGCACCAATAAGCCTGACCGATGGAAAAGATGAAATCACCAACCCAGGCCATCGGCAGGTATGACAGGATGTCTTCATTCCGGGTCAGATGATCAAATTCGGCCGAGTTCTTGGCACTTTCGATCACGTTGCGGTTCGACAGCACCACACCCTTGGGCTTGCCCGTGGTGCCCGAGGTATAGAGCATCACGCAGGTGTCGTCATAGGTGAGCTCACCGATGCGCTTATCCAGTTCCGCGTCAAACCGCGCATGACCGGCGCTGCCTTCGGCCTTGATGTCGTCAAGGGCATTCATCTGGCTGTGGTCGTATTTCCGCATCCCCCGCTTGTCGGTATAGAGGATGTGTTTGACCTGATGCAGGTTTTCCTGAATCTCGATGACCTTGTCGACCTGCTCCTGATCGCCGCAGACGACATATTTCGCACCGCAATGCTCCAGCACATAGGCCATCTCTTCGGCAACCGCGTCCTGATAGAGAGGGACCGGAATGGCACCGACCATCTGCGCCGCAACCATTGACCAGTAATGTGCCGGACGGTTGCGCCCGATCACGGCGATGTGGTCGCCCTTTCCAACGCCAAGCTCCAAGAACCCCAGCGCGATGGCGCGGATTTCCCTGGCCGCTTCGGCCCAGGTCCAGCATTGCCAGATCCCAAATTCCTTTTCCCGGTAGGCCGGGGCGTCCCCGAACTGGGCCGCATTGCGGTGTAGCAGCGCCGGAAGAGAGTGCATCCCTTCAGCGCCCGACTGCGTCTGAGCCAATCTCTTTCTCCTCCCCATCCGACCCCTCCTCTGGGCCGGAAACGGCGGACCGGGGATCAACCCCGGACGCCAACGCCCCGATAAGGGACGCAGGAAAGATCAGCGTCAACTTTTTCCTGATGTTTTCTCAATTCTTACGAATTGTAACAGGGGTGGAGAGGTGGCCATTCGAGCTGTACAAGCTGCGTAACTGGTCAGTCTGTGCAGGCCAAACGGCTGCGGGCACCGCTGCAAAATTTAGATTTGGATAAGAAGGTAACTCGAACATGCAGCTTGGTTGGAAGCATCTGTCCAGTAGGCAGAAGACATTGCGCTCAATAGTTTTCGGGGCAATTGCTATGGTCGCCTGCACAATCTGGTACGACAGCATTGTACAGTGGCCGCGCGGTCGGGGTCATGTAGTCATTGCCTGTGCCTTTATCGGCTTTCCCATTCAGGCGCTTTACTACGGATTCCGATGGCGTAAGGAGCGTAATACCTAGGAATCAAACAAGTTATATGCTCCAAGATCTACGACTAACGATCATTAAGATACAAACTTCTTCCACTTAAGTACTGTATCGTTTGCTTGTTTGTCTCATCCTTACAACCAATCCCTTAAAATCGGGATCAGCGGCACATCCGCGGCTGGCATAGGGTAATTCCGCAACTCATTTGCACGCGCCCATTTCAGCGCCTGCCCTTCCTTGGACTGCGGAATGCCGTCCCACTTGCGACAAGCAAACAGCGGCATCAGCAGGTGAAAATCGTCATAGCTGTGGCTGGCAAAAGTCAGCGGGGCGAGGCACGAGGCCCAGGTGTCGATGCCCAGCTCTTCGTGCAATTCGCGGATCAGAGCGACCTCGGGGGTTTCGCCTGGTTCGATCTTGCCACCGGGGAATTCCCAGAGACCGGCCATAGATTTGCCCTCGGGTCGTTGGGCCAGTAGCACCCGGCCCTCAATGTCGATCAGGGCAACGGCAGACACTAATACAGTTTTCACGAGCGATAATCCGCGTTGATCTCAACATAGCCGTGAGTCAGGTCACAAGTCCAAACGGTGGACTTGCCTACGCCCAGTCCCAGATCAACCGCGATCACCAGATCCTGACCTTTCATATAGGCGGCGGCTTCATCCTCGCGGTAGTTCGGACTGACCCAGCCCTTTTCGGCAACCAGAATATCACCGAAGGAAATACTTAGCAGGTCGCGGTCGGCGGCGGCGCCGGATTTGCCGATGGCCATGACAATGCGGCCCCAATTCGGGTCTTCCCCGGCAATGGCCGTTTTGACCAGCGGAGAGTTGGCGATGGCCAGACCATGTACTTTGGCATCCGAATCCGAAGCGGCGCCGGTCACACGGATTTCCACGAATTTGGTGGCGCCTTCCCCGTCGCGCACCACTTGTTGCGCAAGGTCCAGCATCACCGTTTCCAATGCCTCCGCGAAGGCGGAATTGCCGGTGGCATCAACGCCCGAAGATCCGGTCGCACACAGCAACAGGCTGTCTGAAGTCGAGGTGTCGCTGTCCACAGTGATGCAGTTGAAGGTGCGGTCTGTCTGTGCGCTCAGCATTTCCTGCAACGCGGGTTGCTCAACCCGTGCGTCAGTGAAGATATAGACCAGCATCGTCGCCATGTCCGGTGCGATCATGCCAGACCCCTTCGCAATTCCTGCAATAGAGACTGTATTGCCGTCAATTTCGACCTGTGCGCTCGCCCCTTTCGGGAACGTGTCAGTTGTCATGATCGCCCGTGCGGCATCTTCGATAGCATGGCGGCTGAGGCCGGATTTCAACGCCTCAAGCTGAACCACGATACGGTCATGTGGCAGCGGTTCGCCGATGACACCGGTGGACGAGGTAAAGACCCGCTCGACCGTAACGCCTGTTGCTTTTGAAACGGCCTGCGTCACCTCGGCCACGGAAGTTTGACCAAAATGGCCAGTGAACGCGTTGGCATTGCCCGAGTTTACAAGGATCGCCGCCGGTCCATCGTTGGGGCCACCTATTTTCTCCTGACAATCCAGAACCGGCGCGGCCCGCGTGGTCGAGCGGGTGAAGACACCCGCCACTGACGTGCCCGGATCAAGAACCGCCAGCATGACATCTGTACGGCCCTGATAGCGCACGCCCGCTTCGACGGTGGCGAAGCGCACACCATCGATCGCGGGCAGTTCAGGGAAAGACGCGGGCGCCAGCGGCGAAACCTTGGTGATCGTGGCCACGGGTCTTTACTCCTGAATCAGGTCCAGTTGGCGCATGATCTCGGGGCCCGCGCCTTCGAGTACGGGGCGTTCGATCTGTGCCTGCTGCGTCAACTCGTCGATCCGCGCCTGAATGGCATCCTGTTGTATGGACTGAGCCAACTCATCGCGCACCGCGTCCAATTCGGGTGCCTCGGTTTTGCGCTTGTCGTTCAGCTTGACCAGATGCCAGCCAAATTGAGTTTGCACCGGTTCCGACACCTGTCCTTTTTCAAGCGCGATCACTGCTTCCTCGAATTCGGGTACCATCTGGCCTTTTCCGAACCATCCCAGCGCACCACCGTTCGGGCCGGACGGACCGGTCGAGTTCTCGCGTGCGAGTTCCGCAAAATCGGCACCATCATCAAGCTGTGCCTTGAGCGCTTTGGCTTCTTCTTCCGTTTCAACCAGAACATGGCTGGCGTCGAATTCGTCTTCACCCGCAAATTCATTGAAGCGCGCGTCATAAGCGGCCTGAATGGCTTCGTCCGTAACAACATCGTTGGTCAGGGCTGCGACTGTCTGAACCGCCTGAAGCGACCGCTTTTCATTGTCGAGTGTCAGCGCGTTCTGCTTGTTCAAACCTTCCTGTTGCTGTCCCAGCAATTGCTGCTGGATCAGCTGTTCCAGAACGAAATCAAACAGAACATCATCTTCCGCTTGCTGGTATTGCGCCGGTAGAGACGCGACGGTGGCGATCACGTGACCCAGTGTGATCTCATCCCCGTTTACCCGAGCAACTATGGTTGACGCATCCGGCTTGGTTTCGGCGGCCAGAGGCAGGGCCATCACGGCAGCGAGGGCCAGCGATGGCAGAAAAGTGAGGCCTTTGGGCATTGAATCATCCTATTTTCTTGCCGCGACAGGGCGCAGCGTTGACACTCTGGAACCTGCCGCTTACATCGCTTCGTAGCCTTGGACAGGGCCGCCTTTCACCCCCCGTATCTATGGGTTGCGCGCAAGGTGGGCAAGCCTGTCGCAACCACGAAAAGAACAGATCCGCTGGAGTGAACATGCTGGGACTCGGAACGCTCGCCAAAAAGGTGTTCGGAACACCGAACGACCGCAAGATCAAGGCGACCCGCCCGCTGGTCGAAAAGATCAACGCACTGGAACCAGAGTTTGAAAAGCTGTCGGATCAGGACCTGATCGACAAGACTGAAGAACTGCGTAAGCGCGCACTGGATGGTGAAAGCCTGGATGACCTGCTGCCCGAGGCTTTTGCCAACGTGCGCGAGGGCGCCAAACGCGCGCTTGGACTGCGGGCCTTTGATGTGCAGCTGATGGGCGGCATTTTCCTGCATCAGGGCAACATCTCGGAAATGAAGACGGGCGAGGGCAAGACTCTGGTCGCCACCTTCCCGGCTTATCTGAATGCGCTGACCGGCAAGGGCGTGCACGTCGTCACGGTGAACGAGTATCTGGCCAAGCGTGACGCGGAATGGATGGGCAAGGTTTTTGCTGCCGTGGGCATGACCACCGGCGTGATCTGGTCGGGCCAGTCCGACGCGGAAAAACTGGCCGCGTATTCCTGCGACATCACGTATGCCACCAACAATGAGCTGGGCTTCGACTATCTGCGCGACAACATGAAGGCGGATCTGGAGCAGGTTTACCAGAAGCATCACAACTTTGCGATTGTGGACGAGGTCGACTCGATCCTGATCGATGAAGCGCGGACGCCGCTGATCATCTCGGGTCCTGCGCAGGACCGTTCGGACCTGTACACCGCCATTGATGCCTTGATCCCGACGCTGAGCGAAGATCACTACACCCTGGACGAAAAATCGCGCAATGTGACCTTCACCGATGAAGGCAACGAGTTTCTCGAGGGCCAACTGCTTCAGGCAGGCCTGATTCCCGAAGGCCATTCCCTGTATGACCCGGAAAGCACCACCGTCGTGCATCACGTCAATCAGGCGCTGCGAGCACACAAGCTGTTCCAGCGCGACAAGGATTACATTGTGCGCGACGGCAATGTTGTTCTGATCGATGAATTCACCGGCCGCATGATGCCGGGCCGTCGCCTGTCCGAAGGTCTGCATCAGGCGATCGAAGCCAAGGAAAAGGTTCAGATCCAGCCGGAAAATGTCACATTGGCCAGCGTGACATTCCAGAACTATTTCCGCCTGTACGACAAACTGAGCGGCATGACCGGCACCGCGCTGACCGAAGCCGAAGAATTTGCCGAGATTTACGGTCTGGGCGTGGTCGAAGTTCCGACCAACCTGCCGATTGCCCGTATCGACGAAGATGATCAGGTCTATCGTACAGCCGCCGAAAAATACAATGCGATGATCGCCCAGACAAAAAAGGCACAGGAAAAGGGCCAGCCTGTTCTGCTGGGGACCACATCGATCGAAAAATCCGAACTGCTGAGCCAGATGCTGGCGAAGGAAGGAATCGAGCACAACGTTCTGAACGCCCGTCAGCATGAACAAGAGGCTGAGATCGTCGCTGATGCCGGTCGTCTGGGTGCGGTAACCATCGCCACCAACATGGCCGGTCGCGGCACCGACATTCAGCTTGGCGGCAATGTCGAGATGAAGGTGCTGAAAGCGCTTGCCGAAAATCCTGACGCTGACCCGTCCGAGCTGCGGGCCACAGAAGAAGCACGCCACGCCGAGGAAAAAGAAAAGGTGCTGGCTGCTGGTGGCCTTTACGTCATTGCGTCTGAACGCCACGAAAGCCGCCGCATCGACAACCAGCTTCGGGGTCGTTCGGGCCGTCAGGGCGACCCGGGTCGCACGGTATTCTACCTGAGCCTCGAGGATGACCTGATGCGCATCTTTGGCTCGGAACGGCTGGACAAGGTCCTGACCACGCTAGGCATGAAAGAAGGCGAGGCGATCGTCCATCCCTGGGTGAACAAGTCGCTGGAACGCGCACAATCCAAGGTCGAAGGCCGCAACTTTGATATGCGCAAGAACGTTCTCAAGTTTGACGACGTGATGAACGATCAGCGGAAGGTGATCTTCAGCCAGCGCCGCGAAATCATGTCGGCGAACGACCTGTCCGAGATCGTCTCGGATATGCGAGAACAGGTGATCGACGACCTGATTGACGAATACATGCCGCCGAAATCCTATGCCGATCAGTGGGATACGGAGGGTCTGCACGAGGCGATCAAGGACAAGCTGTCCATCGACGCCCCGGTACAGGACTGGGCGGCCGAGGAAGGCGTGGATGACGAGCAAGTGCGCGAGCGTCTGATCAAGGCCGCCGATGAGATGATGGCCCAGAAGGCCGTCGCCTTTGGCCCTGAAAACATGCGCAACATCGAGAAGCAGGTTCTGCTGCAGACCATTGACAGCAAGTGGCGCGAACACCTGCTGACACTGGAACACCTGCGTTCGGTCGTCGGCTTCCGCGGGTACGCCCAGCGCGATCCGCTGAACGAATACAAGAACGAAAGCTTCCAACTGTTCGAAAGTATGCTGGATTCCCTACGCGAAACCGTGACACAGCAATTGTCGCGCGTGCGCCCGCTGACCGAGGAAGAACAGAAAGAAATGCTGGCACAGATGGCCGGGCAGCAGGCTCAGGCGCAGCAGGCTGTGGACAAAGCCACGAATCAGGCCGAAGCAAAAGCCGAAGCTGCGGCTTCCGGTGACGCGCTGCCGGGCTTCGACGAAAACGATCCCTCAACCTGGGGCAACCCATCCCGCAATGACCCATGTCCCTGCGGGTCAGGCAAGAAGTTCAAACACTGCCATGGCCGCCTGACCTAACGTCACCCGTCAAATCCACAATGTGTTCGTCTCGCGGCCACAAATTGGCCGCGATTCGTGGCGAAAGTGCGATTTGCTCCTTCAACTGGGGAGGGTGTCTTGTTTGTAGTTCGAAACTACGTAACCATGTGCGGAACGGTCGCTTGTGCATTGGGCATTGGCTACCTGATGCAAAACGGATCACCTGCGCAGCCTGCCGGTGCGCAGCAAGGGGTCGACGTCGCGTCGGCATCCGAGCAGTCTTCGGTTCTGTCGGGGCTGGATGGTATCGTACAGACTTCGGCTACTGTCTCTGACGCGATTCCGGGCAACGCCACGCCCGTATCCCGTGCAGTTCCGGCGCCTTCCAGGCCTTCTGATTGCAGTATAAGTGCACGCGCTGTTGCAGTTCCCGGCGCGATGGCGCGCCTGTCCCTCAAAGCGCCGTGCCACAAGAACGAGCGGGTTGAAGTCCACCATAGCGGCCTGACGGTCAGCCAGAAAACCAACGAATCCGGTGCTCTGGACATGACAATCCCGGCACTTTCGGAATATGCGATTTTTCTGATTTCATTTGAAAATGAAGTGGGCACTGTCGCCACCACTCACGTTACCGATATTGCCGAATATGACCGCGTCGCCCTACAATGGCAGGGTGATACTGAGTTGCAGATTCACGCGCTGGAATTTGGGGCAAGCTATGGCAGCAGCGGCCATGTATGGGATGATGCATCGGCAAAAGGCGCAGGAGAAGTTCTGCGCCTAGGCCAGGCGGGTCTGGGTGATACCAAGAATGTCCAAGTGTATTCCTTTCCGGCAGGCACAACGGATCGGTCCGGCACCATCGACCTGACAGTCGAAGCTGAAGTGACCGAAGCCAATTGCGGGCACACGTTGAATGTGCAGGCGCTGGAACTTCTTTCGGACCGCCGCCTGCGGTCGCGCGACATGTCCCTGACCCTGCCGGATTGTTCACAGGCCGGTGAGTTTCTGGTGTTGAATAATCTGCTCTCAGACCTGACAATTGCGGCAAAGTAATCCGCAGGCAGGCTCGGCTCTCTTATGACTTTCTTTCGTGCGGTGGTGACCGCGCTGTTTTTTGTTGCAAGTGCGACCTGTGCCGTGGCGCAGGACATCACGCTGACGTCTCATGACGGCAAGGTCGAAGTAACAGGCAACCTGCTGGGCTTTGACGGCGAATTCTACCGCGTTGACACGCAGTTCGGTGAGTTGACCGTTGATGGTTCGGGCGTCACATGCGACGGACCTGCGTGCCCCAGCCTGACGGATTTCGTAGCCGAGTTGCGGTTTTCCGGATCATCGGTAATGGCCGAAACGGTCTTGCCCGCGCTGATCATCGGGTTTGCGCGGCAGGAAGACCTGACCGCAACGCCTGCCCGCGTGGATTCGGACACCTTCGTCTATGAGCTTTTTCAGGCAGGCCGTCAGGCCCCGCTGGCGCGGTTCTACTTTGACGTCGGGACCACGGATCGCGGGTTTGCCAAGCTGATCGAGGATCAGACAGATATCGTGATGGCCCTGCGCGAAGTACGCGAGGTGGAACGGGATGCAGCAGAATCCGCAGGGCTGGGTGATCTGAAACGGGCCCGACGATCCAGGGTTGTTGCATTGGACGCCATGGTTCCGGTGGTGGCACCCGATAGTGTGATGCGTCAGATTTCGCTGGCCGATTTGGCGCGCGTTCTGTCTGGTGAAGTGAAGAACTGGGTGGACCTTGGCGGGCCGGATGCACCGATCGCCTTGCATGTGCCGGATCCGGGGTCGGGGCTGGCGCAGGCCGTCGAGGATCAGGTCCTGAAAACGGCCGATGTGGAAATGTCTGAAAGTGCGATCCGCCATGCGCGCGCACGCGATCTGATCAGGGCTGTGGCCAAAGATCCGTTTTCCATAGGAATCGCCAGCAAGGCGACAGCCGACAACGTCCGAGCCCTGCCGCTAACCGGAGGTTGTGGGCATCCGCTGGCGGCAACCCGTCAATCGATCAAGACCGAGGATTATCCGCTGAATCTGCCGATGTTCCTGTATCTGCCCGAACGCCGCCTGCCGCGGATCGCGCGACAGTTTCTGGCCTATAGCCTAAGCCCCGGGGCCCAGATGGCCATTCGTGACGCAGGTTACGTGGATCAATCGCCCGAAATCTTGCCGATTGGCGTACAAGGCGGCCGGCTGGCCAACGCCATCGCCACCGGAGGGCCAGAGGTTGGGCTGGACGAGCTTCAGCGCATGATCAAAACACTGCGTCCCCTGTCGCGCCTGTCCCTATCGGTCCGGTTCGAGCCGGGGTCGTCCCGCCCGGACGCACAGTCACGCTCCAACATTCAGCAGTTGGCGCATATGCTTGATGCCGGAACACTGAACGCACGCAAGCTGGTGTTTGCCGGCTTCAGCGACGGGGATGGCGGGGCCGCCGCCAACGCCCGCATTGCCCTGCGGCGTGCGCAAACCGTGCGAAACGCGGTTCTGGCCGCAGCTGAGACATCAATATCAGACAGTATCGAGGTATCCGCCGAAGGATTTGGCGAAGCAATGCCGATGGCCTGTGACGACACCGAATGGGGGCGCAAGGTCAACCGCCGGGTCGAGATCTGGGTGCAGTAGACGTTACAGATGCCCTTCCGCGCGAAAGCTCAACTCGGTCGATTTTCCTATGATTAGGTGGTCGTGCAGGGTCAGGCCCAACGCCGAACAGGCATCCTGAATACGGTTGGTCATGTCGATATCCGATTGCGAGGGCGTCGGATCACCCGACGGGTGGTTGTGCACCAGAATCAGGGCCGAGGCATTCAGCTCGAGCGCCCTTTTCGCGACCTCGCGCGGGTACACCGGCACATGATCCACAGTGCCCTTGGCCTGTTCCTCATCCGCGATCATTACGTTCTTGCGATCCAGATAGAACACGCGGAACTGTTCGATCTCACGATGCGCCATCGTGGTGTGACAGTAATCCAGCAGCGCGTCCCAGCCCGAGATCACATGCCGCTGCATCACTCGGGCGCGGGCCATCCGGTGGGCACAGGCCTCAAGGATCTTCAGGTCTGTGATTATAGTATCCCCAACGCCCTTGATCTGACGCAGCCGTTCCTCGGGCGCGGTCAGGACACGATTGAAATCACCAAAGGTATCCATCAACGCCCGTGCCAGTGGCTTCACATCCTGCCGGGGAATGGACCGGAACAGGACCAGCTCCAGCAGCTCATAATCCGGCATTGCGGCCGACCCACCCGCCATGAACCGTTCACGCAGTCGCCTGCGGTGGTCTTTGATGTAGGAGGGTAAACGACCAGAGGGCAGCGGCTGCGCCGGCGCTTCGTCCGTATCAAACAGCATCGGGGCTTCGGCAAAGGCGTCCTGTGTCATAACCTCACCCTGACCCAGAATCGGTTTCTGATTGGTTAACGCATCTCACCTGCCATGCGTGCCGTGGCCCGGCGGACAATCATGTGCAGAAGGATCGAGAACACACCGAGCGTCAGCATCGCGGCAAACATGAGATCGGTCTTGGCCCGCCCATTGGCCAGCAGCATCAGATAGCCCAGCCCCTGCGACGAGCCGACCCATTCACCGATCACTGCCCCAATCGGAGCATACACCGCCGCCAGCCGCATCCCCGACGCCAGCGACGGCAGAGCGGCCGGAATACGGATATGCCACAATACGGCGCGCTTGCTGGCCTGCATCGTTCGGGCCAGATCCAGATACCCCGAAGGGGTGCGCATAAGCCCGTCGAAGAAAGACGAGGTGATCGGGAAATAGATGATCAGCACTGCCATGGCGACCTTGGACCAGAGCCCGTAGCCCAGCCACAGTGTCAGCAACGGCGCCAATGCGAAAACCGGCAGAGCCTGCGTAAACACGAGCATCGGCTGTACCAGCACCCGCGCCGCCCGAGAGTTTGCCAACTGCAACGCGGTGATGACACCCAGCAGCGTCCCGCACGCCATACCGATAACCACTTCGATCGCCGTGATCCAGGTATGTTCCGCTATCACCCAGCGATTCTGCCACCAGGTCTCGGCCACCACTGCAGGCCCAGGCAGGATGAATTTTGGCAATCCGGTCAGGGTCACGATGCCCTGCCAGATCAACAAAGCAAACAAAGTTGCGGCCAATGCAGAAAAATACTTCATGCCGCGCCCTCACGGAGAAGACGCAGCAAGGCACCTTGGGTTTCCAATGTCTCCAAGTCGTCCACGCTGCGCGGGGCCGGGGCGTGCGGCGGATCGCAGGGCGTCAATCCGTGTTCAGTCATCACTACGATGGATTGCCCCAAACGCGCAGCTTCCGCCGGATCATGTGTCACAAGAAGGACGGTGCGGCCGTTCAAAGCTTCGGCGGCCAGTTCCTGCATGTCAGCGCGGGTGCGGGCATCAAGCGCCGAAAAGGGCTCGTCCAGCAAAACAACGGGGCGATCTTCCATCAAGGTCCGGGCCAAAGCGACACGCTGGCGTTGCCCACCGGACAACGCGTTGGGCTTCTTGTTCATGTGATCCTGCAGCCGCATACGTTCGATAAGGCGGTCGCGTCGATCAAGATCAACGGTTTCACCACGCAAACGCGCGCCCAGAGAGACATTCTGCGCGACGGTTGCCCAGGGCAACAGAAGATCATCCTGAGCCATGTATGAGACACGCCCAGATACCGGAAAGCCATCACTGGCCGTGATTCGACCAGCAAAAACCGCCCCGGTCTCGAGCCCGGCAATCAACCGCAGAATTGTGGTTTTTCCCACGCCCGAACCGCCCAGCAGGCACGTCCACGCCCCGGCCCCAAGGGTCAGGGACAGCGGCGCAAACAGGGTCGCGCCGTCGATCGTGGCGGTACCGCTGATGGTCAGATCGGGCGCAGGGGTCATGGAGTCAAACCCATCTGCCAGAAGTCAACCTCAAGCTCTGTCGCCTTGCGGAAGGTCTGGCACAGTCGATCCCAGCGTGGCGAATCCTGAAAATCTGCCCCAATGCGTCTTGTTAGAGCCTGATCCAGCAACTCGCCGACCGCCGCACATGCGTCTTGGTAGTCTTCGCCAGCATAAGTGTCGATCCAGCCGCGATATGTCCCCGAAGTTTCTTCAGCGGACAGACGCGTACCGATCTCACCATATCCCATGACGCAAGGAACAAGCGCCGCTAGCAGATCCAGAAGGTCTCCGCTGTAGCCTGCTTCCAGGACAAAACGGGTATAGGCCAGATTCTCGTGACGCTCCGGTGTGGCAAACAGCTCAGCCTGCGAGATGCCTTCTGCCGCGCAGATACCGATATGCAGTTTCATCTCTTCGCTGATCAAACCGTTCGCGGTTCGCGATGCGGCAAGCATTTCTTCATGCGTTTCCGATTTCACCACCGCCAAGGCCCACGCGCGGCTGAAGTGGATAAGGAACACATAATCCTGCCGCAGGTAGTGCAGAAACGCCTCGCGCGGCAGCGTTCCATCTTTCATGCCCTCCACGAAGGCGTGGCGGGTATAATCCCGCCACGGCCCTGCCGCAGCATCACGCATCAGCGCAAAGGCTTTGCCATAGTTGCTCATTGCGCGGTCACGTCGATGGTGATGTCACTGACCGGAAGGACGCTGTCGATCATCCCGCTTTCGTTCAGGAAGGTTTCGAACCGAGCATAACGACCGGCATCAAAACCTGCCGGACGCAGTGCAAAGCGCGGCAGTGTATCAACCCAGGCGCGGGCATTCAGCTCGTCCTGAAGTTCGGGCGAGGTGGCCGCAAAGATCTCCCAGCTTTTCTCCGGATTGTTGACGATATATTGAGTCGCTTTTTCTGTCGCGGCGAGGAACCTGGAAATCTTGTCCTTGTCCATCGTATCCGGGTTGGCGACATAGATCAGTTCGTCATAAGACGGAACGCCCTCTTCCTCGATGTAGAAGCAGGTGCCGGGACGACCTTCGATATCCATCTGGTTCAGCTCGAAGTTGCGATATGCGCCAATGACCGCATCCACCTGGCCGGTCATCAGCGACGGCGAGAGGGAAAAGTTGACGTTGATCAGTTCAACATCGTCCAGAGCAACACCATATTTGCCCAGAACGGTACCAAGGATGGCTTCTTCCACCCCTGCAACCGAGAACCCGATTTTTTTACCCTTGAGGTCGGCCGGCGACTTGATTGGCCCGTCTTCCAGCACCAGAAGACAGTTCAGTGGTGTTGCGACCAATGTTCCAACGCGCTTCAAGGGCAAGCCCTCGTGAATCTGCAGGTGCAATTGCGGTTGGTAAGACACTGCCAGATCAGCCTGACCGGCAGCCACCAAGCGTGGCGGGGCGGACGGATCGGCGGGCGGAACGATCTCGACCTCAAGCCCCTGTTCGGCAAAATAGCCGTTTTCCTGCGCCACGATGATGGGACCATGGTCAGGGTTGATGAACCAGTCCAGCAGGACGGTCATCTGGTCTTCGGCCCATGCTGGCGCGGCGGCCAGAAGGACGATGGCTGTCATCAGCTTTTTCATGTCTCGCGTTTCCTTTTTCTTCACGAGGTTGAAGCCGCGACGAGGACAATCTCGCCCGGCCAATCTGGTTGAATCTGTTCGGCGGCGCGCCATGCACGCAGACCGGTGGCACAGCAAATCACCAGCCGTTTTCCTTTGTTAGGGTCTATTTCGTGTAAGTTATCCGGTGATATGCGCGTCGCGTTCGAATGGGCGGGTGCGGGCGCTTCCTGCGAACTGCGTAGCTCGATTATTTGATCCGTGTCCTTCAGCTGGCTTGTGGACAGAAAGCGAAAGCAGCTGTCGGGCTCGGGTGCATCATCAAAGCGAAACCCGGTGCTACGCAGGGTTCTTGCGTCATATTGAACCAACTGCCCAAGGGGCGAGGGATCAAGCCCAAGGATCACGTTAAGCGCCATCTGCGCTTGCATCGCCCCGATCACGCCAACCACGGGGCCCAGAACCCCCGCAGTGGCGCAGCTGGCGCCACTGTCCGGCGCATCGGGAAAGACAGCGCGCAGGGACGGGCCCCCACCGCAGAACCCACCCACATAACCCGAAAGCCCCAGAACCGAGGCACTGATCAAAGGCTTGCCTTGCGCCAGACAAGTATCCGACAGGATGTAGCTGGCCGCGTAGCTGTCAGCGCAATCCAGGATGATATCAGCTCGCGAGACCATTTCAGGCGCGTTCTCGCCAGTCAGAACCTGATTCAAACCGGTGACATCAGTTTCACCATTCAGCGCGCGACAACGGGCAGCGGCGGTTTCCGCCTTGGATTGCCCGCAATCGGCCTCGGAGAAAAACGTTTGACGGTGCAGGTTCGACAGATCGACGGTGTCACCATCCAGTATCGTTACTTGTCCGACCCCGGCCCCCGCCAAAAGCGGCAGAACCGGTGCAGCAAGGCCGCCCGCACCGACGACCAGAACACGGGCCACTGATAGACGTGCCTGCCCTTGCGCCCCAACTTCGGGCAGAAGCGTCTGGCGGGCATATCGGCTCATCGTGTGACCTCGATCCACGCACGCAGCCGGGCTTCGGGGTCGGCATTCAGTGTGATGTCCGTGACCGCCGAGACAATGTCCGCCCCGGCCTCCAGCACACCTGCCGCGCGCTCAACACTCATCCCACCAATACCAACCAAAGGAATACCACCGACCCGCACCTTCCATTCCGTTACGCGGGGCAGGCCCTGCTGATGCCATTTCATCTTTTTCAGAATGGTGGGGTAGACTGGACCCAGGGCCACGTAGTCGGGATCCATGGCCAGTACACGCTCAAGCTCATCATCGTCATGGGTGGAAACACCCAGTTTCAGACCCGCTTTTCGAATGGCTTTCAGGTCTGCATCGTCCAGATCTTCCTGTCCCAGATGAATCCAGTCGCAACCCAGATCGATCGCGTGCTGCCAATAGTCATTGATAACCAGAACCGCCCCATGGTCGCGGCACAGATCGCGGGAGACTGCAATCTGGTCGCGCACCACATCGTATGGCTGATCCTTGACGCGCAGCTGCACCAGTTTCACGCCCAGCGGCAGCATCCGCCGCAGCCAGTCCGAGTGATCAAAGATTGGATAGAAACGGTCCAGCGTCATGACAGGAATGCCTTTCCAACAACGGGAGTGGAAGGTTCAGCCATATCGCGCGCCTCGATCGGGTCTGCCTGATGGGCCAACTGCCCGGCAAGGGTTGCCTGCGCCATCGCTCTGGCCATCACAACAGGATCTCCGGCGCGGGCCACAGCGGTGTTGAGCAGAACCGCGTCATAGCCTAGTTCCATCGCGTGGGCCGCGTGGCTGGGCAAGCCGATACCGGCATCCACGACCAGGGGTATGTCAGAAAACTCGGCCCGCATCGCGCGTAGGGCATATTCGTTGTTCAAACCACGCCCGGACCCGATAGGCGCACCCCAGGGCATCAGCACCTCGCACCCCGCTTCAAGCAGGCGTTCCCCCACGATCAGGTCATCGGTGGTGTATGGAAAAACCTGAAACCCGTCCTCGGTCAGAATGCGCGCGGCTTCGACCAGTTGGAAGACGTCTGGTTGCAGGCTGTCCGTGTGTCCGATGAGTTCCAGCTTGACCCATCGGGTCTCAAACACTTCGCGGGCCATATGGGCAGTCGTCACGGCCTCTTTCACCGTATGGCAACCGGCGGTGTTGGGCAGGATGCGTACACCCAAGTCGCGGATCATGTTCCAAAAGGTCTGGCCCGCGCCCGCTTCGCGCCGAAGGGAAACCGTCGCAACGCCTGCGCCGCTTTCGCGGAAGGCGTTTTCCAGAATGGCCGGGCTTGGATATTGCGCCGTGCCCAGCATCAGCGGGTTGGGCAGTTCAGTGCCGTAAAACGTCTTCATCTTCAGCCCCCCTGCATCGGAGCGACAACTTCAACCCGGTCGCCTTCAGCCAGTTTGTGAGCGATGCGCAGGCTTGAGGGCACGAAATCTTCGTTCACGGCGGTCGCCACACGACCCGAGAAACCACACTCTTCCAACAATTCCGACAGGGTTTCGGCGTGCACCTCGCGCGCCTCGCCGTTAAGCACGATCTTCATCGACCATCTCCGAATGTGTGTTGTCCAGCGCCAGATCCGCAACGCCCCGCGCCAGTGCCGGTGCCAGCAGATACCCGTGGCGATAGAGCCCGTTGGCATAGATCGTCCGGCCCAAACGTCGGATACGCGGCAAGTTGTCAGGGAAGGCGGGGCGCAGATCGACGCCTATCTCCAAAACTTCAGCTTCGCCAAAAGCCGGGTTCACGGCATAGGCTGCGCTGAGCAGTTCCAGCATCGAACGGGCGGTGATGCGACCGCTATCCTCGGATTCGATCATGGTCGCACCCAACATATAGACGCCGTCGCCGCGCGGAACGATATAGAGCGGCATCCGCGGGTGCAGCAATCGAACCGGGCGTGTCAGTTCCACGTCAGGGCATCGAATAACCAACATCTCGCCCTTCACGCCGCGTAGATCATGCAGGTATTCGCGCGCGTGAAGACCACGGCAGTCAATGGAATTTTCCAACTGGGCAGGTGCCAGTTTCCGGTGGAACTCCACGCCCTGGCTTAGCAATTGACGATGCAGATCGCGCAGCGCCTGGCGCGGATCGACATGGGCTTCGTGTGCGAAGAACAGGCCCTGGCCAAACCCTGCCAGATCTGGCTCTAATTCGGATATTTTTGCCCGTTTGACCATTGTGAACTCTTTTGTTCGACGCGCGAAGCGGTGCAGGTCCGGCACATCACGGGCGCTCGCGACAACAAGCGTTCCCCGCTGGGTCACCTTGGTGCGTTGGGCCCACCATTCGATCGCAGACTGCCCCAGGCGCAGCACCGGTTCTTCCGCGTTTTCATATTCGCACCACGGTGCCAGCATTCCCCCGGCCCACCACGAACAGCCGTGCGGGCCCGGTGGCCCGCCGGGGTCGAATATCTGCACTTTCGCACCGCGCGACGCCAGTTCGCTGGCAACGGCAAGACCGGCAACCCCTGCTCCTATGACAGACCAAAGCGTCACGAGGGCCAAACCCGGTGGAAATGATGCACCGGGCCGTGCCCAGCGCCGACATTCAACTCATCCGCGCGCGCGATGGCCCCTTGCAGATAGTCATGCGCCTGCGCAACCGCGTCCCTCAGGGCCAACCCATTAGCCAAACCGGCAGTGATGGACGACGACAAAGTACACCCTGTCCCATGGGTGTTTTTCGTATCCTGACGCGGGGCCTGAAACTCGGCCACGGTACCCGAAGGATCAATCAGCATATCGTGGCAGATATCACCCGACCCGTGTCCGCCTTTCATAACTACTGCATCCGCACCCAAGGCGCACAATGCCTGGCCCTGTTCGGCCATCTCTTCCGGGGTTTCCGCCGATTGCGTGTTCAGCAGACACGCCGCCTCAGGCAGATTTGGCGTGAGAACCGTCGCCATTGGCAACAACACATCGCGTAGCGTCCGGACCGCCTCTTTCGCCAGCAGGGCATCGCCGGATTTGGCGATCATAACCGGATCAAGAACGACAGGACCTTCAAACCCCGCTAAACCCCTGGCGACTGTATGAATGATCTCAGGTGTCGCGAGCATGCCGATTTTGACGGCCTTGACGTCCAGATCACTCAGAACCGTCTCAATTTGGGCAGCAATTACGTCCAGTGGAATCCCATGCACCGCGGTGACAGCTTGCGTGTTCTGCGCGGTCACGGCGGTGATGACACTCGCCCCAAAAACACCCAGCGCTGACATAGCCTTTAGGTCGGCCTGAATGCCCGCGCCACCGCCGCTATCAGATCCTGCTATGGTCAGGGCAATTGCCGCCATGTCGTTGCTCCATCTTCTTTGGGCAACGGGGTAAGGAAAACGTCTGTGTTCAAGAGACCGTTCCCTACGCCGGAATTGCCCGGATCAGGTTCGATGGGTTAACGCGATTGCGCCTCTCAGCCCTGTTACAGGGCACCCCAACGGTTGAGGCGGACAATCTCAGGGTCGAGGATCAGAATCAAGACTCAATTTCCAAGACGTATTGCCACTTTCAGCTTTCTGCTAAGGCCAAAACATTATGAGAATAATAGTGTCCAGCGAGGCTCCCCCTCGCGCTCCGGGATATTTTTAGCCAGATGAAGAACGGGTCCCTTGCTTCATCTGGCCATCAATATCCCGGGGGAATCGCCCTAAGGCTGTGGGGGCAGAGCCCCCATCAGTGCACGATCTCAGCCTTTCATTCCGTCCCAGAAGGATTTGACGGATGAGAAAAAGCTTTTTGATTCCGGATGGTTGTCTTCGCCCAGATCATCAAACTCGCGCAGCAGCTCTTTCTGGCGGCTGGTCAGGTTGACCGGGGTTTCCACGGCCAGTTCAATGAACATGTCGCCGACGCCACCGCCGCGCAGCGCTGGCATGCCTTTTCCGCGCAGGCGCATTTGCCGACCCGACTGGCTTCCGGCGGGAATCTGAACGCGGCCGCGGCCGCCATCGATGGTCGGAACCTCGATCGATCCGCCCAACGCCGCCTTTGCCATGCTGACCGGCACGCGGCAATAGAGATTGACGCTGTCACGTTCGAACAGTTTGTGCTCGGATACTTCCACGAAAATGTACAGATCGCCCGGAGGACCACCACGCAGTCCGGCCTCACCTTCGCCCGCCAGGCGAATGCGCGTTCCGGTTTCGACACCAGCAGGGATGTTCACCGACAAAGCACGGTCTTTTTCGACCCGGCCAGCCCCCTGACAGGATTTACAAGGGTTCTTGATGATCTGACCCAGTCCCGAACAGGTCGGGCAGGTTCGTTCCACGGTAAAGAAGCCCTGTTGTGCCCGTACTTTCCCCATGCCTGAACAGGTGGGGCAGGAAGTGGGCTCAACGCCACCTTCGGCCCCGGTGCCGTCGCAAGACGAACACGCCACAGCCGTTGGCACATTTATGGTTTTTTGCAGGCCAGAGAAAGCCTCTTCCAGCGTCACACGCAGGTTGAAGCGCAGGTCCGAGCCGCGCGCGGCGCGACGCCCGCCGCCACCCCGTTGACCACCCATGAAATCACCGAACAGGTCGTCAAACACATCCGAGAATGCGCTGGAGAAATCGCCTTGCCCGCCAAAGCCGCCACCTGAGCGACCACCTCCGCCCATGCCGTTTTCAAAAGCAGCATGACCAAAGCGATCATAAGCAGCCTTTTTTTCGGCATCGCGCAGAACATCGTAAGCTTCGTTGGCTTCCTTGAACTGCGCCTCAGCATCCGGGTTGTCTTTGTTGCGGTCAGGATGCAGCTCTTTGGCTTTCCTGCGAAAACCCTTCTTGATCTCGTCCGCCGAAGCGCCCTTGGACACGCCGAGCACTTCATAGTAGTCGCGCTTTGACATTTGTTATTCCTTCGTGCCGCCGGACGCGGTGCTTTCATTGAGTCTGTACACGCCGTTGGTGTTGTTTGCAAAACTGGCCACGTAACCTGCCTTATTCAAGATCTGGTCAAGCCCATCGTCCGAATGCTTGATTTCTATCAGCAGCACTTCAGGCCAGATTTCCCGCGGGGCATCTTCAAAAAAAGCGCGCAATACGCGGGTTTCCTGGCCTTCAATATCCATTTTCATCGCATCAACCCTGGTCAGCCGGGCATCGCGTATCGCGTCCAGCAACGGAACCGCCTGAACGCACAGATCGCCCGACTCGGCAACTTTGGCGTGCCCCCTGTCACCGAGATTCGCAGACTCGAACCACACCTTACCCGGTTTGTCAGACAGTGCTTTATCGCAATGAGTGACTTCACTGGCTTGATTGGCAGCCAGATTGGTACCGAGACGGGCCTTGTTGACCGGATCCGGCTCAACAGCCAGAGCCCTTAGGTTGCGCCCAAACTTCTGCGCAACTGATCTGACCCACAGGGTGTAATGCCCGAGATTCGCACCAGCGTCGACAAAGACATAATCGCCAGAGCCCTGCGATATATGGTTGGCCAGTGATTGACGCTCATCCAGATCAAAGAATTGCAATCCGGTTATGACGCGACGTTCGGCCCAGTTGTCTGAAGGGTACAATCGGCATTTCTGCCCGCCGAACACCTCAACATCGTAAGGCTCTCGCTGAGAAGCCATCAGTACCCTTCGAATTCCGGACGACATCCATTGACGCGGCATGCCTTCAGACCACCGGCGCAATCTTTCCACCCGAGTTGAGAGAGCGTAGGTGCCAAATGGAGGTTTCGGAGACGCGTGCTGCATGGTGAAGACCGTTCCGGCGGGCCCTGAATGGGCCCGCCGGAAACCGAGCAACTGGTCAGGCGCGCTTGTTGTCGTCGAGATCTTCGAACTCGGCGTCGACGATGTCATCGTCACCCGGTGCGGCGTCAGCGGCAGCAGGTTCCTCTTCGCCTTCTTCGGCCTGCGCCTTGTATATGGCTTCGCCCAGCTTCATGGCTGCTTCGGTGACATTCTGGATACCCGACTTGATCTTGTCGGCATTTTCGGTTTCCAGCTCGTCCTTCAGCGCGGCGATCGCCAGCTCGATGGCTTCGATGGTGGTCGGGTCGACCTTGTCGGCATGCTCTTCCATCGACTTCTCGGTCGAGTGGATGAGGCTTTCCGCCTGGTTCTTCGCCTCGATCAGCTCGCGGCGCTCCTTGTCGGCTTCCGCGTTCTCTTCGGCGTCCTTAACCATCTTGTCGATATCTTCATCCGACAGACCACCCGATGCCTGGATGGTGATCTTCTGCTCTTTGCCGGTGCCTTTGTCCTTTGCCGAAACCGAGACAATGCCGTTGGCGTCGATGTCAAAAGTCACCTCGATCTGAGGCATGCCGCGCGGTGCAGGCGGGATATCTTCAAGGTTGAACTGACCCAGGATCTTGTTGTCCGCAGCCATTTCGCGCTCACCCTGGAAACAGCGGATGGTCACAGCGTTCTGGTTGTCCTCGGCGGTCGAGAAGACCTGAGACTTTTTCGTCGGGATCGTGGTGTTGCGGTCGATAAGACGAGTGAACACGCCGCCCAACGTCTCGATACCCAGCGAAAGCGGGGTTACGTCCAGCAGAACCACGTCTTTGACGTCACCCTGCAGAACACCGGCCTGAATGGCGGCGCCCATGGCAACTACTTCGTCCGGGTTCACACCCTTGTGCGGCTCTTTACCGAAGAATTTGGTGACCTCTTCGATCACCTTGGGCATGCGGGTCATACCGCCGACCAGAACAACCTCATCAATGTCGCCCGCCGACAGGCCGGCGTCTTTCAATGCTGCCTGACAGGGTTTCATCGACTTCTTGATCAGATCGCCGACCAGCGATTCCAGCTTGGCACGGGTCAGTTTCATGACCATGTGCAGCGGCTGACCGTTGGCGCCCATCGAGATGAACGGCTGGTTGATCTCGGTCTGCGAGGTCGAGGACAGTTCGATCTTGGCTTTTTCAGCGGCTTCTTTCAGACGCTGCAGGGCCATCTTGTCGCTGGACAGATCGACACCGTGTTCCTTTTTGAACTCATCCGCTAGGTAGTTGACGATGCGCATGTCAAAGTCTTCACCACCCAGGAAGGTGTCGCCATTGGTCGATTTGACCTCGAACAGCCCGTCGTCGATTTCCAGAATGGTCACGTCGAACGTACCACCACCAAGGTCATAAACCGCGATGGTTTGGGTTTCTTCTTTGTCCAGACCATAGGCCAGCGCGGCGGCTGTCGGTTCGTTGATGATCCGCAGCACTTCCAGTCCGGCGATTTTGCCTGCGTCTTTGGTGGCCTGACGCTGGGCGTCATTGAAATACGCGGGAACGGTGATGACCGCCTGCGTGACTTCTTCACCCAGATAGCTCTCGGCGGTTTCCTTCATCTTGCCCAGAGTGAAGGCCGAAATCTGGCTTGGGGAGTATTTTTCGCCGCGGGCTTCCACCCACGCGTCACCGTTGCCGCCATCCACGATGGCGTACGGCACCATTTTCTTGTCCTTCTGGACTTCTGCATCATCCACACGACGACCGATCAGACGCTTGACGCCAAAGATCGTGTTGTCGGGGTTGGTGACCGCCTGACGTTTTGCAGGCTGACCGACCAGTCGCTCATCTTCGGTGAAGGCGACGATCGAAGGCGTGGTCCGCGCCCCTTCGGCGTTTTCGATGACCTTTGGCTGCGAGCCTTCCATGATGGCCACACAGGAGTTTGTGGTTCCGAGGTCAATCCCGATTACTTTTCCCATTTTTGCAATCCCTTTCTCTTCAAGGCGATGTCCCGAGGATCGGACCCGTTATGGCATCCCACCCCCGATCTGATGTGCGCGACAGCACTACCATCGCGCGTCCCGGCGTATATAAGGGCGAGACAAGGGGCCTGCAAGCACCGTAGAACGCAGGTTTTCGGGAATTTGATGTCTTTTTTGGCAATGAATTGGAAAGGTTTGGGGTTTCCGGAATGACGCGGGTGATTTTGCGAGAGTTCGAAATCAGAAAAGGCTATCTTGATCCCGCCGCTCAGACACAGGTGATCGCAGCCCTGCGACCGATTCTGAAAGCTGCGCCCTTGTTTCGACCCGTCACGCCGTCGGGTAAAGAGATGTCGGTGCGAATGACCTCGGCCGGGGATCTGGGATGGGTGACCGACAAGGCGGGCTATCGCTATCAGGGCGAGCATCCGAAAGGCGGGGTCTGGCCTGAAATTCCCCTCGCAATTCTTGATATCTGGCGTGACCTGGTCGGCACCGAGCGCGCACCGGATTGCTGTTTGATCAACTACTATGGGGAAGGCGCCAAAATGGGCCTGCATCAGGACAAGGACGAAGCAGATTTTTCCTGGCCGGTTCTGTCGGTTTCCTTAGGCGATGACGCCCTGTTCCGGATCGGCAATACGACCCGTGGCGGCAAAACCGAGTCGATCTGGCTGGGCTCGGGCGACGTGGTGATCATGGGCGGCCCGGCACGGCTGGCCTATCACGGGGTCGACCGGATCAGATACGGGTCATCCCGGCTGTTGCCAAAAGGCGGACGGATCAACTTGACGCTGCGGGTCGCACGTTAGCGCCGCGCGTTCCAGCTCTGTGAAACATGCTGGCGTGTAAAAAACTCACCCATCAGTCCGATCATCAGCAAGGCGATTCCAACCCACAATGCGTACTCCCAGCTTGTGTTTCGCGGAAAATAGTTTCGGAAAATGAAGCCCCGACACTGGTCGATAATATGAAACAACGGGTTCCAGGCGAACATCATCAACAATCCGCCTCCCAGTGTGTTTGCAACGAACATCTTTCCCGAAAACACCATGTTCAGGCGGCGATAGATATTGGTGAGCATTCCCACGGTTGTCGGAAACCAGGGTTTCATTGCCATGAACACCAAACCCACGGCGCATCCGGTAAACCAGGCCAATATCAGCATCGCGAATGCACCGCCGGGATCCTGCACCTCGATCGGGGCGACCGCGACGCTGTAGATGAACAGGATCACAAACATGGCCAGCAATTGCTTGTAAAGAATACCGAGCGCCGCAGACAGGATCGTCACCATCACATTCATAGGTGAATGGAGCATCATCGGATTGTTCGCGGACCCCACCCCTGAAATCGCACCTATTGACTGGATATGCAGCATGAAGGGGAACACGCCGGACAGAACATACAGCAGAAATTCGCCCCTGATCTTTGGAATTCCGCCCCGGCCCATCAGTGACATGAGCAGGTAGAAAGTAGTTCCCATCACCACAAGTTGCAGGACATTGATCAGAATGGCGACGATCGCATTCGGATGTTGCGAGCGCACCTTTCGTACGGTGGCATGGAACACCAGCTCAGCCGTCGTGAAAGCGCTGCCCAGCAGCGTTTGGTTACGCTTGAAATAGAACATTCAAAGGGTCTTTTCTGCTTCGTCGCCTCTAAACTGGCATGAATATCTTGCCGTTCCGTAACCGCCGCATCATAAGTCGATCGCGAGTTTGGATCAACAAACCACAGGAACGGAGCTTTTTTGTGACCTACGACGCGCTTATTCCCGTCATCCGGCGACTGGCTCTGGAGGCAGGCGACAAGATCATGGAAATCTACGAGGCGGATGATTTCGATGTCAAAGTCAAATCCGACTCCAGCCCTGTGACCGAGGCAGACGAAGCCGCTGACGCATTGATTTCGGCCGGGTTGCGTGCGGCATTCCCCGATACTCTTCTGGTCACCGAAGAACAGGCCGCTTCGCACTCTGAAAAAGGCGACACTTTCCTCATTGTTGACCCGCTGGACGGCACCAAGGAGTTCATCAACCGTCGCGGTGATTTTACCGTCAACATCGCACTTGTCGAAAACGGAGTGCCGACCCGGGGTGTCGTCTATGCCCCGGCGCGGGGTCGTATGTTCTTCACGCTGGCTGATGGCCGTGCGGTCGAGGAAACAGGTGCTTTCGACAAAAACGTGACAGGTCCTTTGACGCCCATATCAGTCTCTGAACCGGTCAATTCCGGACTGTTGGTTGTGGCGTCAAAGTCCCACAGGGATCAGGCCACCGAGGACTACATCAACAAATATCATGTGAAGGACAGCAAAAGCGCGGGTTCGTCACTCAAGTTCTGTCTGGTTGCCACGGGCGAAGCGGATATTTACCCACGCGTCGGACGCACGATGGAATGGGATACGGCAGCGGGCCATGCAGTACTGGCCGGAGCCGGTGGCCGGGTTGTGCGTTTTGACGACCATACTCCGTTGGTTTATGGCAAAGATGGCTATGCAAATCCGTTCTTTATTGCCTACGCTCCGGGTGTTGAACTGAAGGAAGCCTGATGTCTGTTCTGATTGCCATCCCCGCCCGCTACGCCTCGACCCGCTATCCCGGCAAACCTCTGGTTCCTCTGACCGGCGCGAAGGGCGATTCCATGACATTGATCGAACGGTCCTGGCGTGCAGCCAAGTCGGTCTCTGGTGTCGATCGCGTAGTTGTTGCGACGGATGATGACCGAATTCGCGAAGTGTCCGAGGGCTTTGGGGCCGAGGTCGTGATGACCTCGGAAAGCTGTCAAAACGGCACCGAACGATGCGCCGAAGCGCATGAGGTTCTGGGCGGCGGGTATGAAATCATCGTCAACCTGCAAGGAGACGCTCCGCTGACACCGCAATGGTTTGTCGAAGATCTGGTGTCCAGCCTGCGCGCGGCCCCGGAAGCCGGTGTTGCGACCCCTGTTTTGCGCTGCGATGGTAATGCGTTGAACAGTCTTCTGAACGACCGGAAGCATGACCGTGTGGGTGGCACGACGGCAGTATTCGGACGCGATCGCAGTGCGATGTACTTCTCGAAAGAGGTCGTGCCCTTTACGTCCCAGACATACACCGGTGATGCAGCGACACCCGTTTTTCACCATGTCGGCGTTTACGCCTATCGGCCCGATGCACTGGCGGCGTATCCAGGTTGGCCAATCGGCCCTCTGGAACAGCTGGAAGGCCTGGAACAGCTCAGGTTCATGGAAAACGGGCGCAAGGTTCTGTGCGTCGAGGTCGAGGCAAGGGGCCGTCAGTTCTGGGAACTGAACAACCCGCAGGACGTGCCCAAAATCGAAGAGATGATGGCAGCCATGGGGCTGGAGTGACGTCTTTTCCCCATGACTCTGACGGCGCCCTTGCCGAAACTGTTCCTCAACCAACCCCGATGGATATGCCATGAAGACAATTCTTGTCACCGGTGGTGCCGGGTACATCGGCTCACATGCCTGCAAGGCGCTTGCGCAGGCAGGTTATCTTCCTGTGACCTACGACAATCTGATCACGGGTTGGCAGGATGCGGTAAAGTTTGGCCCTTTTGAACAGGGCGACCTTTTGGATCGGGACCGCCTGGATGAAGTTTTCGCGAAACACAAACCAGATGCAGTGATGCATTTTGCGGCGCTCAGCCAGGTTGGCGATGCCATGCGTCAACCCGGACTGTATTGGTCGAACAATGTCACAGGCTCGCTGACGCTTATTGAAGCAGCGGTTGCAGCCGGGTGTCTGGATTTCGTGTTTTCGTCCACATGTGCCACATATGGTGAGCATGACAATGTGGTACTCGATGAATCCACGGCGCAGTATCCCCTGAACGCCTACGGAGCATCGAAACGCGCGATCGAAGATATCCTCAAGGATTTCGAGGCGGCTCATGGGCTGCGCCATGTCATCTTCCGCTATTTCAACGTTGCAGGCGCTGATCCTGAAGGGGATGTGGGCGAGTTTCACCGACCCGAAACCCATCTGATTCCGCTGATGTTGGACGCGATTGACGGCAAGCGGGAAGGTCTTACCGTCTTTGGGACGGATTACGACACGCCCGACGGCACATGTATCCGCGACTATGTACATGTTTGTGACCTGGTAGATGCACATATTCTGGGGCTAGGCTGGTTGGAACAGAGCAAAGACAGCCGAGTCTTCAATCTGGGCACCGGGTCCGGGTTTTCCGTCCTTGAGGTGATCGAGCAATCCAAGTCCGTCACCAACCGTTCCGTGCCGTATACTGTGGGCCCTCGACGGGCAGGAGATTGCACCAAGCTGGTATCCGGCTCTGTGCGGGCTGAAAACGAACTGGGATGGAAGCCCAAAAGATCTACGTTAGAGACGATGGTCGCAGATGCCTGGCGCTGGCACCAGAACGGCCACTACGAGAAATGAGGACCCGGTGACATCCAGCACTGCTTTGACACTTCCCCGGATCGGATGGGCACGGCAGTACAGGTTGCGCTGGAAACGCCGGCGGCTGCTCTGGAGGTCGCTGCGCAGCCGACATCAATTGACCTGCCAGAAGGATCGGACGGCCGAGATCAAGGGCGGTGACGTGTTGGCTTTGGTCACCCTACGCAATGAAATCATCCGCCTGCCGTGGTTCTTTCGTCACTATCGCGCTTTGGGTGTCGATCATTTTCTGATCGTCGACAACGGCAGTGACGATGGATCGTCCGAGTATCTGCAGGATCAACCGGATGTCTCTGTGTGGAAAACCCATACCAGCTATCGTGGATCGCGGTTTGGCCTGGACTGGTTAACCTGGTTGCAGATGCGCTATGGCCACCGCCACTGGTGCCTTATGGTGGATGCGGATGAACTGCTGGTCTATGCCCACTGTGACACCCGGTCCCTGCATGACCTGACAGCTTGGCTGGACCGGCGCGGGCAGATCGGGTTCGGGGCGCTGATGCTGGACCTCTATCCCCAGGGTCCTTTGGGCGACAATGCTTATGACCCGGACACCGACCCCACAAATCTGCTGTGCTGGTTCGATTCAGGACCGTATCGTACGCAACGGCAAAGCCCGATGGGCAATCTTTGGGTGCAGGGCGGCGCGCGGGAACGGATGTTCTTTACGCAGACACGGCAAAGATCCCCAACGCTGAACAAGATCCCGCTGATGCGCTGGTCGCGGCGCTATGCTTATGTGAACTCTTGTCATTCCGCCCTGCCGCGCCATCTGAACGAAACCTATGATGGGCCGGGCGGTGATGCCCCGTCGGGCGTGTTGCTGCACACGAAGTTCCTGCCGGACGTTATCGAGAAATCCAATACCGAAAAGCAGCGACGCCAGCATTTTCATGATCCGGACCAATTCGGGCCATACTACGATGGAATAATCAACCAGCCGGATATGTGGACCTCGCAATCGGTGCGCTTCACCGGATGGAGCCAGCTGGAACAGTTGGGTCTGATGAGTGGCGGAGGCTGGGATTGAAAACGAAAACAAGGGCATCAACCGCACGTTTACAATTTACGGGTTTTAAAGTCGTTGCCTCTGAAGATGCAAAAGTGGCATAAACCTGCAACGCCATGTCGTGTTAACGGTCGCGACGGGTTTGGGGAAAGCTCGCGTCATAAAAAGGTTGGGCAGTCACGTGAGCCTGTTTGAGTCTTACAAGATGAGGTTGCGGCGCAAGCGCCGTATTCTGCGTTGCCTCAAACGTCGCCGCGAACTCAGGCCGGTCAGCAACAACACACAAGCAATCCGCCGTGATGATATCCTGTTGATGAGCGTTGTTCGGAACGAGAAAATTCGCCTGCCCTTCTTCCTCGAATACTATCGCAAACTGGGCATCAATCATTTTTTGTTTGTCGACAACGACAGCGATGATGGCAGTTTTGAGTTTTTGAAAGAACAGGCCGATGTTTCGGTCTGGCGGACGACAACCAGTTACAAACGCGCAAGCTATGGTCTGGACTGGTCAAACTATCTGCTGCACAGATATGCGCATGGACATTGGGTGCTGAGCGTCGATCCGGATGAATTCTTCATCTATCCGTTCTGCGACACTCGCCCGATCCGTGCTTTGACCGACTGGCTGGATGGCAGTGCCGTACGCAGTTTTGGCACGATGCTGATCGACATGTACCCTGAGGGGGCGGTGGACGCCGAACCTTATGCCGAAGGTCAGAACCCGTTCGAAATTGCGCGTTGGTTCGATCCCGGCAACTATATGATTACCAAAAACCCCGAATACAAAAATCTTTGGATACAAGGGGGTCCACGGGCGCGTGTGTTCTTTCGGGACAACCCCTCCAAGGCACCGGCGCTGAACAAGATTCCGCTTGTAAAATGGGACCGGCGCTATGTTTATGTCAGCTCGACCCATTCGCTTTTGCCGCGCGGGCTCAATCAGGTTTATGACGAATGGGGCGGCGAGAAGGCCAGCGGGTCGCTGCTTCATGCCAAGTTGATCAATATTCTTGGCGACAAAGCCCGCGAAGAACTGGAGCGTGGCCAGCATTACCGCGGCTCCGGCGAATACAGGGCCTATGCGACACAGCTTGAGGACAAGCCCGTTTTCTGGTGCGAGTGGTCCGAGGCCTATATCAACTGGCGGCAGCTTGAGATCCTTGGCCTCATGTCGAAAGGAAACTGGGCATGAGCGGTCTGGGTATTGTCATGTTGGTTCATACGTCGCTGGACCGTGCCGAACAGGTCGCACGCCACTGGACGGCTGCAGGATGCCCGGTGGTCATCCACGTGGATCGCAAGGTGTCAGACGATGTCTATTCCCGATTTGTAGCGTCCTGTTCCAACAATCCCGCGATCGTGTTTTCAGATCGACATCGGTGTGACTGGGGTGGCTGGGGCATTGTTGCCGCCTCGCAAAGCGCCTCCGAGTTGATGTTGGAGCAATTCCCAGAAGTTCGCCATGTGTTTCTGGCCTCGGGGGCCTGCTTGCCCTTGCGACCAGTCGAGGAACTGATCGATTACCTGTCAGACAGGCCGCGCGTCGATTTCATCGAAAGCGCGACCACGTCTGATGTCAGCTGGACCATCGGCGGGCTGGATCATGAACGGTTCACCCTGCGGTTTCCGTTTTCCTGGCGCAAGCATCGCAAATTATTCGACGCATATGTAAAACTTCAGCGCGCCGTAGGATTTCGCAGGCAAATCCCCGACGGCCTGGTTCCGCATATGGGCAGTCAGTGGTGGTGCCTGACCCGTCAAACGCTGTCCGCAATCCTTCAGGATCCCAGACGCAAGCTATATGACAAGTACTTCCGCCATGTCTGGATTCCGGATGAAAGCTATTTTCAGACGTTGGCGCGGTTGTATTCCACGCATATAGAAAGCCGGTCTCTGACCCTGTCCAAATTCGATTATCAGGGCCGTCCACACATCTTCTATGACGATCATCTGCAATTGCTGCGCCGATCAGATTGTTTTGTGGCCCGAAAAATCTGGCCTCGCGCGGAACGGTTGTACCAGGCATTCCTGACAGATCAGACAGGAGCAATGAAACCGGCGGAACCCAATCCGGGCAAGATCGACCGTGTATTCTCCAAAGCTGTGGAGCGGCGAACTCGTGGACGCGACGGGCTGTACATGCAAAGCCGGTTTCCCCGGCATGGCAGTGAAAACGGTCTGACATCGTCACAGTATTCCGTATTTCAAGGCTTTTCAGAACTGTTCGAGGATTTTGAACCATGGCTGGCCGCGACCACGGGAACCAGAGTCCACGGGCATCTTTTCGGGCCGGGGCGCGTCGGTTTTTCGCAAGGGGAAGCCATAACAAATGGGGCTCTCAGCGACAGTGCAGAGCTGCGGGACTACAACCCAACCGCCTTTTTGTCGAACCTGATCTGGAATACGCGGGGCGAGCGCCAGTGTTTCCAGTTCAGCCCGCGGGACACCCAGGAGATCAACTGGTTTCTGGCGCGGGACAAAAACGCTCAGATTTCGGTCATCACTGGCGCGTGGGCAATTCCACTGTTCCGATCCAATATGAACTTCTCGGAAATTCGGTGTGAGGCGGCGCGCCTGCAACGAATTGAAACCAAGCAGCTTGAGGTGCTGACATCGGTCTGGACCAAAGCGCGGATGCGCAGTTGGACGTTGGCAGATTTCATTGAATCTCCGATGGATGCATTGCAGGCAGTGCTTGAAGAAATAGGCATGCAACCGACCAGCCACCTGACCGAAGTGCCAACCATGGTCGATCTGTCCGGATTCGGGAAGTTCCTGCAAAACCTCAAGAATCAGGGAATGCACCCTTATCTGATGGGCGACTTCCCGGCGGACGACGTATTCGGCCGTCAGGCAAAACCCTACCGAAAACCATATCTGGTGCAGTGATTGCCCATGTCAGCCAGTTTTGACTACTTCGTGATTTTGGCCGCCATGCGAACAGGTTCGAACCTGCTCGAAGCCAACCTGAATGCGATGGATGGGATTACCTGTCACGGAGAGGCATTCAACCCGCATTTCGTCGGCAGCCTGAAATCCGACCACCTGCTCGGCCTGTCGCTGGAAGACCGGGATGCGGATCCGATGCGAATGCTCAAAGCCATCCGATCAGCGCCGGGCGACATCAATGGCTTTCGATATTTCGAAGACCATGACCCACGTATCCTGAAACCCATGCTGAACGACCCGTGCTGTGCCAAGATCCTTCTGACCCGAAATCCATTGGACAGCTATCTGTCGCTGAAAATCGCGCGGAAAACGCAGCAGTGGCTGCTGAAGAATGTCAAACGTCGCGTCGACGCGCAGGTTGTCTTCGACGCCGACGAGTTTTCGGATTATCTGAACCAGGTGCAAGGCCATCGGCTTATGGTGCAACGGCACTTGCAAAAAACAGGCCAAACAGGGTTCTTCATTAACTATGACGACCTGACCGAGTTGGAGGTCATAAACGGGCTGGCTGCATGGTTGGGCGTCGAGGCGCGGCTGACCAGGCTGGATGATTCCCTGAAGCCACAAAACCCGTCACCGGCTTTGTCCAAGGTCACCAATCCTGAAGAGATGAAGCAAGCACTGTGCGACCAGGATCGGTTCGGATTGCATCGGTCAACAAGCTTTGAACCGCAGCGCGGGGCGGCTGTGCCGCTTTACGTTGCCGCCGCCCGGTCTCCATTGATGTATTTGCCTATTCGCGGTGGAATAGAGCCTGTTATTGAGCAGTGGCTGGCTGATCTGGACGGATGCCCGAAGGACAAACTGATCACGGACCAGAACCGCAAACAGGTCCGTTCCTGGAAGCAGAACCATCCCGGTCATCGGCAATTCACGGTTCTGCGGCACCCTCTGGCCCGGGCACATACGGTGTTTTGTCAACACATTCTGAGTACGGGGCCAGGCAGCTACAAGATGGTGCGGAACTATCTTCGTAACCGGCTCAAACTGCCAATCCCGGGGCAAGTACGGGACACCAATTATTCTGTCGAACAACACCGTGAAGCATTTTCGGGTTTTCTGGGCTTTTTGCGCCTCAACCTGAACGGGCAGACGCCGATCCGCGTAGACGGTACGTGGTGCAGCCAGTCCAGAACACTGGAGGGAATCGCATCCTTCACCATGCCGGATCTGATTCTGAGAGAAGAGGACCTGATGACGGCTTTGCCGGATCTGGCACGCAACCTGGGGCATTCAGACCCGCCTCCACCAGGTCACTGCGCGCCGGATGAACCATACGCTCTGGATCAAATCTACGACGAAAACCTCGAGGCGCAGGCAGTTACAGCGTACCAGCGCGACTATGAAACCTTCGGGTTCAGTGACTGGCTGCCGAAAACAGCCTAAGGACGCAGGGTGATCAGCGTGCCTTTGTTAACCATCGAATAGATCTCTTCGATTTCGTCATTCTTGACCGCGATGCATCCTGCCGTCCAATCCCGCGTCTTTTTTGCGCGTTTCCGCTCTGAGCGTAGATTGGGTTCTCCGTGGATGAATATATCTCCACCCGGATCAACGCCCGCGGCCTTGGCTTTGGCGACATCCTGCGAGTTGGGATAGGATATGCCTATGGACAGATGATATCGGCTTCTGGGGTTGCGACGGTCGATCAGATAAGTGCCCTCGGGCGTCCGGCCGTCGCCGCGCTGGTTCTTTGTTCCATTCGGCGCAAACCCCAATTCGACATCATATTCCTTGAGGATTCTTTCGTGGTGCAACAAGTAAAGCTTACGCGTGCTCTTGTTGACCACCAACGATGTCACCTCGGGTCCTTTATAAGTCAGAAATCTTGGGCTGCCAGAGGCACAAGCCGAAAGGCTCAGCGTTGCCAACGCCCCCAATCCGAATACTCGACGATCCATGTTTCACTGCCTGCTCTGCTTTTTTTTGATCATTATGCCAAAAAAGGAAAAAACTGAAATCACTTTTTGATGTTCGACTGCTCGGCCAGTCGACGTTCAATGCTTTCCAGCCGTTCCAGAACCTCATCTCGATAGGCGTCGGTTTTAACTTCATCCTCGGCGTGGTGGGCATCCTGCATCGAATTTACGATCAGACCCACCAAGAGGTTCACCACGGCAAATGTGGTGACCATGATGAATGGAACAAAGAAGACCCAGGCATAGGGATAGATCTCCATCACCGGGCGCACGATGCCCATCGACCAGCTTTCCAATGTCATGATCTGGAATAGCGTATAAGCAGACAGGCCCAGATCGCCGAACCAACCCGGGAACGATGTCGAGAACAACTTGGTCGAGATAACCGCCCCGATATAGAACAGAATTGCCATCAGCAGAAACACGCTGGCCATTCCGGGAAGGGCGGAGATGAACCCCTCGACCACGCGACGCAGGCGAGGCGCGACGGAAATCACGCGCAACACCCGCAAAATTCGCAGGGCACGCAGCACCGACAAACCTCCGGCACTGGGAACCAGGGCGATGCCTACGATCAGGAAATCGAAAATGTTCCAGCCATTGGTAAAGAACCTGCGCCCGGTGGCGATCAGCTTCATGGTAATTTCGACCACGAAGATCGTCAGGCAAAGTCTATCCAGCGCGACGATCAGCGGACCTGCTAACTCCATCAGGGTTGGCGATGTCTCCATCCCCAAAAGAATGGCATTGAAGATTATGACAGCAGTAATGAAGCGACCGAATACCGGCGCTTCGATAATGTTCAGCAAACGCTGTTTAAACCCCATGAGTCGCATTCCCCTGCCTGATCAAGTTGCGGCGCTCAGGACAAACCGCGCAGCGAGTTCCGTATGTGAAGACCATCGAAATTGGTCAACGACCTGTACCCATTCAAGGGTGTAACCCGCGTTAACCAGCGTTTTCGCATCGCGCGCAAAGGTGACAGGACTGCACGATACATAGGCAATCACCGGGCGTTGCGACTGTGCAATCTCATTTACCTGCGCTTCGGCACCGGCGCGGGGCGGGTCCAGCACTATCGCGTCGAAAGATTTCAGCTCGTCCGGCATCAGCGGGCGGCGGAACAGGTCGCGGACCTCGGTCGTTACACGTTTCAACCCCTGTGTCCGGCGCCAGCCCTGATCGAGTGCCTGAATCATGGCAGCTTCGCCTTCAACCGCGTGAACTTCGGCGTTTTCCGCCAATGGCAGTGAGAACGTTCCGCTGCCCGAAAACAGGTCAACGATACGCTTCGCACCTTGTGTTGCTTCGAAAACAGCCTGTAATAGAGCCTGTTCGCCATCCTTTGTTGCCTGCAAAAAACCTCCGGGAGGCGGCGTGACGCTGGCTGTCCCAAAACGCTGAACCGGCGCATGCCGCATGGCAATAACCTCACCATCCCAGCTGAGCCGGGCCAGACCATGCTTCTCAGTCGCCTGCGCCAACGCCAGTTCCAAGGGGCCGTCCAGAGGTTTGCCGCCTTTGACAGCCACGTCCAGACCACCTTCGGACAGTGTGAGCGTGACGGCCAAAGCGCCCTTGCGGCTTCCTCCCAGAACAGCCAGCGCCTCGGCCACCGGAATAGCCGCGATCAATTCCGGCTCAAGCAACCGGCAGTCGGGTATCTCTGTGATCGTGCCCGATGCACGACCGTGAAACCCCGCCAACGTGCCCTTCTTCGTGCGCCTTACGGCAATCGTAGCGCGCCGCCGCGACTGTTCGGGCGATGTGTGTATTGGGCGCAGTGGCGCTTCGAGACCTTGCGCCGTCAGCGCGTTGTTGACGATTTGCAGCTTCCAATCGGTCACAAATGCATCAGATGCGTGCTGCAACTGGCAGCCACCGCACGCTTTGTAGTGGCGGCAAGGAGCTTTGACACGATGTTCGGACGGTGTGTCGACCCGGATATCGGTCAATTGCTGGCCAACAAGGGTGCCGCTGACGATTTCGCCCGGAAGGGTGCGTGGGGCGTAGATGGGGCCATCGGCAATGCCGTCGCCCTGATGTCCAAGCCGTGTGATTGTGAATTGCTGCGTCATGGGAGGCCTGATAGCCGGGCTTTCACAGCAACAAAACCCTTATTCCGCAGCTTCTGCCTGAATGAAGCCGCCCGACTGCCGGTGCCAGAACCGTGCATACAGCCCGCCCAGGTCCAGCAACGCCTCATGGGTTCCGGTTTCCACGATCCGTCCCTGATCAAAAACAACGATGCGGTCCATTTCGCTGAGCGTGGACAGACGGTGCGCTATGGCCAGCACGGTTTTACCCTGCATCACCCGATGCAGCGCAGTCTGAATCGAAGCTTCAACCTCGGAGTCCAGCGCCGATGTCGCTTCGTCGAGAACCAAAATTGGGGCATCTTTCAGAATGGCCCGCGCCAGAGCGATCCGTTGCCGCTGTCCGCCGCTGAGCTTTACGCCACGCTCCCCCAGATGAGCATCATAGCCCTTACGACCATGAGCATCTTCAAGACTCAGGATGAAGTCATGCGCTTCGGCCTTCTTTGCGGCCTTGATCATCTCGGCCTCTGACGCGTCCGGCCGACCATACAAAATATTCTCACGAGCGGATCGGTTGAACATCGCCGTTTCCTGCGTGACCATACCGATCTGCCGGCGCAGACTGTCTTGCGTCACCTGCGATACGTCCTGGCCATCGATACGAATAGCGCCATTTTCCTTGTCATAGAGCCTGAGCAACAGCGAAACGAGCGTGGATTTCCCCGCCCCCGAGGCACCGACGATGCCCAATTTTTCACTCGGATCGATGGTCAGGGTCAAATCCATGACCCCACCGATATCGCGACCATAGGCAAAGCTGACGCCTTCGAAGGAAATCGATCCTTCCGTCACATCAAGGTCCTTCGCGCCGCGCATATCTTCGATCCGGTCACGCTTGGCCAGTGTTTTCATCCCGTTTTCAATTTCACCGACATTGGCATACAGCCCCATCAACGTGAAACTGACCCAACCGGTCATCTGAGCTATACGGATCGAAACGGCCCCAGCAGCCACGATATCCCCGGCGGTCGCCATGTCGCCCTGCCACAGCCACAAGGTTGCGCCCAGCAGCAAGACGGGCAGGACTCCAGCCAGCGTCATGAGGATGAACCGGAAACTGGCCGACAACTTGCCAAAATCCAGAGATTTTTCACGCAGATCCACCATCGATTCACGCGCGGCCTGATCTTCAAAAGCGGAATGGGCGAAAAGCTTTACAGTCTTGATGTTGGTGATCGTATCAACCACCTGCCCGGACACCATCGCCCGCGCCCCGGCCCGCGCCGCCGACCGCACTCGGATGCGCGGCAAATACCAGCGCACAAGCAGGAAGTAGATCACCAGCCACGCGGCAAAGGGCAACATCACCAAAGGATGTATAGACCCTAACAAAAGCAAAGACCCCACCAGAGACGCCAGGGCAAACACAATCGCGCTGATGGTTTCCGACACGACCGACGCCATGGCGTTCGATGTCTGCATCTGTTTCTGAGCGATCCGGCCGGCAAAGTCGTCATCGAAATACGTCACCGATTGGCCCAGCGTCCAACGGTTCAGCTTGGCCAGCACCAAAGGTGTGATGTTTGGCATGACAATGTAATTGTTCGACAAAGATGACAGGCCAAACAGGATCGGGCGAAGCAACATAAAGAAGGCGACCGCACCGAAGATCATCCACATATTCGCCGGGGTCAGAAAATTCTCGGGCCCGCTTGATATCGCCACATCAATCACACGGCCCAGAATCCACGCTGTCCCCGCCTCCATCGCACCTGCAGTGGCCGAGAAGATTGCCGCAACAAACAACATCGGCCACGCGCCGGACAGGCTCCAGCGAATGAACGCCCCCAACGTCTGCGGCGGGGGCGTTTCGATGTTCCTGAACGGATAGATGAGGTCGGCAACCCTCATTCAACGGCCTCCGGGTTCATGAAACCACCAGATTGCCGCGCCCAGAATTGGGCGTAAAGGCCACCCTGCGCCAGAAGGTCGGAATGCGTGCCTTCCTCAACGATACGGCCAGCATCCATAACCAGAATCCGATCCATCTGCGCGATGGTACTGAGCCGGTGGGCGATGGCGATCACGGTCTTTCCTTGCATCATGCCGTAGAGGGTTTCCTGAATTGACGCTTCGACCTCGGAATCTAGCGCGGATGTCGCCTCATCCAACAACAAGATCGGCGCATCCTTCAGGATCACCCGCGCCAGCGTCACGCGCTGCCGCTGTCCACCGCTGAGCTTCACCCCCCGTTCGCCGACATGTGCGTCGTACCCGGTCCGACCCTGCGGATCTTGCAAGTCGAGGATAAACTCATGCGCTTCGGCCTGCTTGGCGGCGGCGATCATCTGCGCCTCGGACGCATCCGGCCGGCCATAAAGGATGTTGTCGCGTACAGAGCGGTGCAGCAAGGCGCTGTCTTGTTGAACCATACCGATATGACTGCGCAGGCTGCCCTGGGTAACGTTCGCAATGTTCTGACCATCAATTAAAATCGCACCGCGCTCAACGTCGTAGAACCGCAGCAGCAACTTTACCAAGGTCGATTTGCCAGCGCCGGAGCGACCGATCAGGCCAATCTTTTCACCCGGTTGAATGGTCAGATTGATATGGTCCAAGCCGCCGGCCTCGCGACCATAGTGATGCGAGAGGTCAAGGATCTGGATCTCTCCCTTGCCGAGCCGCAAGGGTTTTGCATCAGGTGCATCGATCAAATCGATGGGCTGGGCAATGGTCTCCATCCCCTCGGCCACGATACCAAGTTGGCGGAAAAAGCTGGTCAGGGCCCACATGATCCATCCGGTCATGGCGTTCAGGCGCAGGGTCAGCGCCGTGGCCGCTGCAACAACTCCGACCGAAGCGCTGCCCTGCATCCACAACGCGATCGCCCAGCCCACAACGCCCACGATCAGCATGCCGTTCAATGCGACCAGAACGGCATCCATGATAGTGAATATTCGCATTTCGATCTGAAATGTCCGGCGGGTTTCCTCGATCGCTTCACGGGCATAGTCCAGCTCTTGCGGGCCATGGGCAAACATTTTGACCGAATGGATGTTCGTATAGCTGTCCACGACCCGTCCCGTGACCGTCGAACGCGCGTCCGATGCCGCCTTTGACGCCGGACCGACACGCTGAACAGTCCATCGCACCAGTGCCGCATAGAACGCAAACCAGATCAACAGCGGGATCAATAATCGCGGATCCGCCGCATACAGCAGGAACGCCGCACCGATCAAATAGGCCAACGAAAAGGAAATCGCGTCAAAAACCTGAAAGACCACTTCACCGGCCGCAGGCGGTGTCTGCATGATCCGGTTTGCAATCCGCCCGGCAAAGTCGTTTTCGAACCAGCCAACTGATTGACGCAAAACATGTTTGTGCGCACGCCAGCGGATCAATGTGCCAAAGTTTGGCAAGATCGTATTGTTCAGAATAAGTACATCGACCAGATGCAGAAGCGGTCGAAATAGCAACACAAAGGCCGCCATCAAAAGCAATTCCGTTCCGTGGTTTTGCCAGACCTCTGACGGCGTACCGCCCAACATATCCACAACGCGACCCATGTAATAGATCAGTCCGATTTCAACGCCCGCGACGACAATGGAAATCAGCGCCGCCCAGAAAAATACCCGAAAGAACGGTCGCGAATAGTCCAGCATGAAGGGCCACAAGCGCGTCGGCGGTATGTCAGCCTCGCGGTAGGCAACAAAAGGGTCAACAAGGTTTTCGAAATAGCGAAACATGGAGAGTGCTCCGATTGAGCAGAAACTAAAGACGTGCGAAGAAAGATGGCGCCTGAACACCACCCTTTACGGGGCAAGTGTCCCGGCTTTAGCCGAACCAGATCCCGTAATACATTCGCATTCCTCCATCCATGTGACTGGCGCACCTAAACACAAAGGATCAATGTTGTCATCCCTTTTTGAGACTTCGAACTAGTGTGCCAGCAACTCTTCGCGAGACAGCGCAAAACCGGATGCGATCCAGCGTTTTTCCAGCTCGGCCAGCTTCTTGCCCAGCGCCGGGCCGGTGAAGTTGGGGATCAGATCCCTGGCCTGGACGGGGAAACGCGCTGCTGCCCCGGCGTGCAGATCGCGCCGCAAATCTTCGGACCAGGGTTGTTCCAGAAAAGCGCAGCGCAAAAGCGTCTCGTGCAAACCACCTTCGTCGCCATAGCGATATCCCAGTTCAGCAATACTGGTTGCGGCCTGTGCCTCTTCGCGCATCCTGATCAGGCGTTGCAACTGCGAACGGCTCAACCGCAATGTGGCGGCATTATCGGGCGTAGCAATCGCAGCCAGGCGACGCACCGGATCGGGATCGGCACCAGCCGCCCGTTCCAGCGCGATCAAAGGGGCCAAAGACCGATCGTCCGCACCCGGTAACACCCGGGCCAAAACACCTGTACTGCGCATGGTCGCAACGGCGGGGGCTGGATCAGGCGATGCCAGCAATTTCAGCAGTTCGGCCCCGACCCTCTCGCGCGACAGCGATTCCAGCCCGTCAAGATTGGCACCGATGGCGGCCAGAGCATCGGGATCAAAACCGGCATCCGGATCCCCATACCAGGCGTGAAAACGAAAGTAACGAAGCGAGCGGAGATAGTCTTCACGTATACGATTCTCGGCTGTTCCGATAAACCGCACCAACCGGGCCTTAAGGTCGGGAAGGCCCCCAAGCGGGTCTAAAACAGTGCCATCGGGCTGTGCGTAAATCGCGTTCATTGTGAAATCACGTCGCGCCGCGTCTTCTTCGACGTGATCGGAAAATGCCACGACAGCGCGACGACCGTCGGTTTCCACGTCACGGCGGAAGGTCGTGACCTCGTGCGGGATACTTGCGCTGACCACTGTGATCGTACCATGCTCGATGCCGGTTGGAATGGCCTTGAGCCCGGAAGCCTGAGCCATTTCGATGACCCGCTCGGGTTTTGCGTCGGTGGCGATGTCGATATCCGAAACCGGCGCGCCAAGCAGCGCGTTGCGCACGCAGCCACCCACAAAAAGCGCCTGAGCCCCGGATGAGGTCAGGGCCGAACAGACTTTTTGGGTCGCTGGCTCACTGATCCAGGGCTCGTCAATCTGCATCATTCATTCACCCGTGCTGCAAGCCCGCGCAATATGCGGGCGGTCGCGCCCCAAATGTAATACGGGCCGTACGGAACTGCGTAGTATCTGCGTCTCTGGCCGCGCCATCGGCGCGACTCAACCAGATAATTCTCAGGATTCAAAAGATGGGCAAGGGGGGTCGAGAAAACTTCGTCCACTTCGCCGGGCTCAGGCACGGGTTGGAACCGGTCCCGCAATACAGCGACCACAGGTGTTACGGTGAACGAGGTCACGGTTTCATGCGTCGGCAGAAACCCGAGGATCTCTGGCATTTCCGGGGGCAGGCCGATCTCTTCCTGAGCTTCCCGCAAAGCCGCTGCTGTAACATCAGCATCGGCTTCGTCCTGTTTGCCACCGGGAAAGGCGATCTGGCCCGGGTGATGCTTCAGCGCGGATGAGCGCTTGGTCAGGATGACCTGCGGTGTATCTTCAGCCAGAGAAATTGCCACCAGAACACCGGCGGGCCGTAACCGGCGCCCGGGCGGCAGAACGGTATCCGGGTTCAGGTCAAAATCGCTGGACCCGTGACCTGGGCGGCGCAGGCCCGCCCGGATCTTTTCAACTGGGTCATTCACCTTTGGTGTCTTCGGCATCGAACCCGACAGTTGCCGGGTCCAACACATAATGAGCCCCGCAGAACTGACAATCCGCGGTGACCTCGCCCTCGGGTGTGGTCATCTTTTCGATATCCTTGGCCGAATAGATTGACAGGCTCTGTCGCACACGATCCTCGGAACAGGTGCAGCCAAATTGCACAGATTGCGCATCATAAACACGCAGCTGTTCCTCGTGAAACAGGCGAACCAGAAGGTCGGTCGGCGCAACAGAGGGGCCGATCATTTCCAAATCCTCGACAGTATCCAGCAGGATGTTGACGCGACCCCAGTTTTCACCTTCTTCGCCATCAACCAGATCGGTAGCGGTCAGGATTTCACCCGTTCCTTCACCCGACGCTGCAAAGGGTGACGCTTTGGGCATGTGCTGCAGCATGATGCCGCCTGCGCGCCAATGCTCGCCCACGCCCGGCTCGGTCGATCTGCCGAAGCTCAGCGAAAACCGTGTCGGCAGCTGTTCGGATTGCGCAAAAAAAGCCTCGGCACATTCACTCAGCGATCCACCGGACAGCGGAGTGATGCCCTGGTACGGCTGTGTGCCCTCACCCTGATCGATCATGATGGCAAAATACCCTTCACCCACCTGATCGAAAGGCGCGGAATTGGTCAACCGGTCCCGGTCAAAGCTGGCATAAGCCCGAATCTGAGCGGACTGACCCTCTTCCTGCGGCGCATAATAATCGGTGGCGATCATGCGGACCGCCCCTTTGGACTGCACTTGCAACGACAATTTCCAGCGCAGCGCAACTGTCTGGCCGATCAACGCGGTCAGCAAGGCCATCTCGGCCACCAGCGCCTCGACCTGCTTGGGATAGTCATGCTGTTTCAGGATACCATCCAGCACGCCATCCAGACGGGCCACGCGGCCGCGCATGTCGGATGCATCAAGTTGAAAGGGCAGGACGGTATCGTCCCACGCGATTTTTGTTCCAAGAGACATGGGGTTTCCTTACACGCCACGGGTTGGCATACCGGCACCATATAGGTCGTACAGATTGGGTTGTAAGGGGCCATACATGATCAGGCGGTTCGGTGAAACCCCCGAGACGGGGCGGAAATATACCCGGAGGGTTGGCGTCTATGCCCTTTTGCCACGTGGCGGGCAATTGCTGTTGACCTGTCAGACAGAGCCGGGCCCAGATCTGCAATTGCCGGGTGGAGGCATCGATCCAGGCGAATCACCGATTTCAGCCTTGCATCGCGAAGTCTATGAAGAAACCGGGTGGCACGTCGCCAACCCGCGTCGTGTCGGAGCTTTTCGTCGGTTCACCTATATGCCCGAATACGATCTGTGGGCTGAAAAAGTCTGCCTGATCTACCGCGCCCGTCCCGTACGCCGCAAAGGCCCTCCGAGCGAAGCGTTCCACGAAGCTTTGTGGATGGAAGCCACCGATGCCGTTGGATTGCTGGGCAATGACGGTGACCGGCACTTTGCGGAAATGCATCTCAGTTCGCTTTAAGGCCCGTTATATTCGAAGAAAACGGCGGATACGTCATCCCCAATGCTATCTTTGAGCGAAATCTCTTGCGTCAATCGCCAGAACATGTCGTCCAGAAACTCCGACCCGCCCTTTGCAGAAATGCACTGCTGGGCCATCTCTCGCAAACCGTCTTCTTCCAGCAAACCACCTTCAGCGAGCTGACATTCGGTAAACCCGTCCGAGTACACCAACAGCTTGTCGCCGGGTTTCATGTGAGTCTCGATCTGCTGAAAGCTCGCGTCTTCGATCAGCCCGATCGGCAACCCGCCATCACCCAGATATTCAGTACTGCCATCCTGCCGCAGCAGGAGCGGATGCGGATGCCCGGCCTGTACCATTTTGAGATGCCCGTTTCGAAGATCCACAATGGCGTAGACCATCGTGAAGTATTCCTCGATCCCTTCATCCGCCATCAATCGGGAATTGAGCATATTGGCGACGTCTTCCGGAGGCAGCAGTGCGTAGAATTTGTTGAACCTCTTTTCCATTGCGACATTTTGATCAAAGTGTTTGCTTGAAAGATAACCGCCCAGACGCGCCGTCATCATGGCCGAGGTGATGCCATGTCCGGATACATCGATGCTGTAGAACCCCAGCCGATTGACCCCGGGCGAGAACATGCCAACAAGGTCTCCACCAATATGGCCACAGGGTTTCAACAACAGGTTGACCCGGGATCTTCCAAAGCTCCGCGTAAATTCCGGAACCAGCGATTCCTGGATTTTACGGGCCTGTATGAGGTCCTTGTCGATCGCGTCATGAGCCAGCCTGAGTTCCTCCAGCGCGGACTCAATCAGGCGGTTTTTCTGCGAAAGCTCGCGCTGCATGTCCAGAATGCGCGCGCCTGCGGATATGCGTGCCCGCAACTCATCCGCCTCAAGGGGTTTGATCAGAAAATCGTCTGCCCCGGCATCCAGCCCGCGTGCAACCTCCTGCTTTTCGCTTTTTGAAGTCAGCAGGATGAAATAACAGTATTGATCGGTATCCAGAGCGCGAAACGCATTGCAAAACTCAAGCCCGCTCATCCCCGGCATGACCCAATCGCTGAGAACAAGGTCGGGTGGATCATCCAGACAATGCGCCAAAGCGGCATCGCCCGTCTCCGCCTCGACCACCTCAAAGCCCCATTTTCTGAGCGATGCGACCAGGATGCGCCGCTGCAGACGGCTGTCATCCACCACCAGCACCTTACGGATCGCGCCGAAATCCAGATCTGATCTGGTTTCCTCAAGACTCGTCCTTGGCACCATTTACCCTCTGATCTGATGCGTTCATTCACACACGGCGATCCTAGTGGCGACGGTTTTAACATCCGGTGAAGACCGAAGGCTGCAATCCCGCTTGGCGTTTAACCTGGTGTTTACTGGTGTTGCCTATTCTTGAAAACGCATGTTCAACGGCAGGTGACGCAGTATGATCCACTGGGGCAGAGTCAGGCAATTGCGGGACGAAGTTGGCCCGGATGAGTTTGATGAAGTGGTCGACATCTTTCTGGAAGAAGTACAGGAGGTCATCGCCCGCCTGCATCAGGATACAAGCCGGTCCGAACTGGAACAGAATCTGCATTTCCTGAAGGGCAGCGCGCTCAGTCTTGGATTCGACCAGTTCTCGAAACTCTGTCAGGACGGCGAACGGCAGGCGGCCGCAGGTCAGGGCGGGGATGTCGATCTGCCCGCTATTCTGGTCGAATTTGACAGCTCGAAACAGAAATTCGAGGCTGAGCTGCGCCAGAACCTGGATTAAATCACGAACTGCGCCAGCGTTTCGTCTTCGGTTATGTCGGTGTAGGTGAACCCTGCCTCATCCAGATGCGCAAACAGACGCATGAAATTTTCAGGCTTGCGGGTTTCGATCCCGATCAGGACCGAACCGAAATTGCGGGCTGATTTTTTCATGTATTCAAAGCGGGCAATGTCATCCTCGGGGCCCAGAATGCCCAGAAACTCTTTCAATGCGCCCGGGCGCTGCGGCAGGCGAAGGATGAAATACTTCTTCACCCCGGAATAGCGTTGGGCGCGTTCCTTGACCTCAGGCAAGCGCTCAAAATCGAAATTACCGCCCGATGTTACGCAGACCACGGTTTTGCCCCGTACAAAGCTTTGGATATCGCCCACCGCTTCGATCGCCAGGGCGCCGGCGGGCTCCAGAACAATGCCTTCGACATTCAGCATCTCGATCATGGTGGTGCAGATTCGGTCCTCGGACAGGACCAGCACGTCCGACAGATGGCGTGATTTCAACAGTTCAAACGGTTTCTCACCGATCCGTCCAACCGCAGCACCATCGACGAAGGTGTCCACATGATCCAGCGACACAGGATGCCCCGCAGCCAATGCAGCCCGAAGACAAGCACCTCCAGCTGGTTCGACAAACAGACAATGGCTGCGATCCCCGAACCATGTGGCCACACCCGAGGACATACCGCCACCGCCGACCGGCAGCACAATGTGATCCGGCACACCGCCCATTTGCTCTTCGATCTCGACCGCCAAAGAGGCTTGCCCCTCGATCACATCCGCATCGTCAAACGGTGACAGGAAATGCCCGCCCTGCTGCGTGCACCAGGTTTGCGCGGCGGCCAGAGTGTCATCGAAATAGTCGCCGGTCAGGTGGATCTCGATATTGTCGCCGCCGAAGATTCTGGTCTTTTGAATTTTCTGCTGCGGTGTGGTCACCGGCATGAAGATCACGCCTTTGACACCCAGATGCTTGCACATGAAGGCCACGCCCTGCGCGTGGTTGCCCGCGCTGGCACAGACGAACAGGTCCTGCCCCTGCTGTTTTCGCATCGCGTTGAACGCACCGCGGATTTTATACGACCGCACCGGGCTGAGGTCTTCGCGCTTGAGCCAGATATCGGCCCCATAGCGGTCTGATAGGTGAGCATTCCGTTGCAGCGGCGTTGCCGGAAAAACTGAGCGCATCGCCTGTTCGGCGGCGCGGGCGCGGGTCATGATATCAGTCATGGGCGTTTCCCTGCCCCATCACCGCTGAAAGGGCAAGGAATACATATGTGTACGGGTTCAGGACAGCTCGCGCTTTTCGATGAAGACGCCGTACATTGTGGTAAAGATACTGATGTTGATCATCGGAAGGATGAGCGTGCCAAAGAACACGGTCAGCAAAACGCCCAAAACCGGAATTATTGCCAGGACAGTGAAAGCCAGCTGCACCAACACCTGGAACAGGAATGCAACGACGAGAAGCAACAAAATTGCACCGCTGACCCCCGCAGTTTTGGTCCATGCATCGCTGAGCGAGATGGGATCACCAATCGCCGCTGCTGGCAGGATAATTGACAGGCGATAGAAACATACGACCAGAAAAACGGTGTATGCAATCATCAGAATGATCGAAAGCCCCGCAAGGCTTTCGCCTAGTGCTGCAGCGAGCAGACCCATGGGGATATACGCGATCATCATCAAAATCCCCAACATCAGGAAGCGACCGAAATAGGCAAGGATCCTGTCGAAACGGAATGTCGGGAGTATTCCCGTGGGGTACTCTTCCATCAGGATGAAGCGGTGCCATGACACCGCGATCCAGAACATGGTGACGAACATTACCGCCAGCAAAACGAACACAAAGACAAAGACTGATCCTGCGTTTACACCCGGTGGCAGATCGACTGCGTTTTCATCAAGCGCTTCAAGCGGAATACCAAGCGCCAAGAACACGCCCACGATAACGATAGTCCCAATCAGAGCAGGGCCAACCGTGATCTGCAGGACCTGCTTCAGGTTCCCAAACACCATCCGCACCGAATGCACAAATATTTGCCATCCCAACATATGAAACCGCCCTCTCAACCAATGCTTGTTATTCTCTGCCTCCGTTTCACCCCAATTCAGTCACTGCGTCAATCCTCACAACTTGCCCCCGCGCGTAAAACCCGCTAGGGGCCAATCGTTCTACGCATAAAGGGAAGTCAGATGTCCGCGCCCAAGAAAGTTGTTCTGGCCTATTCCGGTGGCCTTGATACCTCGATCATTCTGAAATGGCTGCAAACCGAGTATGGGTGTGAGGTCGTGACCTTCACCGCTGATCTGGGTCAGGGAGAAGAGCTGGAGCCCGCACGCCAGAAGGCCGAACTGCTGGGGATCAAGCCCGAGAACATCTATATCGAGGACATCCGTGAGGAGTTCGTTCGCGACTTCGTCTTCCCGATGTTCCGCGCCAATGCGCAGTATGAGGGGCTGTACCTGCTGGGCACCTCGATTGCGCGGCCGCTGATCTCGAAGCGTCTGGTTGAGATCGCCGAAGCGACGGGTGCCGATGCGGTCGCCCACGGTGCAACCGGCAAGGGCAATGACCAGGTACGGTTCGAACTGGCGGCCTATGCGCTGAACCCCGACATCAAGGTGATCGCACCATGGCGCGAATGGGATCTGACCAGCCGCACCAAGCTGCTGGAGTTTGCCGAACAGAATCAGATTCCGATCGCCAGGGACAAGCGTGGTGAGGCGCCCTTCTCGGTCGATGCCAACCTGCTGCACACCTCGTCCGAAGGAAAGGTTCTGGAAGACCCTGCGGATATGGCGCCTGATTATGTGTACCAGCGTACCGTCCACCCCGAAGATGCCCCGAACGAGCCGGAGTTCATCGAAATCGGCTTTGAAAAAGGCGACGCGGTCGGCATCAATGGCGAGGCGATGAGCCCGGCAACCCTGCTGACCAAGCTGAACGAATATGGCGGCAAGCACGGCATCGGTCGTCTGGATCTGGTCGAAGGCCGGTTCGTAGGAATGAAATCGCGCGGTATCTATGAAACACCCGGCGGCACCATCCTGTTGGAAGCACACCGTGGCATCGAATCCATCACTATGGACCGTGGCGCTATGCACCTGAAGGATCAGCTGATGCCGCAATATGCGGAACTGATCTATAACGGTTTCTGGTACTCGCCCGAACGTGAGATGCTGCAAGCCGCCATCGACAAATCGCAGGAACATGTCACCGGCACCGTTCGCGTGAAACTGTATAAGGGTCTGGCCTCGACCGTGGGCCGCTGGTCGGATCACTCGCTGTATTCCGAGGCACATGTGACCTTCGAGGAAGACGCCGGAGCCTATGATCAGACCGACGCGGCAGGCTTTATCCAGTTGAATGCCCTGCGCCTGAAATTGCTGGCCGCGCGTGACAAGCGTTTGTCCAAGTGATTGACGAAGACGACAACGACGACGAGCTCGATATGTTCATCGAGGCGCAGGACACGGTTTGGGCCGATGTCCTGCGTGAACTGGAACAGGGGCAGAAAACCAGTCACTGGATGTGGTTCGTGTTTCCGCAACTGGCCGAGCTGGGCCAGTCCCATATGGCGCAGCTGTACGGCATCGAAGATCTGGATGAAGCGACACGCTATCTGAACCACCCTGAACTGCGACGCCGTCTGACACATGCGGCCTCGCTGTTACTGCAGCATCAGGGGCGCGACGCCAGCGATATTCTGGGCGGGGTTGATGCAAAAAAGCTTCGTTCTTCGATGACATTGTTTTCCTCGGTGGCGAATGCTCCGGCCGAGTTTCAGGCTGTTCTTGACGCTTTTTATGATGGCGCGCCCTGCGCTCGGACAGTTCAGAGCCTCAGCGCGTCGTGATGGGAAGTTCCAGTCGGGTCAGCCTTGCCTGTTCGATACCTGACGCTTTACGCATTCGGAAACTGCGAAAGGAACCCGGATGCTTCAGGACATCGCCGACGAAATTCAAAAAGGTCTGAACGGCAAAACCTTTGACGGCTCGTTGAAATTCGATTGTGGTGAGGACGGCGTTATTGTTCTGGCGGACAGTCAGGCATCGACTCAGGACCAGGAAACGGATTGCACGATCCGCATCTCGCAGGACAACCTGACCAAGCTTCTGACCGGAAAACTGAACCCGATGACAGGTGTCGCTTTAGGCAAGCTTAAAATCTCGGGCAATATGGGTGTTGCGATGAAACTGGGGCAGTTGCTGGGTTAAGCCGAAGGCAGGTTCATCGCGGACCTCCCCCTTGCCGGGACGCCCATATCCCACCGCCAAGACGGCGCGGTGTAAGGTATTCCACCGACGTCCGCCGCCGATAAACTCGTCTCACCAGCCCGTGACATCAGATGTCAGGCAATTGAATGTCATTCGGGTTCGGGTCACCATGGTGCCGAAAGGAGACCCGACATGTCACGGACCGCTTATCTGGATGCCTTCAAAACAGCCATTCTGTTCACCCTGATCACACTTGCGATGATCCTGCGCGCCCTGCCTGCCCCCGCAGCAGGTGCCGAAACGCTGACGGTTGCAGGAGGATGTTTCTGGTGTGTCGAGTCCGATTTTGAATCTGTACCGGGTGTTGTCGGGGCCGTGTCGGGCTATACCGGCGGCAAATCCGCCAACCCCACCTATGATCAGGTCTCCAAAGGTGGCACCGGTCATTATGAAGCAGTGCAGATTACTTTTGACCCGGCCCGCGTCTCACGTGAAACACTGCTGAACATGTTCTTCCGCTCGGTTGATCCGACGGACGCCGGAGGTCAGTTCTGCGACCGGGGCGACAGCTATCGAACTGCGATTTTCGTCTCTAACAAAGGCGAAAAAGCGTTGGCTGAACAAGCCAAGAAAGAAGCACAACGAGCACTGGGTCAGAATGTTGTCACCCCGATTCTGAACGCAGGCTCGTTTTATCCAGCCGAGGCCTATCATCAGGATTATTACAAAGGGAACAAGCTGATCTTCACCCGCTTTGGACCCAAGCGTCAGCACAGCGCCTATAAGGCATATCGCAAAGCCTGCGGCCGTGACGCGCGCGTCAAACAGCTCTGGGGTTCAGATGCGCCTTTTGCCGGGTCTTAATCGAAGGACGCGTCGCGCACTTCTCTCAGATCCGGAATGACATCGGCCGTGCCGTGCCGCGTGACCATCAGGGCAGCGGCGCGGTTCGCTTGCAGAATGGCCTGTTCCATTGGCATTCCGCGATCCATTCCAGCCAGTACGTAGCCAGTGAAGGTATCACCTGCCCCAGTGGTATCCACGGCCTGCACCTTGTGGGCCGCAAATTCCACCGGGTCATTGCCCTGCTGCAAATACCGAGCGCCTTTTGAACCCAGCGTGACAATGACATGCCGAACGGGAAGGTCAGCCGCAGCCATCCCGGTCTCTTGCCGCAATTGTTCGGCCTCGACCTCGTTCAGGATCAGGAAATCCAGATAGGGCAGAACCGCCTGAACCGCCTGTGCCTGAAACGGCGCGGCGGCGTAACAAACGGTCAGTCCAAGTTTGCGCCCCAACTGCGCAGCTTCAACCTGTGCGTTGGTTTCATTCTGCAGGATCAGCAGATCACCGGTGTTTGCAGATGACAGAGCCTGCCCCAGATGGCTGATATCCAAGGCGTGGTTGGCCCCCGGATAGAGGATGATCAGATTCTCACCCTCGGCATCCACCGCAATGATTGCGTGCCCCGTCGGCAGGTCCGCCTCCGAGATATAGCGTGTGTCAACGCCATATTCCGTCAGTCGATCCTTCGCCCAGCGCCCATCATGCCCGACGGCACCGATATGGCTGACGCGCGATCCGGCCCGCGCAGCCGCCACTGACATATTGGCACCTTTTCCGCCAAGGAACCGGTCCAGCCCGCGGGCGGCCAGAGTTTCCCCTGGCGCAGGCAGATGCGGCAGGTCGTATACCATATCCGCGTTGATCGAGCCAAGGTTCCAGATCGTCATGGTTTATCCGATGTCGCACGAGGCCAGAATGGCCATGTTCAGGATATCGTTCGCTGTCGAGACGGTCGAGCAAATCTGAATCGGCTTGTCGACACCCGCCAAGATCGGCCCGATCACTGTAGCGCCGCCCATTTCCTGCATGAGCTTGGTCGAGATCGACGCTGAGTGCCGCGCGGGAACGATCAGGATGTTCGCGGGGCCGGTCAGGCGTGAAAATGGATAAGCCGCCTGCTGATCCACGTTCAGCGCCACATCCACAGTCATCTCGCCTTCATACTCGAAGTCAACGCCACGCTGGTCCAGAACGGTCGGGGCACGATGCATTTTCTCGGCACGTTCCGAAATCGGGTAGCCAAAAGTCGAGAAACTGACAAAGGCAACCCGAGGTTCCAGACCCATGTGCCGGGCCACTGCGGCCGAACGCTCGGCAATGTTGGCCAGATCGTTTTCATCCGGCCATTCATGCACCAGTGTATCACCGATCAGGACAATCCGGCCTTTATGCAGAAGTGCCGTCACGCCGGCGGCGCCATGGGCGGCATCGGCATCAAATACATGATTGATGCGATCGATTACATGGGCCGATTTTCGTGTTGCTCCGCTAACCAGCCCGTCTCCGTGTCCGTGGGCCAGCATCAGTGAAGAGAACACGTGGCGGTCCCGCGCGGCCAGACGGTGAATATCCTTGCGGTCAAAGCCTTTGCGCTGCAAACGCTCATAGAGGAAATTCGAATAGGTCTCGAGGTGGGTGGTGTTTGCAGCATTCACAACCTCGATCTCCCGCACTGCATCGCCAAGACCGGTGGCTTCAAGTTTTTCTTTGACATCATCCGCCCGGCCGACCACGAGCGCCTTACCAAAGCCGGAACGCTGGTACATGACGGCGGCGCGCAGCACGCGGGGATCATCGCCCTCGGCAAAAATCATGCGGCTTTGCGCCTGTCGCGCCCGGGCGTTCAGCCCGCGCAGAATGCTGGCGGTCGGGTCCATCCGGGACTTCAGGCTCAGCTCGTAAGCCTCCATGTCGATGATCGGGCGGCGGGCCGCACCGGTGTCCATCCCTGCCCTTGCTACCGCTGGTGGGATGCGGTGGATCAAGCGCGGATCAAACGGCGTAGGAATGATATAATCCCGTCCGAAGGTCAGCGACTTGCCATAAGCCATCGCGACCTCATCCGGCACATCCTCTCGCGCCAGATTGGCCAGTGCATGGGCACAGGCGATCTTCATCTCGTCATTGATGGCACGCGCGTGGATGTCCAGCGCGCCGCGGAACAAATAGGGAAAGCCCAAAACGTTGTTGACCTGGTTCGGATAGTCGCTGCGCCCGGTCGCCACGATGGCATCCACGCGGACCTCGTGCGCCTCTTCCGGAGTGATTTCCGGATCGGGGTTGGCCATTGCAAAGATCACCGGATTATCGGCCATGCTTGCGACCATCTCCTGCGTAACCGCGCCCTTGACCGAAACACCAAGAAAGACGTCCGCACCCTTCATAGCCTCTTCCAGAGTGCGCAGATCCGTGGTGATCGCATGGGCCGACTTCCACTGGTTCATACCCTCGGTCCGGCCTTGGTAGATCACACCCTTGGTATCACAGACGATACAGTTATCGTGCCGCGCGCCCATGGATTTGAGTAGTTCAATACAGGCAATCCCTGCCGCCCCGGCTCCGTTGAGAACGATCTTCACATCCTCGATCTTCTTGCCCGAGATATGCAACGCGTTGATCAGCCCCGCCGCGCAGATCACCGCCGTGCCGTGCTGGTCGTCGTGAAAGACGGGGATGTCCATCTCTTCCTTCAGGCGCTGCTCGATGATGAAACACTCGGGCGCCTTGATGTCTTCCAGGTTGATACCGCCGAAGGTCGGCCCCATCAGACGCACCGCGCGGCAGAACTCATCCGGGTCTTCGGTATCCAGCTCGATATCAATCGAGTTCACATCCGCAAACCTTTTGAACAGGACAGATTTCCCCTCCATCACCGGTTTCGAGCCCAGCGCACCAAGATTCCCAAGCCCCAGAACCGCCGTCCCGTTCGAGATTACAGCCACCAGGTTGCCCTTGTTGGTATAGTCATAGGCGGTCTCTGGGTTCTCGGCGATTGCTTCACATGGAACGGCCACACCCGGGCTGTAGGCAAGCGAAAGATCGCGCTGCGTGGTCATCGGGACAGTGGCCTGCACCTCCCACTTGCCGGGGGTGGGGTCGAGGTGAAAGGCCAGCGCCTCTTCTTTGGTGATCTTCGCTTTGGGCATCGGAAATGTCGTTTCTTTACATCTGTTGGGCTTTTGCCTCATAGCGCAGGCAAAGGCGCGCCTCAACGACAATACGTTTTCACCTTTCGTCGCAGGGACCGGGTTTGTAAGGTCGCGCCCGGAATACGCCAGAAGGGGGCCGCTTTGTCCACAGTCACGCCGATGATGGCGCAATACCTCGAAATTAAAGAGGCTCATGCCGACGCTCTGCTGTTTTATCGCATGGGCGATTTCTATGAGATGTTTTTTGAGGACGCCGTCAACGCAGCCGAGGCGTTGGACATCGCCCTGACAAAACGCGGCAAACACAATGGCGAAGACATTCCGATGTGCGGTGTGCCGGTGCATTCGGCAGAAGGGTATTTGCTGACACTGATCCGGAAAGGCTTTCGCGTGGCTGTCTGCGAGCAGATGGAAAGCCCGGCTGAAGCCAAGAAAAGAGGCTCTAAATCAGTCGTAAAGCGTGATGTTGTACGCTTGGTGACGCCCGGAACACTGACCGAAGATGCCCTGCTTGAGGCCCGTCGCCACAACTTTCTGGCGGCCTATGCCGAAGTTCGGGATGAGGCCGCGCTGGCCTGGGCCGACATCTCGACCGGGGCGTTTCACGTGATGCCTTTGACACCGGTGCGCCTCAGCCCCGAACTCGCACGACTGGCACCGTCGGAACTGATCGTCGCCGATGGCGTGCAAGACAAACTGAATGAGCCGGTTCGTGACTTGGGTATTTCCATCACCCCTGTCGGGCGGGCCAGTTTTGACAGCACGGCGGCTGAAAAACGCATCTGCGGTTTATTTCACGTGGGTGCGCTGGATGCATTCGGAAGCTTTGGACGCGCCGAAGTGTCTGCGATGGGTGCGCTGATCGACTATCTGGAGATTACACAGAAGGGCAAACTGCCCCTGTTGCAAACGCCACTGAAGGAATCCGAAGACCGCGTTGTACAGATCGACGCTGCAACGCGCCGCAATCTGGAGCTGACCCGGTCCTTGTCTGGCGGACGTGCCGGTTCACTGCTTTCGGTAGTCGACCGAACCGTGACCCCGGGCGGTGCCCGTTTGCTTGAGCAACGTCTGTCCAGCCCCTCACGCAATCTGGAAATCATTCACGCCCGACTAGACGCGGTGAGCTTTGCGGCCGAAGATAGTCTTATCGCGTCAGACCTGCGTGAAGCTTTGCGGAAGACGCCAGATCTGGACCGCGCCCTGTCCCGCTTGTCGCTGGAGCGCGGCGGGCCTCGGGATCTTGCAGCCGTCCGAAACGGCCTGACTCAATCGGCAGCCATTGCCCAGATTTGCGCAGATCAGGATGTGCCGATTCTGCTATCAACCGCGCTTCAAAACCTTGTTGGCTTCGACGACCTGTTGAATTTACTGGAAGAAGCCCTGGTCGCCGAACCACCGCTTCTTGCACGTGATGGTGGTTTCATCGCTCCGGGCTTTGACGCCGAACTGGACGAGGCCCGCACCCTGCGGGACGAGGGTCGGTCCGTTATCGCCGGATTCCAGAAAAAATATTCCGAGCATACCGGCATCACGTCGTTGAAGATCAAACACAACAACGTGCTGGGATATTTCATCGAGACGACAGCGACCCATGCCGAAAAGATGCTGAACCCGCCCTTCAGCGAGACCTATATCCACCGCCAGACTACCGCCAACCAAGTGCGGTTCACCACTGTTGAACTCAGCGAGATCGAAACCCGCATCCTGAATGCCGGGAATCTGGCTCTTGAGATCGAAAAACGGCTCTATCAAAGGCTATCTGACGAGATTTTGTCCCTCGCAGCACGACTGAATCAAGCTGCCCGCGGGTTGGCTGAACTGGACCTGACCACTGCCCTCGCCGATCTGGCGCGCGGGGAAAACTGGTGCAGACCACAGGTGGACGCGTCCCGCGCGTTCAACATACAGGGCGGTCGGCATCCAGTTGTCGAACACGCACTGCGCCAACAAAGCGGCGATGCCTTCGTCGCCAATGACTGCGATCTTAGTGCCGATGACGGTGCAGCCATCTGGTTGCTGACAGGCCCAAACATGGCCGGTAAATCGACTTTCCTGCGTCAGAACGCGTTGATCGCCCTGCTGGCCCAAATGGGCAGCTTCGTCCCGGCCGAGCAGGCCCATATCGGTGTGGTCAGCCAGTTGTTCAGCCGCGTGGGAGCCTCTGACGATCTGGCGCGGGGCCGCTCGACTTTCATGGTCGAGATGGTGGAAACCGCCGCGATTCTAAACCAGGCCGACGAACGGGCGCTTGTGATCCTCGATGAAATCGGGCGTGGAACGGCAACCTATGACGGGCTCTCCATTGCCTGGGCGACTCTGGAGCATCTGCACGCAGCCAACAAATGTCGTGCCTTGTTTGCCACGCATTATCACGAGCTCACAGCGCTGGCCGGGACGCTGGAAGGTGTCGAGAATGCCACGGTCGCGGTGAAGGAATGGGAAGGCGAAGTGATCTTCCTGCACGAAGTCCACAAGGGTGCTGCCGACCGGTCATACGGCGTGCAGGTTGCGCAACTGGCCGGGCTGCCCGCATCCGTGGTGGAACGCGCCCGCATTGTACTGAACCAACTGGAGAAAACAGAGCGCGAAGGTGGAAAGCAAAAGGCGCTGATAGACGATCTGCCACTGTTTTCTGCTGCACCACCACCGCCGCCCGCACCCAAGGCATCGGCGGTCAACGATATGCTGAACGACATCCTGCCGGACGAGCTTACGCCACGAGAGGCACTTGACCTGATCTACAAATTGAAAGAGGCGGCCAGATTCTGACCGCCCCTGCACCTTCAAAAGCTCTTGCGCCGGAGGCTTGGCTTTTTTGAAGCCGATCAGCTTGCAGGCATGGAAGAAACGCCCACCTGCGCCGGACGCAGCAGGCGATCGTGCAACATAAATCCTTCTGCGGACACCTGAATGATGTCTCCTGCCTTGGTTCCGGGAACCGGTGCCTCGAACATGGCCTCGTGCACGTTCGGATCAAACCGGTCGCCCACTTCGGGCGTGATCACTTCGATACCATGCTTGTGGAACACGTCCTTCAATGCACGCATGGTCAGTTCAACACCTTCTAGCAAACCAGCAGCGACTTCTTTCTGCTCATCCGTCGCGGCTTCAAGGGCGCGTTTCATGTTGTCGTATACGGGCAGCATATCACGTGCCAGCTTGGACCCGCCATACTGTTCAGCATCGCGGCGTGCCTTGTCACTCCGCTTGCGCATGTTTTCGGCATCCGCCAATGCCCGCATGAACTTGTCTTTGTAGTCGTCCCGTTCGGCTCGCAGCGCGTCCAGCTCCAGCTCCTCTTCGCTGAAGTCCATCAGCTCTTCGGCCAGTTCTTCCGCCTCGGCGGTTGCGATATCGTCCAGAAAATCTTCGTTCTTGGGCTCTGCCATCTCTTACCCTCTAGCTCCGGTCGGATATCAGCTTGCCGACCAGTTGCGCCGTATAATCCACGATCGGTACGATCCGCCCATAATTCAGACGTGTGGGCCCGATGACCCCGACCGCACCGATTATCTTTCGATCAGCGTTCATATAAGGAGACACCACCAAAGAGGAACCCGAAAGTGAGAAAAGTTTGTTCTCAGAGCCGATAAAAATGCGCACACCCTCACCGTCTTCAGTCAATTCAAGGAATTCGGCGATGTCTCGCTTGCGTTCCAGATCGTCAAACAGGGTGCGAATGCGGTCAAGTTCCTCGGCCTGACCGGGTTCGTTCAGAAGATTCGCGCGCCCGCGCACGATCAAACGCGCCGAGTCGCTTCCATCTCCGTCCCAAACGGCCATCCCGCCTTCAACCATCTCACGCGCCAAAATGTCGATTTCCTGCTTACGCGCGTCGATCTGCGTCTGCATCTGCCGCCGCACTTCGCTGAGTGTCCGCCCCTCGATGAGCGCGTTCAGGAAGTTCGCGGCCTCACGCATTGAACTGGGTGTTTGCCCCGGTGGCGGTGTGAACAAACGATTTTCCACATGACCGTCCGAGAAAACCAGAACCACCAAAGCCCGATCATGGCCCAGAGAAACAAACTCGATATGTTTGATTTCCGATTCATGCTTGGGCGTCAAAACCAGTGACGCCCCTTGTGTCACGTGTGACAAGGCAGAACCGACACGGTCCAGCATTCCGCCAACATCACCCGTGTTAGAGCCTAGCGTCTGTTCCAGTTTCTGCCGGTCATCGGCGCCCAGGTCTCCGACTTCAAGCAATCCGTCCACAAACATTCGCAGACCTTGCTGCGTCGGGATTCGACCAGCGCTGACATGGGGGCTGTCCAGAAGGCCCAGAAACTCCAGATCCTGCATCACATTTCGGACAGTTGCGGCGCTGACTTTTTCGGACAATGTACGTGCCAAAGTACGACTGCCAACGGGCTCTCCGCTTTCCAGATAGCTCTCGACAATCAGCCGGAACACTTCACGTGACCGGTCGTTCATCTCGTCCAGAATCTTGCTCGCTTCGCTCATGCGTGTTCCCCTGCTCGCTTGTCATTAAATAGCAGGCAAATGAAAGGTCAATCGGGGTTGCATCCTAAGGCACGGGGACGTTATCCCCAACCCAGCAAACAAAGGAATTCCGATGCGACCCTCTGGAAGAGATTTAAGCGAAATGCGCGCCGTTTCAATCGAGACGGGGTTCACAAAACATGCCGAAGGTTCCTGCCTGATCAAAATGGGCGACACACACGTTTTGTGCACGGCAACGATCGAAGATCGCGTGCCGCCGTTTATCAAGGGATCGGGCCTTGGGTGGGTCACAGCCGAATACGGAATGCTGCCCCGCGCCACCAATACACGGATGCGGCGCGAGGCGGCTTCGGGCAAACAGGGGGGCCGTACGGTCGAAATCCAGCGCCTGATCGGCCGCGCCCTGCGCGCCGGTGTCGACCGGGTTGCTCTGGGAGAGCGTCAGATCACCGTAGACTGCGACGTGATCCAGGCTGATGGTGGCACCCGCTGCGCCTCGATCACTGGCGGCTGGGTCGCGCTGCGGCTGGCTGTGAACAAGCTGATGAAAACCGGCGATGTGATTTCGGACCCGCTGGTTGATCCAGTCGCCGCCGTGTCTTGCGGCATCTATGCGGGTCAGCCGGTACTGGACCTTGATTACCCCGAAGACAGCGAAGCGGGCGTAGATGGTAACTTCATCATGACCGGATCCGGCAAACTGATCGAAGTACAGATGTCCGCTGAAGGCTCTGTTTTCAGCCGTGCGCAAATGGATCAACTGATGGATCTGGCGGAAAAAGGCGTCTCTGAACTGGCTGCCGCGCAGAAAGCCGCCACCGCATGACCCGCAAATTCGACGGGGACAGGTTACTGGTCGCCACCCACAACAAGGGTAAGCTCGAGGAGATGGCGCATCTTCTTGAGCCCTTCGGCGTGACAGTTGTTGGTGCCGGCGAATTGAACCTGCCGGAACCCGAAGAGACCGAGGACACCTTTGTTGGTAATGCGCGGATCAAGGCCCATGCGGCCGCCAAAGCCACCGGCCTGCCTGCTCTGTCGGACGATTCCGGGATCACTATCGATGCGCTGAACGGCGCACCTGGAGTTTACACCGCCGATTGGGCCGAAACCGACAATGGCCGTGATTTTCTGATGGCCATGACCCGCGCCCATGATGAGCTCGAAGCGAAAAACGCACCTCACCCCCGCACCGCTCAATTCCGCAGTACACTGGTTCTGGCCTGGCCCGACGGGCACGACGAAGTGTTCGAAGGCGTTGCACCCGGTCATCTGGTCTGGCCGATCCGCGGCGAAGGTGGGTTTGGCTATGACCCAATGTTTGTCCCCGACGGGTACGACATTACATTTGCTGAAATGGATCGCTGGGAAAAGAACAAGATCAGCCATCGCGGCCGCGCGGTGGCGATGTTCGTGAAAGGCTGCTTTGGCGGATGATTGGCGCAACGGGGGCTTTGGCCTGTATGTGCACTGGCCCTTTTGCGAGGCCAAGTGCCCCTATTGCGATTTCAACAGCCATGTTTCCAGAAATATTGATCAAAAACAATGGATTGATGCCTATCTGAGCGAACTTCGCCGTTCCGCCTCTGAAACGCCGGATCGGGTACTGAACACGATCTTTTTTGGTGGCGGCACGCCTTCTCTGATGGATCCGGAAACCGTTGCAGCTGTGATCGATGGGGCGCGTGCGCTCTGGCACCCGGCCAATGACATGGAAATCACGCTCGAAGCCAATCCCGGCTCGGTTGAAGCCGGTCGGTTTTCGGCTTACCGCGATGCTGGGGTTAATCGGATATCGATGGGCATTCAGGCCCTGAATGATGAAGATCTGAGGCGGCTGGGGCGGATCCATACGGTGGCCGAGGCCCGGGCCGCCTTTGATACAGCCCGAAATTGCTTTGAGCGTGTCAGCTTTGACCTGATCTATGCGCGCCAACACCAAACGCTGGAAGCCTGGCGTACAGAACTGACCGAAGCGCTGTCGATGGCTATAGACCACCTGTCACTATATCAATTGACGATCGAAGACGGGACGGCCTTTGGGGATCGGTATGCGGTGGGTAGATTACGCGGCCTGCCAGAAGATGACAGTGCCGCCGATATGTATCTGGCGACGCAGGAAATATGCCAGGCACATGGCTTGCCGGCCTACGAAGTTTCCAACCACGCCCGCCCCGGCGCGGAATCGCAGCACAACCTTATTTACTGGCGATATGGCGACTATGTTGGCATTGGGCCCGGCGCCCATGGGAGGATTACCCTGAATGGTCAGAAATACGCGACCGAAACCTATCTGAACCCCCAGCGCTGGCTCGATACCGCCAAAAAAGGTAACGGAGAAAAGGACCGCAGCGTATTGTCGCTTGAAGATCAGGCGAATGAATACCTTATGATGGGTATGCGGGTTACTGAAGGCCTAGATATAGACAGGTGGCAAGCCCTTTCTGGTCACTCTCTTCCCTCCGAAACCATGGATCATCTGACTGACATCAACATGGTTCAGCGCAGGAACGGACGCCTGATAGCCACATCAGACGGGCGCGCCGTATTGAACGCAGTCATCCGGGAGCTGTTGGACTGAGTATGCAGTATCTTTGGGCCGGACTGGGATTGCTTTGCGTTGCGATGGCGGTTGTTGGGGTTGTCCTACCCCTTCTTCCAACAGTGCCATTTCTTCTGCTTGCCGCGTTTTTCTTCGCCCGCTCATCCTCGCGGCTGCACAATTGGCTTGTGAGTCATCAGCTTTTTGGGCCATTGATTCTTGATTGGCAAAGTTCCGGTGCCATTCGACCGGTCGCAAAAAGGGCGGCAACCGTCTCGATCGCCGCCGTTTTCGGAATCTCTGTTATGCTGTCCGCACCGCCTTTTGTGTTGATCACTCAGGCCGTTGTGCTGGGCAGCGTCATGATCTTTATCTGGTCACGGCCTAACGGCTGAGCTTGGCGCACAAATCGTCCAGCTGATCCAGGTTCTCGTAGGTCAAAACGACTTGTCCTGTTTCCGTTCCGGCCTTGTGATTGATCGACACTTTCATCGCCAGGATCGCGGACAGGTCCTTTTCCAACGCACGTGTGTCTGCATCCTTTCCAGCATCCAGATTTCGGGCGCGAGGTGCAGATCGTTCAACGCCGCCTTGCTGCTGTTTTTTGACCAAAGCCTCGGTTGCGCGCACCGATAAGCCATCCTTGACGATCTGTTTCGCGAGTTCCGACGGATTTTCGGCCGTAATCAGCGCCCTGGCGTGCCCCGCAGATAATTTGCCTTCAATAACAGAGGCTTGCACATCCATCGGCAAGGACAGAAGCCGCAAAAGGTTCGCAATGTGGCTGCGGCTCTTGCCCAGGGCCTCGGCCAACTTTTCCTGCGTGTGCCCAAATCGATCCATCAACTGCTTATAGCCAGCGGCCTCTTCCACCGCGTTCAGATCTGCACGTTGGATGTTTTCAATAATCGCAACTTCCAACACTTCCGTGTCATCGAATTCACGCACAATGACCGGAACATCGTGCAGCTGCGCCATCTGCGCCGCGCGCCAACGGCGTTCGCCTGCGACAATCTCATATTCTCCTGAACCTGTCGCTCGAACGATCAGGGGCTGAATGATGCCTTTTTCCTTTACCGATGCCGCCAGCTCGTCTAGCTGCTCAGGAATGAATGTGCGGCGCGGCTGGTTTGGGTTGGCTTTCAGCTTTTCAATCGGGACTTTCAGATCAGGCCTGCGCGCATCCACTGAGGCCCGACCTTCTGCTTCAGGATTTACATCTGCCATAAGGGCAGACAGGCCCCGCCCCAACCCTCTGGATTTTGCTTTCTTGGCGCTCATGTCGCCCTCCTCATTCCCGCTCAGGCTGCGGTTTTGTTGTTCTTGTGCATGATCTCGCGAGCAAGATGTCGATACGCCATTGCTCCAAGCGATCCCGAGTCATATTGCAAGACCGGCAACGCATATGACGGCGCTTCGCTGACCCGCACATTTCTGGGTATCTTGGTTTTAAAAACCATCTCACCCAGATTGTCACGTGCGTCCTTTTCGACCTGGCGGGACAAGTTGTTGCGGTTATCATACATGGTCAACACAACACCTTCGATTCTCAGATCTGGATTCGCCGTTTGGCGAACCTCTCGAATCGTCAGCATCAATTGCGACAGTCCTTCAAGGGCAAAGAACTCACTCTGCAACGGCACAAGTACCGAGTGTGCAGCAACCATTGCATTTACGGTCAGCAAGTTTAGGGACGGTGGGCAATCGATTAGAACAAAATCAAACTCAAATGCATCTATGGCTGTCTGCCGCAGCGCATCATGTAAAAGGTAACTGCGTTTTTCGTTTGAGATCAGTTCAATATCGGCGGAACTCAAGTCGACGGTGGCCGGTACTACGAAAAGGCCTCCAATTTCAGTTTCCTGAACCACTGCTTCTAGTGGCGCCTCGTCAAGGATTAGGTCATAAGTTGTCCAGTCCCGATCTTCGACACCCAAACCAGTTGAAGCGTTCCCCTGTGGATCGAGATCAACCACCAGAACTCTGCAACCGGCCTCAGCTAGTCCAGCAGCAAGATTAATAGCTGTGGTTGTTTTCCCGACCCCACCCTTCTGATTGGCAACAGCAACTATCCGAGGCCCTGAGGGTCGAGATAAATCAACCACGTGATACTCCATTTATCTTAAGGATAACGGCTTGAGGTTCAGTTAAACTTGTAATCGCCTCTGCCTCGAATTTCCATTCCTCACGTGCGTCTTCCATCTCTTTTTTCCAATTTGCGCCTTTGGGCAACAATGCTGTCCCGTTGGTGTGTAAATGTCTGTCACAAAAGGATAATAATGTACGCAAGTCAGCCAATGCACGCGCTGAAACGATGTTTACCGCCAAAGGATCAACCATCTCAATCCTTTTTGAAGTCACTGCGCATCTTATTCCGCATTCCCGGGCAACGTTGCGCAAGAAAGCTGATTTTCGCTGATCACTTTCTATCATATTGAATGAGGCGCTTGGATTTTCTTCCGCGGCGAGGATAGCACAAACCATACCAGGGAACCCGCCTCCACTTCCCAGATCCGCCCAGGTGTCAAAACTGTCAGCGCACCGATAGACCTGCACGGAATCCAGAATATGCCGGTCCCAGATATGCTCCAGGCTGTTCCACGACACGAGGTTGATCTTTGGATTCCAACGTTTCACCAGTTCAACATAAGTCGTGAGGCGTTCGAATGTTTCACGTGAAACATTCAGGTCTTCAAACTTCGAATAATCAACCATCATGCTTGGCGAGCTCTTTGATCCCGGCGCAGTTTTGCCAGAACGAGCGTCAGCGCTGCCGGCGTGACCCCCTCGACACGGCTTGCCTGAGCGATATTTGCAGGCTTTGCTTGCGACAGCTTCTGTTTCATCTCCGAAGACAGGCCGTCCAAAGCAAAATAGTCGAACTCATGCGGGATGACATAGGATTCATCCCGCTTCATTGCTTCAACGTCCCGCTTTTGCCTGGCAATGTAGTTGGCATACAAGGCGTCCCGCTCGATCTGGAGCCTGATCTTTAAGTCAACATCCTGCAAATCAGGAACAAGAGGCAGCAAATCTTCAAACGAGGTGTCGGGGAATGCGAGAATTGCCATCCCATCCCTACGGTTTCCATCCTGATTAACGTTTATACCGGCGGCGAGAACTTCCTTGGGCGTATAAGTCCGTTCCGTCAGCTTTGACTTCACGCTTTCAAGTTGACGCATTTTATCTTCGAACTGAACTTTGCGCTCTTGTCCGACGCACCCCAATTCCAAACCAAGCGGTGTCAGCCGTTGATCAGCATTGTCGGCGCGCAGAGATAGCCGGAATTCCGCACGCGACGTGAACATGCGGTAGGGTTCGGCAACTCCTCGAGTTGTCAAATCATCGATCATTACGCCAATATAACTGTCGGATCGCGTAAAATGGATGGGTTCTCGCCCTTGGGTCTCCAACGCCGCATTGAGGCCGGCCACCATGCCCTGAGCTGCGGCTTCCTCATATCCTGTGGTCCCATTTATCTGGCCCGCTAGATATAGTCCGGGAACAGTTGGCAAGGATAAAGAAGCACTCAGGACGCGCGGATCAACATAGTCGTATTCGATTGCATATCCTGGTTGCAGAATATCTGCATTCTCCAATCCCTTAATCGATCGCACATAGTCCAGTTGAACGTCTTGCGGCAATGACGTCGAGATACCGTTCGGATAGATCGTGTGATCATTGACCCCTTCGGGCTCAAGGAAGATTTGATGCGATTCCTTATCCGCGAATCGTACGATCTTGTCTTCAATCGATGGACAATAGCGCGGGCCTACTCCATCAATGCGACCGCCATACATCGCGGATTTCGAAAGATTCGCAGCGATGATCTCATGTGTTCGCGCATTTGTGTGTGTAATTCCGCAGGAAATCTGGGGCGCGACAACGGATTGAGACATAAAAGAAAACAGGGTTGGCTCATCGTCGCCGTCCTGCCTTTCAAGATCCGACCAATCAATGCTCCGACCATCCAGGCGCGGCGGTGTCCCGGTTTTCAATCGTCCCATGGGAAGATTGTATCTTTCCAACCGTTCAGCCAGTTTGACGGAAGGTCGATCCCCCATTCTCCCACCGGGACGAGACACGTCACCTATGTGAATGACACCCCTTAGAAATGTACCGGAGGTCAGGATAACGGCGCGCGCAGAAAGTTCTGATCCATCAGAAAGAGCAACACCTGCAACCTTCTCACCGATCATTAGAAAATCGACAACCTCTCCGACAACAACGGACAGGTTATCCTGTTTCTCTGTTTCCTGTTGCATAGCAAGCCGATACAGGGCACGATCTGCCTGCGTTCTCGGCCCCTGTACGGCGGGCCCTTTTCGACGGTTCAACAAACGAAACTGTATGCCCGCCTGATCCGCCACACGACCCATGACGCCATCCAAGGCGTCAATCTCACGCACAAGATGGCCCTTTCCCAAACCTCCAATCGCCGGATTGCAGGACATAACGCCGATGTCTGTTGCAGACAACGTCACCAGTGCAGTTGTTGCGCCCATCCTTGCTGATGCATGAGCGGCCTCGGTTCCGGCATGGCCTGCGCCAATGACGATGACATCAAACTTCGAATGTTTCACGTGAAACACTCCTTACTTTCCCAAACAGAAGCTGGAGAAGATTTCATCCAACAGAGTTTCGACATCTATTCTGCCCACCAGAGATTCAAGGGCACGAATTGCAGTTCTCAACTCCTCTGCAGCGATATCATACAGGTCCGGACCTGATTCCAGAACCGAGATTGCAGATATGAGTGAGTCCAATGCACTTTTGATTGCAACGCGATGGCGTTCCCGTGTTGCAATACCATGGCTAGTAGTTCTCTTACTCAGTACACACGAAATCTGGTTTACAAGTGCGTCTATTCCCTGGCCTGTTTTCCCAGATACACCCTGCCCGTCAATACCCCGAAGGTCCGCTTTGGGCAGAACATGAATATCACCATCTTGCATCTCCACACCCAAGATTTCCGGTGTTTCAGACAAGAAAACGCGAAGGTCAGCGGCCTCCGCTCTGCTACGCGCAAGCTCGATGCCCAGGTTTTCGACATGATCTTCAGTCTGTCGCAGCCCCGCCGTATCCAGCAAGGTCACTGGTAAACCAGCCAGATCCATTCGAACTTCGATCACATCGCGCGTGGTTCCGGCGTATTCCGAAGTAATAGCCGCCTCACGGCCTGCCAATGCATTTAAAAGAGTGGATTTTCCCGCATTTGGAAGGCCGACGATCGCAACCTCGAACCCTGTACGTATTCGCTCGGCAATTTTGACGCCGTCTGCCTCACGGTGAAGATCTGACATGACACCTTGGATCAGGGCGCGCACTTCCGGCGTCACATCAGTAGGAACTTCTTCATCAGCAAAATCGATGACAGCTTCCAACAGGGACGCAGCCCGTATCAAATCCCTGCGCCACCGTTCTGCCAAGGTGCCCAGCTCGCCCGCCAAAATGGTCTGAGCTTGCTTACGTTGTGCTTCCGTCTCTGCATCGATTAGATCGGCCAGACCTTCAACCTGAGTCAGGTCCATCTTGCCATTTTCCAGTGCCCGGCGTGTAAACTCACCCGGTTCAGCGATGCGCAACCCTTCCGTATCAGACAGGCAGCGCAGCACTGCGTTGACAGAGGCTGTGCTTCCATGAATCTGAAGCTCGGCCACGTCCTCACCGGTAAAGCTAGCAGGGGCCTGGAACGTCAAGACCAATCCGTCGTCCAAACGTGCTCCGCCATGATCCATCAGAGTGCGCAGGACCATGCCACGCCTTGGCAACGCACCACCAGTCAGGCGCGCCGCTGCTGAATGCGAATCTGGACCTGAGAGGCGGATGACCGCCACCCCAGCTTTGCCCTGCGCGCTGGCCAAGGCGAATATCGTATCCATTCGAAGGCCTCGCTAGAGTTTAAGACCTGTGTCAGGTATTCATCGAATCGAAGAACTCACCGTTCGTCTTGGTCTGTTTCAACTTGGACAACAGGAACTCAATCGCGTCGGTGGTGCCCATCGGGTTGAGGATGCGGCGCAGAACAAAGGTCTTGGCCAGATCGCCCTTATCGACCAGCAGGTCCTCTTTCCGGGTACCGGATTTGAGGATGTCGATCGCAGGGAACACGCGCTTGTCTGCGATCTTGCGATCCAGCACGATTTCCGAGTTACCGGTGCCTTTGAATTCTTCAAAGATCACTTCGTCCATTCGGCTACCAGTGTCGATCAGAGCGGTGGCGATGATGGTCAGCGAACCACCCTCTTCGATATTCCGTGCCGCACCAAAGAAACGCTTGGGTCGTTGCAGGGCGTTTGCATCCACACCACCAGTCAGAACTTTACCCGAAGATGGGACTACTGTGTTAAAAGCTCTACCAAGTCTTGTGATTGAATCAAGAAGAATAACAACATCTCGTTTATGTTCGACCAAACGCTTGGCTTTTTCGATCACCATCTCAGACACGGCCACGTGGCGCGTCGCCGGTTCGTCGAAGGTAGAAGAAACAACCTCACCCTTCACCGAACGCTGCATGTCGGTCACCTCTTCCGGGCGTTCGTCGATCAGCAGAACGATCAGGTAGCACTCCGGATGGTTCTGTTCGATCGAATGCGCGATATTTTGCAGGATGACCGTTTTACCGGTCCGTGGAGGTGCCACGATCAGCGACCGCTGGCCTTTCCCAATGGGTGAGACCAAGTCAATCACGCGGGCCGATTTGTCCTTGATGGTCGGGTCTTCGATCTCCATCTTCAGGCGTTCATCCGGATAGAGCGGTGTCAGGTTGTCAAAAGCGACTTTGTGCTTGGCTTTTTCGGGCTCTTCAAAATTGATCTTGGTAACTTTGGTTAGCGCGAAATAGCGCTCACTCTCGTCAGGGGCTTTGATATCACCCTCGACCGTGTCACCGGTGCGCAGCGAGTGCAGGCGGATCATGTCCGGCGAGACATAGATATCATCCGGGCCGGGCAGATAGTTCGCCTCGGGCGACCGCAGAAAGCCGAACCCATCCTGCAGAACCTCAAGCACTCCGTCGCCACCCACGACCCAGCCTTCATCCGCGCGTTCGCGCAGGATCTGGAACATCATCTCGCCTTTTCGCATGGTCGAGGCGTTTTCGATTTCCAGTTCTTCGGCCATCGCCAGAAGATCTTTTGGGCTTTTGGCCTTGAGATCGGCCAGATTCAGAGATTCAGTTGTCATTATACAAACCTTCACCGCTGAGATTGCGGCACGAAGTGGAATTTCAGAACGGAAGATACGCCGCCCGGACGGGCGTGTTGATCCCTACATAAGCTCAGCGCTGCGCGGAGTCAAACAGGCCCTCAGAACTTCAGAACGACCGCCAGAACGATGGCAACCATCAAAACGGTCGGGACCTCGTTCATCATGCGAAACTGCCGCCCAGTGAGCTTGTTTCGCCCTTCCAGGAAATCCTTGCGTCGCGCCATCAACCAGTGATGAAACCATGTCATGCCGATCACGGCAGCGCCCTTGACCCAGGGCCAAGACCAATCCCATCCCACTATGCCCGGCGTAAACACCATGATCAATCCACAGACCCACGCAACGATCATCGCTGGGCTCATGATCACACGCAGCAGCTTTTCTTCCATTTCAAAGAAAATTTCCTGTGCGCCATCGACGGCCTGAGCTTTCTCAACGTGATAGACAAACAACCTGGGCAGATAGAACAGGCCTGCCATCCACGAGATCACGGCCATGATATGGAGTGACTTCACCCACGGATACAGCGTGAAAAGAAGATCGGTCATATTGGCTCCAGGCATTGCTCGGAACCCTCCCTAATAAAAAAATATGAAAAGAAAAAGGATGATGGTTTTGTAGGGTGAGCAAAATCCGTGGATTACTTTTTTACACAAGTGTTTTCCCCAAGTGGACAGAACACGGCATTTTTCGGGCGATTCTGTTGGTTTATATTTTTACTATTTAAAATCAACATGTTACTTACAGCGCTCCTTATTCCACTTGGGGATAACTGGTAGGAGAATTTGGGATATCGAGGTTTTCCAGAGAAACTGACTTATCCTTGTCCGAACTGGATGGGATTTGAGCGACTCGGGGATCTCTGACGCGAAATTCCCGGGGTTGCGTGTCAACCGGAAAACCATACAAAGCACCCCTGAACTCTCAATGATTTGCGCACGGGGTTTTCCACATGTCTGTCCCCATTCTTCTTGCTTCCGGGTCCGCTATTCGCGCGCAGCTGCTTGAAAATGCAGGTGTACCGTACGCAGTACAAACCGCGCGCGTGGATGAAGAGACGGCCAAACGCGCCTTGCTGGCTGAAAACGCAACACCAAGGGATATTGCCGATACGCTCGCTGAAATGAAAGCGCGGAAGGTCAGTGACAAAAATCCCGGAGCTATGGTTCTGGGGTGCGATCAGGTTCTGGATTTTGACGGCCAGTTGCTGTCGAAACCGGAATCCCCCGAACAGGCGTTGGACCAGCTGAAAGCCATGCGAGGCAAGCGGCACATGCTTTTGTCCGCAGCCGTGATCTATCAGAATGGTGAGCCGATCTGGCGGCATGTGGGACAGGTGCGGTTGCGGATGCGAGCCAGTTCTGACGCCTATCTGAAAGACTATGTTGCGCGAAACTGGAACAGTATCCGACATGCTGTCGGAGCCTATAAGCTGGAAGAAGAAGGTGTCCGCCTGTTCGCCACCATTGACGGCGACTATTTTAACGTTTTGGGTATGCCCCTGTTGGAGCTGCTCAACTTTCTGGCTGTCAAAGGGGTAATTGATCAATGACGGACTATCGGGTTCCATTGGCCGGAGTTATTGGACATCCCATTGGTCACTCACGTTCCCCCAAACTGCATAGTCATTGGCTGAAAACATATGGTCTTGCCGGTCATTACATTCCGATGGATGTGGCACCCGTCGATCTGGAAGCTGTGCTACGCACCCTGCCCAAGGCGGGTTTCGTCGGCGCCAATGTCACGGTCCCCCACAAAGAAGCCGCCTTGAAGATCGCCGATCATGCGTCTGACCGCGCAACGGTGATAGGTGCTGCGAACACTCTGGTGTTTCGTGAAGATGGCTCAATCCATGCAGACAACACAGACGGGTACGGGTTCATGGAGAATCTTCGCAATGGTGCACCGGACTGGAATGCAAAGGACGGGCCGGCTGTTGTGTTTGGGGCCGGTGGGGCCGCTCGCGCCGTTCTGCAAGCGCTGTCTGACGCTGGTGTGCCGGAAATCCTGCTGACCAACCGAACCCGCGCCCGTGCGGATCATTTGAAAGAGGAATTCGGTCAACGCATCCGCGTGGTGGATTGGGTTCAGGCCGGAAATGTCATCGAAAACGCAGAGCTCGTGGTAAACACGACCTCGTTGGGAATGCAGGGCCAACCGGAATTGCGGGTTCCGCTCGATGGGTTGCAGCCCGGTGCCGTGGTGACAGATCTGGTTTATGTGCCTTTGAAAACCCGCCTGCTGCAAACCGCTGAACAGGCAGGGTGCACCGCAGTCGATGGGCTGGGCATGTTGTTGCACCAGGCAGTACCCGGTTTCGAACGCTGGTTCGGCGTGCGCCCCGAAGTTGATGCTGATGCGCGTGCGGCGGCGATGGCATGAGTTTCGCACTTGGCCTGACCGGTTCCATCGGCATGGGCAAAAGCACAACGGCGCAGATGTTCGTCGAAGAAGGCTGTGCCTTGTGGGATGCGGATGCGGCGGTGCATCGCCTGTACTCCAAGGGTGGCGCAGCCGTTGGCCCCATGGAACGAACGTTTCCGTCGTCCATTCTGGACGGTGCGGTCAACCGGGATGCGTTGAAACGGATTATTGCCGCCGATCCTGCTGCGCTGAAAACCATCGAAGCTATCGTCCACCCTCTGGTCGCTGCTGACCGCGCAGCATTTCGTGAAGCCGCGACAAACGACATTTTGGTGTTCGATATTCCGCTTCTGTTTGAAACGGGCGGTGACGCGGCAATGGACGCGGTGGCGTGTGTTTCGATCCCGGCCAGCGAGCAAAAGCGGCGCGTCATGGAACGGGGTACAATGACTGAGACGCAGTTCGAGCAAATCCGTGACAAACAGATGCCGAATGACGAGAAATGCGCGCGGTCGGATTACGTGATCGTGACTGACACTCTGGACCACGCTCGCGCGCAGGTGCAGGATGTGGTCAGGCAGATACGGGCGGGGATGGCAAATGCGTGAAATTGTACTCGATACAGAAACCACTGGATTCGATCCCGAAAGCGGTGATCGGATCGTGGAAATCGGCGCGGTTGAACTGTGGAATCACGTCGCAACGGGTGAGACGTATCACGTTTACATCAACCCTGAACGCTCGATGCCGGAAGAGGCATTTGGTGTGCATGGCATCGGCCCGGACCTGTTGGAAAACCCGCGTCCGCCGGAAAAGGGTGAAGTGACGCTGAAAGACAAACCGGTTTTTGCCAAGATCGGTCACGCTTTTCGCGAATTCGTTGGCGATGCTCAGTTGGTGATCCACAATGCATCTTTCGACATGAAGTTCCTGAATGCCGAGCTGAAATGGATGGGTGCCCCGCTCATCCTGATGGAACAGGCGCTGGATACGCTGGCGATAGCGCGCAAACGATTTCCCGGCTCTCCGGCCTCACTGGACGCGCTTTGCCGCCGCTTCAATATCGACAACTCGAACCGTGTTCTGCACGGCGCGTTGCTCGACTCTGAAATCCTGGCAGAGGTTTATCTTGAACTGATCGGAGGACGACAGCCCGATTTTGGCCTGTCGACATCTGCATCCTCTGCGGCAGGCGGCAGTGATGATTGGCGACCGACACCACGTGCCATACCGCTGCCATCCCGAACTACCGAGGATGAGCGCGCAGCACATGAAGCTTTCGTGGAAAAACTGGGCGACAGCGCCCTGTGGACCCGCGCCTGATCCGGTCAGGCACGGGCCAAAACCTCAGGCGTCTGTCTTCTGGGACTGTTCGGCCTGACGACGCATCACTTCGTTGCGATACAGGGCGACGAAATCGATATTGTCCAGATTCACTGGTGGGAAACCGCCGTCACGAGTGATGTCGCTGACAATGCGGCGTAGGAACGGGAACAGCATCCGCGGGCATTCGATCATCAGGAACGGGTGCAACTGGTCTTCCGGCACACCTTCCACGTGGAACAGGCCGCAATAGTCCAGCTCACACAGGAACAGAACGTCTTCCAGGCCTTTGGCTTTGGATGTCAGGTTCAGCTTGACGGACACTTCGAACTGGTGGTCTGCCGTGCGTTTTTTGGCGTCCAGATTCACCTGAACCGCGATTTCGGGCTGTACGTCACCGGAAACACCCTTCTGGGCCATCACGTTCTCAAAGGACATGTCGCGGATGAACTGCCCCAGAACACGCATCTGAACTTGCGGGGCGGCTTTGGCCGCAGTGTTTTCTGCAGCGTTTTCTTCGGCCATGGATCTACTCCAAAAATGAAATTCGCCACTGCTTATCAAGTTGGGGGCGGCACCTCAATGCCGGTGGGGGCCCTCGACCCATTTAGACGGTTTTGACGGATCATTTTTCGAGCGAACTTCGGTGAAGTCGCCGTCTATGATGTCACCCTGATCGAACGGATTTCCCCGTGACTGAAAACCGGGGCCTTGACCCATCTGAAACTGGGAAACGGTGACTTTCGATCTCAGGTACCTGAAAACCGCGACCCGCACGCCCGGAACAAGCAACGCAAATCCAATGGCATCAGTGAAGAATCCCGGCGTAAGCAACAAAGCGCCCGACAAGAGGATCATTGCACCATGCGCCAGCGGTTCGGTCGGGTCGTCAAGTTCGGCAAACGACCGTTGCAGGTTTCCCAACGCCATGCGACCTTGTGTCCGCACCAAAACCGTGCCCAAAACCGCTGTCAGTACTACGATGGCAAGGGTTGGCCACAAGCCGATCAACCCGCCGACCTGAATAAACAGCGCGATCTCGATGATGGGCACCAACAAAAATGCCAAGAACAGATACATTTGCGTTATCCTTTCCATTAGGCCGGGCTGTGGACTTGCCACCTACGGTCACCTACATAGTGGCATGAGGCCGCGTATACAAAGCCGCGGTCCTGAAAAGAGGATGAAATGAACGAACCCATGATCCAGTTGCTGGTCCTGGCCGGAATTGCCGTTTTCCTGATCCTGCGCCTCAAGAGCGTATTGGGCACGCGTGAAGGTTTTGAAAAACCACCCGTGCAGCAGCAACCCGAAGCGCATAAATCGCGCCGCGATTTCGAAGTGATCGAAGGCGGCCCGGATCATGACATCACCGACCATGTCCCGGAAGACAGCGAGCAGGCGCAAACACTGGCAGCGATGAAACGCGTTGAACCCAGTTTTTCCGTCAGCGAGTTTGTTCAGGGTGCGCGCGGTGCCTATGAAATGATCCTGATGGGGTATGAAAAGGGAAATCTGGACGAGATCCAAGCATTCCTGTCGGAGGAAGTTTTTGAGTCCTTCGTTGCGGGTGTCTCTGCACGAGAAGATCAGGGCCTGACGATCGAGGCTGAGTTTATCGGTGTCCGAGAAACAGCCCTGACGGATGTCAAATTCGACAAGGATACCAATCAGGCCGAGATCACCATGAAATTCGTGGGTGAGCTGACTTCGGTCGTGCGGGATCGCGGTGGCGATATCGTAGAAGGCAGCCCCAATACCGTGAAACGCCAAAAGGACAGTTGGACCTTTGCCCGAGTGATGGGCAAGGACGATCCAAACTGGCTGCTTGTTGCCACGGACGCATGATTGCCACGCTCCGGTCGCTTTTACTGGTCGGTGCAATGACCACTGCCAGCGCTGCCGGGGCCGAGGCAACGCGATCCATTCTGTCGTTCGATGATCTGCGTGGTTGGGCCGAGGATGACCACGGTGCAGCCCTTTCGGTTTTTCTGAACACCTGCGGGGATCTGAAAGATCCCGATTGGCGGGCCCTGTGCGGTGTGGCAAGAACCTATGATGCGGAAGCGGCACGGGCGTTTTTTGAACTCTTCTTTCGCCCTGTTCTGGTTGAAGATGGCGAGGAAGCCTTGTTCACAGGGTATTTCGAACCCGAGCTTGATGGTGCGCGTACCCGGACGGATCGTTTCAGGTACCCCATCTACAAGATGCCGCCCGAGGCCCGCGCTGAGGGGTCCTGGCTGAGCCGGCGAGAAATTCTGACCAGTGATGTGATGCAAGGCCGCGGGCTTGAGATTGCCTGGGTCGATGACCCCGTAGAGTTGTTTTTTCTGCAAATCCAGGGTTCGGGCCGCGTTCGATTGCCGGATGGCGGCGCCTTGCGCGTCGGATATGGCGGCGCGAATGGTCACCCCTATAGGTCAATTGGTGTGGAACTGGTGCGGCGCGGCATTCTCGGCGCGCATGAGGTCAGCGCGCAGATGATCCGCGCCTGGGTGCGCAAGTATCCCGAGGCCGGTGCGGAATTGCTGCTCCACAATCCATCATACGTGTTTTTCCGCGAAGTTTCACGCGTCGCGCCCGAGCTTGGGCCGCTGGGTGCCATGAACCGATCCGTAACGACCATGCGCAGCATTGCTGCCGACCCGGCCTATACGCCGCTGGGCGCGCCGGTTTGGGTGGAAAAGGACGGCAACGAACCGATTCGCCGCCTGATGATTGCGCAGGATACTGGTTCTGCCATCAAGGGCGCACAACGGGCCGATATCTTTTTCGGAACAGGGGACGAGGCCGGGCAGGCTGCGGGCAAGCTGAAAGATCCGGGCCGGATGGTGGTGTTGCTGCCCATCCAGCGTGCCTATGCCCTGCTACCGGATGAATTCTGATGACCCGGCGCAAACTAACCGGCGAAGAGATCGAGCTGTGGCGGAAGGTCGCCAAACAGGCCGAGCGGCTGCATCCGGAAATCCCGCAGACGGTCCATCCGACTTCCCTACCGAAACCCAAGCCCAAGAAAACGCCGAAACCCCGGCTTGAATCATTCGAACTTGGACAGGCCCATCAGGTGAAACCGAAACCGAATGATCTGAAGCCTTCGGTGACGGATGCGCTGCGGAAAGCACCGGTTCAGATGGACAATAAGGCCTTTGGCCGGATGAAGCGCGGCAAGCTGAAACCCGAAGGCAAGCTGGATCTGCACGGTATGCGGGTCGCTTCGGCCCATCCGGCGCTGATCCGATTTGTCCTGAGCGCGCAGGCACAGGGTAAGCGTCTGGTTTTGGTCGTGACCGGCAAAGGCAAGGATCGGGACGAGCCCGGTCCGATTCCGACGCCGCGCGGTGTTCTGCGAAATCAGGTTCCTCACTGGTTGTCTATCCCACCGCTGGCCCAGGCGGTGATGCAGGTCACACCTGCTCATATAAGCCACGGCGGAGATGGGGCTTATTACGTATATCTCAGGCGCGTGCGCTAAAGGTCACGACGGGCGTGGGAAATACCGACCCAAATCAGCACGCATACCAGCACGAAGAACATTCCAATCCAGAAAAACTGAGTGTTCAGAGAAATACCAAGGTCAATCAGAACGCCGGTCAACCCAGGTCCGATGGCTGACCCCAGCACCATGACAGCCGCAGCCATCGCTTTGATGGCCCCGATATGCTGGGTCCCATAGAATTCTGCCCAGAACGCACTGGGCAAAGTACTGTTTGCGCCGACCGTCAGGCCAAGAAAAACCAACCCAATCGTCGCGCCGCTGATTGATTCAGTCATGCCCAGAACCACAAACCCAACCGCCATCGGAAGCTGATAGTATGGCATGATGCGCGCAGTGCCCCATTTGTCCAATGCCCAGCCCGCAGAAAACATCGATAGCAGTGATATTCCGGTAAAGATCGGAAACAGAGCGACCAGTTGAATATGCTGCCAGCCTTTGACGTCAGCCAGATAGATCTGATGGAAGAAAAACGCGGTAATGAATGCAGAAGGCGCAAGCACGGCGGGCACCATGAACCAGAACAAGGGGTTAAACAGCGCGTCGCGACGGCTCCAATGGCGACCCTGCATGCCAATGGCAGAGGATTCGCTGGCAAGGCTTTGCGGTGTTCGTTCCTCGCGTAATAGCCGCATCAACACGGGAATACCCAAGGCGGTCACCGCCGCCGCGATGACCCACAGCCAACGCCAGTCCAGGTAAGCCATGGCCGCAACAAAGATCAGGGGCAGCAAGGCCTCACCGATGGCATAGCCGATGGATGCAATGGAAAGTGCTTTGCCCCGCGTGACCGTGAACCACCGCGCCATGGCGACTGCGGCCAGATGCGTGCTCATCCCCTGACCGAGAAGACGCAGCAAAAAAATCACCACTGGCAACAGCAGCAGCCAGGTATTCAGCGCCATGGCAAGGGCGGCCAGGGTCAACCCGGCCAAAACCGCCGGACCCAGCACCCGGACGCGAAAGATGTCCGTTAGCCCTCCGGCCCAGATCATCACGATGGCCGACAGGGTTGTGCCCAATGTGTATAGCCCACCCCAGGCACCGTGGCCGAGACCGAATTCCGCGCGGATATCACCGGCAAAGATCGAGATGAAGAATGTCTGCCCAAAGCTGGATAAAAACGTCAGGAGAACGCCTCCGCCAAGCCAGGTGGCATTGTCCAGAAGATACCGACGCAGCTTAAACCGCGTCACGGCGAGCTGACCTGTGCCTGTCCGGTATCTGTCAGAACAATTTCAGTGGCACCGTCGGGATTTCGCTCGCTGGGTGGCACCAGAATATCAATTGCCGGTCGGTCTTCCCGCCCGAAGGTATTGTTGACACGCCGTAACGAGTTGAGGATCGACAACAAGGCCGGTGAGGTTGCAGCAACGAAATGCGAGGATGCCGCGTCACTGCTGAATGCCGTCGTGTCGATCACGCTGATCGGGAATTCTTCGAGAGAGTCAATCGAGCTGATATTACCCAACCGCTTACCTTCATCAGTGCCACGCAAACGGCCCGAGATGTTCAGGATCTTGTCCTTTTGGGACACCATTACCAGGAAAGGATCGGGCGGGTTTTCGATACGTTTCATCTGCGAGCGAAACAGATCGAGATCCAGATCGGGCGAGATCAGCACGACCCCATCGATGTTTCGGTTGGCCCATCCGGGTTCTTGTAGTTCGGTTTGTCGCATCATTTCCATCGCCAACGCACCGCCCATGGAATGCGCCACCAGAATAACGCGTTTGACACCCATTGCTTTCAGCTCGCGGATAGTCTGTTCCAAACCGTCGCGGGCAAACAACATGCTGTCCAAATCGTAGGCATACCCATAACCCGTCGCACGGCTTGGCCACGAATACACCAGCGTTGACCCGGGGAGGCCGATGTCATGCGTCAGCTGAGCTGCGCGAAAGATCGTTTCGGTCTGGGTCGAGTTGTAGCCGTGCACAAAGATCGTGACGTCATCCTTACCCCGCAGATGTTTGCGTAATCCACCAGGCCCATCCAACTCGGTGACATCTGCCAGAACGAACTCTTTCTGCGGATTTGGGTTTGCGTAGGAAAAACGGAGCGTACCCGGAGTATGCGTTGGTGGGATCGAAACCGTAGTTTCGAGAAATTTGAGTGTTTCACCGCGTCGGAATCCAAAGGATCCATCGGCCTCACGCGCGCGGGTCGTGCTTGCGAAGATGGTTTCAGGTGTCCCGATGTTCACGGCATCGGGCACGACCTCGGACACCGTCCGGTCGACGCAGGCGCAGAGCGAAAGGGATGCGAACAGAATGATGAAATAGCGCAGCACGGGCCAGACCTCGGGGTGAATCGTGGACACGCTATCCTATTCTTGCCTAACGTCCAGCATGGCAAGTCGAGAACAACGGCAAAAAACGGCTGGCCGTGTTACAGAACGTAACGGCTCAGATCAGAAGACTTGGTCAATTCTCCAAGATTGTCACTAACGAATTGCGCGTTAACAGTGATTTCCGTACCGGCTTGGTCTGGCGCCGCGAAGGACAGTTCTTCAAAAACCCGCTCCATGACAGTGTAGAGCCGCCGGGCGCCGATGTTTTCGATGCTCTGGTTCACGTCAGCAGCAATCTTCGCCAGTGCCGCGATGCCGTCCTCGGTAAAGCTGACTGTTACCTCCTCGGTGGCCATCAAAGCCGTATATTGCAGGGTCAGCGCGTTGTCGGTTTCGGTCAGGATGCGCACGAAGTCTTCTTCGGTCAGAGCGCGCAGTTCGACCCGGATCGGCAGACGCCCCTGTAATTCCGGCAACAGATCCGAAGGTTTGGCGATGTGAAACGCTCCCGATGCAATGAACAGGATATGGTCCGTTTTGACCGGACCATGCTTGGTCGAGACGGTTGTCCCTTCGATCAACGGCAGAAGGTCGCGCTGCACCCCTTCCCGGCTGACATCGCCGCCGCGTGCGTCGGAACGGGCGCAGACCTTGTCGATCTCATCCAGAAACACAATGCCGTTCTGTTCGACTGATTCCAGCGCGGTGCGGGTTACGGTTTCGTCATCCAGCAGCTTGTCGGCCTCTTCCCCGATCAGCAAATCATAGCTTTCTCCGACGGTCAGGCGTTTCTTGACGGTGCGTCCGCCAAAGGCCTTGCCGAAAATGTCGCCCAGATTCATCATGCCCATCTGACCGCCCGGCTGCCCCGGAATGTCAAACATCGGCATCGGGCTTGAGGTGTCGGACAGTTCCAGTTCGATCACCGTGTCGTCCAGCTCGCCCGATTTCAGCTTCTTGCGGAACATCTCGCGCGTGCCTTCGCGCGCATCCGCGCCTGCAATTGCTTCGATCACGCGGTCTTCGGCAGCCTGATGCGCTTTGGCCTTGACGTCTTCACGCATGAACTCGCGGGTTTGCAGGATGGCTGCGTCTGCCAAATCGCGCACAATCTGCTCCACATCGCGACCGACATATCCAACCTCGGTGAACTTGGTGGCCTCGACCTTGATAAACGGCGCGCGGGCCAGTTTCGCCAGACGGCGGCTGATTTCGGTCTTGCCGACGCCGGTGGGGCCGATCATCAGGATGTTCTTGGGATAGACCTCTTCCCGGATGTCGTCCGGCAATTGCTTGCGGCGCCAGCGGTTGCGCAGGGCGACGGCCACGGCACGCTTGGCATCCTTCTGCCCGATGATGAAGCGATCCAGTTCCGAGACAATCTCGCGCGGGGTCAGGTCGGTCAAAGGGCAGTCCTTTCGGTCGGCATTTGAGTCATGCGGCTTAGGTAATCACGGTACGGGCGAAAACAACCAAGCCAGTATTCATGGCCGCGTTGGTTAGCAATGCAGGCTCAGGTTTGCAAACGCTTTGCTTGGGGAATGTGGGATCCGTCTGCTACGGTATATCGAGGGTTTGAAGGCCAGGAGTGTGAGACATGACGAATATCGCCAAGATTACCCTTTTGTTTGTGGTATTTGTGGATCTGATCGGACAGGGGCTGGTCTTTCCCATCATCAACTCGCTGATCATGGAAACGAAATCAGGGTTTCTGCCCGAAAACACGCCCGAGGGGCGCAGGCATTTCTACTATGGCCTCGTGATCGGATGCTTTTTCCTGTCATGGTTTCTGGGCGTTGTCTATGTCTCGAAAGTATCGGACTCGATCGGGCGCAAGAACGCTTTGCTTGTGTGCCTCGGTGGCGCGCTGGCCGGATATGCCCTGACCATTGCCGCGCTTTACCTCAACAGCTTTCTTCTGCTGATCGTCGGGCGTTCGATCACCGGGTTTACTGCGGGCAACCAACCCATTGCGCAAGCGGCGATGATCGACGGAAGCACCGATGCGACAGACCGGGATCGGAACATGGGCTATATCGTGACGGGCGTCAGCTTTGGCCTCGTGGGTGGGCCGATCATCGGCGCGGTCTTATCAGACGCCGCCCTGCTGGGCGGCTTCGCCACGCTGAGAACGCCATTTTATGGCGCTTTTGTCCTTGTGATGATAGCAATCTTTTTGGTCCTGTTTTTCTTCCAGGATACCCGAGCGGATCGTGCACCCTTTGTATTCCGTCCCCGTGACATAACTGACAGCCTGATAGCAGTTCGCGGTCACCCGATGGTATTGAAGATCCTGCCTGTCTATTCGTTCTTCATGATCGCCAATGTCACCTTCTACGTGTTTGTCGACAATTTCCTGACAAGTGCCTTCGGATACGGAGTCATCGGTGGCAGTATGGCGATGGTCGTCATCGGCGTCGCGCTGGCCTTTTCCAGCACGTTCCTGGTGAGACCCGCCCAGGAGAAGTTCAGCAAGTATGCGATTATCTACACGTCACTCATCGTCATGGTGATTTGCGGATTCGCTTTCGCCTTCAGCCCAAGTGGCATGTTCAGTTATGTGCCGGTCTTTTTCTTCTATTTCCTGTTCGGAATCGCTTACCCTACCGTGCTTGGGCTTTTCTCTTCCAGCGTCAGCGAAGCGGATCAGGGCTGGGTCATGGGCGTGACCACCGCGGTGTTCTGCCTTGCGGGCGGGATCATGTCGTTGATAGGGGGCGGATTGATGAGCATCGATATCCGCGTGCCCTATTACATCGTGATCGTCGCAGCGATTATTGGCCTGATCGGCATGCATCGCCGCTGGAAAGGCAAGGAAATCTCGGCGCTGCTAGCCTGAGATTGTCTCAACCGTCAGTTTGCCGTTGGTATAGACGCAGATGTCGGCCGCGATGGCCATTGCCTGACGCGCGACCTCTTCCGCCGACTTGTCACTATCCATCAGCGCGCGCGCAGCGGCCAGAGCAAAATTTCCCCCGGACCCGATGGCGGCCACGTTGTGTTCAGGTTCCAGCACGTCACCGGCGCCGGTGATCACGAAAAGATCTTTACCGTCCGTGACGATCAGCATTGCTTCAAGCTTTTGCAGGTACTTGTCAGTGCGCCAGTCCTTCGCCAATTCCACCGAAGCGCGGGCAAGCTGGCCTGGTGTTGCCTCAAGCTTGGCCTCCAGCCGCTCCAGCAACGTGAAGGCATCGGCCGTCGAACCGGCAAAGCCAGCGACAACTTCGGACCCTCCGGGGGACAGACGGCGCACTTTGCGCGCCGTGCCCTTGATCACGGTCTGACCCAGGCTGACCTGCCCATCACCGGCTATGACGATCTGACCGCCCTTCTTGACGCCAATGATCGTCGTGCCGTGCCAACCGGGAAAGTCGTTGTCTGCCATGATCGTCTCCGTTTTCGCTGGCGGTATATATGGGCCGGGCCAGAGGTTGGCGCAACCCGTTCTTCATTTGCCCAAAAGATATGCAAAAAACGCAATCCGGGGTTACCGGACCAGCAATTGTGAGTCCGGGCGCGCGGGACTACATGAGGCTCACAACCGACAACGGGTCGGCTGTTTCATCACAAAGGACTGCGCACATGGCAACCACAGCTAACATTCATGCGCCGCTCGGAGCAGCTACCATCCTGCACGTAGTGGACACGTTCACCAATGTCTTCAACACCGTTGTCGAATGGAAAGAATCCCGCAAAACCCGCAAACTCCTGTCGGAACTCAGCGACGCTCAGTTGGACGATATCGGTCTGAGCCGCGCAGATATCGCCGATATCTGATCGTTCCAACAGACCGTCCATTCGAGACAGCCGCCCGGTTTTCCGAGCGGCTTTTTCTTTGTTCAGCTTCGAACGTATTTTCCGGAAAGATCAGGCAGAAAAGCCTCGATCGCTGCGGTTGCAACCACGTGCCGCGTACCCGCTTCTTCATCGACAACGTCAAGCCCACCTTTGACTACGCGAACCTCGGCCCTGCCCCGCGGCAGGTCAGAAGTTACCAGGCCGCAATCCACCTGTTCAGGATCCTGCACGCCGATCGTGACGCTGACACGCATTTCGGAATGATCAATCCCCAGTTTCGAAAACAACGTGATGGAGGAATGGTGCAAGGCATCCTGCACTGCGCGGCGGGCTGCCTTGGTATAGTCCTGGCCGTACAGGTCGTTTCCCGTTCCCATCTCCAGAATGATGCGTTTTTCACTCATTGTGCGGGCTCCATGTCGAAGGAAACGATCAGGGCGGCGTTGGCAATGACCGTGTGTCCGTCACTGTGGGGCTTTGCGATGTCCAATCCCCCTTTTGTGATTGTTATGTTCGGCTGACCGTATGGGAAGACAGCCTTCAGCGCGTCGATGTCCACCTGATCCGGTTGCTGAACCCCAATTTCGGCATCAATGATCATCGCCTCTTTCGGGAACCCGAACAGTTCCGCCATGTTGACCGAGTTGTGCCAAAGCGCATCCTTGATCGCCCGCAGTGACGCCTGGGTATAGTCCATCCGGCGCAGGGATGTGCCCATCCCGAATTCTACAAGGACCCGCGTTTCAGCCATTGGTGTCTCCGATGTCTTCAATAGAAAAGGCGCCCCGATCTGAGGCGCCTTCGAGAAAATCTGTTAGGACCAGATCAGATGGATTCGTCGATCCAGCTTTGCAGGGCGGCTTTGGGGGCCGCGCCCGCGCGGTTCGAAACAACCTGACCGTCCTTGAAGATGAACAGTGCCGGAATGCCGCGCACGCCCATAGCGGCCGCCGCGTTTGGGTTGCTGTCCACATCGACCTTGGCGATCTTTACCTTGTCGCCATACTCGGCTGCCAGTTCTTCCAGCGCGGGGCCAATTTGCTTGCAGGGGCCACACCATTCGGCCCAGAAATCCACGACCACGGGAACGGTCGAATTCTTGACTTCGGCGTCAAAGGTGTCGTCGGTAACGGCTACGGTCGACATATTCTGTCTCCTGAATGGGGTAAACTTGGGAACAGAACGTAGGTGCCGCTTCGGGTAAGGTCAAGATATCTGGGTGCGGGCCAGTGCATCTGTCACAAGATCGTGTGGCAACCACATCAGGCTTGCCGTGCGTGTCCACAAAATGGCGGTTCGAATGCTGCGGTCCGGATAGATCTGAGCCAGCGCATAAGCATATGCCCCCATCTGTCGCAACAGCCCGTCGGGGCATTCTTCCGCGAGGTTCGGAACGATGGTATTTGATTTGAAATCAATCACATGCACTTCGGCATCCGATACGATCAGACGATCGACAACCCCATGCATCCGCTGCCCGTTCAGATCAGAAGTTATGGGCACTTCGGCGAGCGTGTCAGGTGCGAATACGGGCTGTAGGTTTTCCGCTGTCAGTACACATGCAGCTTCGTTCAAAATCTCTTGCCGGTCCGTTTCCTGCATATCGGGTAGTAACCGGGCGCAAAGCTTTGGCCAAACGTCTTTCTCTGCCACGGGAAGGTGTTCCAGCAGAAGGTGGAGGTAGGTTCCACGCAGTTTGGCCGCCTCTTCATCCAGGCCGGCATCACCGGGTAATGCCTTTGGGCCGCCCAAGTCCGAAGGGCTGAGCGCGCTTGCAGGCGCAACCGGGTCCGGAGCCGGATGGTGAAACATGTCCGGCAAACCGACTGGCCCAACGTCAGCGTTCGGCTGTTCGATCAAAGGCGGCGCCTCCCAATCTCCGTGGGACAGGCGGCGGATAACGGTACCTGGTACCTGCGCGGCCCCGGCCTGATCCATGGCCGCCTCGACCATCTGATACCAGCTGTTGCCGTCTTTCCCCAACTCGCCAGCAGCCGCCACAATCAGCCATTTTTCGGCCCGTGTTAGAGCCACATACAGAAGCCGTAGCCGTTCATTTTCCTCGCGGTTGTGCGCCTCGTCCCGGGCCTGATTGATCAGGCTTGGCGAAACATCTGCCGAAACTTTCCATAGCGGAGTTCCTCCGGCCACCATGATCTCGGAATCACGTGGCGGCTGGCGCCTGCCCGTATCGGGCAAGATGACAATCGGAGCTTCCAGCCCTTTGGATCCGTGCACAGTCATCACGCGGATCATGTTGCCGACACCGCTCATCTGTCTTTTGATTTCCAGATCGTCGGTCTGCATCCAGACCAGAAACCCCGTCAGGCTGGGGATATCCGTTCGCTCATAGGCCAGTGCCTGGGACAACAGCGCATTGATGCCGTCTTCGGCTTCTGCTCCCAAGCGGCCCAGTAATTTGCGCCGTCCGTCGTGGCGGGTCAAAATACGTTCGATCAGATCATAGGGGCGCAGAAAGTCGATCTGGCTGCGCAGATCATTCAGCACGGACAGTGTTTTGGGGAACTCCTCCGCTCGGTTACGCAGTGCGGCCCAAAGGAACTTCTCTTGTCGTCGATGCGCCAGGTCGAAAAGCCGCTGCTCGGACCATCCGAACAAGGGGGACTTGAGAACCGTTGCCAGGGACAGGCTGTCTTCGGGCGTGGCCAGAAAGCTGAGCAATGCCGCAAGATCCTTGACCGCCAGTTCAGCGCCCACTTTCAGCCGATCTGCTCCGGCGATGGGCAGGTGCAGCGCCTTGCAGGCCCGGATGATCTCGGCAAACAGGTCCGAGCGGCGTTGCACAAGGATCAAAAAATCCCCTGGCTGCACTTTTCGACGAACGAATTGGCCGGGTTTGCCATCTTCCGGGATTGTCTCACCCCGTTCGATCATGTTTTTGATCGACTGTGCAACCTTCTCGGCCATAATGACGGTGTGATGCCGTGCGCCGGGACGATCAACCGGATCGGTCCAATCCCCGTCTTCGGCATCTGCAACTTTTTCGACAACGGGCCAAAGATCAACACGACCTGGCAGATCGGCCTTGAAAGCACGGTGTTGACTGTCCTTGCGAAACCCCGCATCAGAGCGGTTTTCAAATAGGATATCGACCAGAGTCAGGATCGCGTTGGAGGATCGGAACGAGTATTCCAACGTCGAATCCCACAGTTTAGAGCCTGATTCAGCGAGTTTCCGGCCAAACTCTTCCTGCATTCTGTCAAAGGCCTGTGGATCGGCGCCCTGAAAGGAATAGATCGATTGTTTCTTGTCGCCGACGACGAAGATCGTGCGCTCAACCCCGGATCGGGCCCCTTCCCCGCTGGTGAATTCCTGTGCCAGTTTCTCTATCACGTCCCATTGATCGGGGCTGGTGTCTTGCGCTTCGTCCACAAGAATATGATCGATGCCCCCGTCCAGTCGGTACAGCACCCATTCGGCCACTGCCGGATCGTTCAACACCTGCCGCGCGCGCAGGATCAAGTCGTCGAAATCCAACCAGCCGCGCAGTTGCTTGCGCCGTTCGTATTCCGGCAGGAATGCAGCGGCAAAGCGGTGCAATACAGCAGTTTTCTGGGACGCGACTAGCGCCAGACGTTGTTCTCGTGCGGCTTCAATCCGCAGCATGAAGGCCTCGAGCTGCGGCATCCGGTCGGCCAGCACACCTTCGCGCAGGGGTTTGGTCGGAAAAGCGTTGAGTTTGGCCGTGAAGGGTTCCTTTGCGCCCTTCCCCGTCAGAAACACGCTTTCCAACATGGGTTGATGTCCCAACCGGGCTTCGTTGAACCCAGCCAGTTTCACGGCGGCCTTGGCGTTGTTGCCGCCGCTTTCGGTCAAAGCGGGCAGCATGGATCGGATCAGCTCGACTTCGCCACCAAGAAAAACCCGCTCAAGCAGACTTGTTTCATCAAACCCGGCGGGCAAACCGAAGCGGTGCAGCAGGTCGGACCATTCCAGTCGCTGTGCAAACAAATTGCGCTTTTGCGTGATTGCAGCAGTCAGTTTGTCAAAACCCGTATCCGTGACAAACCGGGCCACATCTTCAATCAACCCGGCCTGAGGGCCTTCGGCGAAATCCTCGACAATCTCCTCTCGCAACAAGGTTGCTGCGCGGTCTTCCATCTCGGAAAATTGCGGACTGACACCAGCCTCGAGCGGGAATCTTCGCAGCAACGAGGCGCAGAACGAGTGGATGGTCTGGATTTTCAGACCACCTGGCGTCTCGATGGCGCGGGCAAACAGGGTGCGTGCTTGCGCCAGCTTGTCCGAGCTGATTTCACCGGGTAAACCGAGGTCGGTCAGCTGTTCCAGCAGAGAGCTGTTATCCAGCATTGCCCACTCACCAAGGCGCTTGAACAACCTGTTCTGCATCTCGCTGGCGGCGGCTTTGGTGTAAGTCAGGCACAGGATGTGCTGAGGCTGGACTCCGTCCAGCAGCAAACGCGCCACCCGGTCCGTCAAAACCCGTGTCTTGCCCGATCCGGCATTGGCCGCCAGCCAGGTCGAGGCATCGGGGCGCGCGGCCTGCACTTGCCGTTCAGTTGCATCGTTGCGCGGGCTCATGTCAGGTCCTCAGGGCATGTTTCGGCTGTACGGTCCCATTCGCCGAACCGAGCGAGGTGATCATAATCGCCGATATCTGAATCCTTGTGCAGCATACGACGGGACGAGAACCCCTGAACAGGCTCTAAATAAGCGGAAATCAACTCTTTCAGCTCGGCAAGAACCTTGTCGGTCGGTTCTTTTTCCAAGGGCGCGGTAACCTCCTTGTAACTACCACCCATACCGATGAAGATGGCTTCGGCCACGCCTGTCGGGTCAAGGCCCTCAATCCCGCCCTGCTCGGCCATCGCCGCCTCGATCAGCAACTGCTTGTCAAATTTGGATTGCTGGCTTTCCGTCGGTGGTGCGCCGGTTTTATAGTCGATGATCCGCAACGCGCCCCGGCGGTTGAAATCGATCCTGTCCGCGCGCCCGACAATGGTGAAATCCAGAGGGTTCAGCACCTGCTTCATCGCCGCCTCAAACGCCACCGGCCCACCATCAGTCCGGCGCGCGAGCTCCGCACCGAGGAAGTCCTCCGCGATCCGTTCCAACCGGGCCAGCCACAGTTTTCTGGCGGTCGGCCAGGCGACATGCTGATCCAACAGGGTGTGCGCCCGTTTCAGGAAGTTTTCCCGCGTCAGCAAAGCGCTGTCGAGGACACTGTCCTTGATGAAGTGCTCAAGGATTTCGTGAATCACAATCCCTCTCAGCAAGGCATCGGGGGCCTGCACAAGCGGATCAAGCGGTTTCAGACGAAGCACATGTTTGGCGTATATCGCGTATGGGTCACGGATCAGCTTTTTTATCTCCGTCACAGACAGACGGCGCGGACGTGCGGCGACCGGTGGACGCGGAGATGGGCGCGGTGCGGGGTCGACAGGCGGCGCATCTTCCAGAGTCTCGGACCAGTTCAGCCATTTTTCGCCCTGAGCGCGCATTTTGGCCAGAGCTTCGGGGCCACCTTGACCCGGCAAACCCTGCAATAGGTTGGTCAGCCGGTTCAGCCAACGTGATGGAACCGTCTCGGCATCATCCGAGCGGGTCGCGCGGGTCAACCACACTTCGGGTGCGCCGATGGCCTGCTGGAAGTCATGCGCAGACAGGCCGATCCGGCGCTCGGGCAGCAACAAACCCGCTTTATCACGCATCTGCCGGTTCAGCCACGGATCAGGTGTTGGTGCCTCTGGCCAGCTTCCTTCATTCAACCCACCAAGGATCAGCAGGTCGGCACCCTGCACCCGCGCCTCGAGCGTGCCCCAGATCATGATGTGCGGGTGCGGCGCATCCCGGTCACGAACCTCTTCACCCGCAAGCAAAGCGCCCAGCAGATCGGCAAAATCATGGGCCGTCATCAGGCCGCCATGCTTCGCCTCTGCCCTGAGTGAATTCAGTACCTCCAGCGCCTTTTGGCCTGCGTTTTTGTCCCACAGAGTGCCTGTTTCACCCGTGCTGCCAGCCGAGATCGCCTCGGCCAGTTCCATCAAACGCTCCACCCAGTCTGCGAGGTGCAGTTCATTGGTGATCTGCTGGTCGCAGAAGTGATACACGACCCATTTGACCCAGCTTTCCGGGGCTTCTTTACGCACTGCAAAAGCCGTGAGGCTTGCCCTGTCAGGAAAGGGCGGGCCGTGGCGGCGCAGGTCAAGCTCCAGATCACGCGTAAGCAGCAAATGGTTTCCGCGTTCACCGCCGTCATGACAAAGCGGATGCTTCAATAGGGTCAGCAGCGTCTCACCCTCCAGACGGCGCGTGAACAGGTTGGCCACATGACGAAGAAAACGACCCGGCGGGGAAAGTTGCAGCGGCAGGCCCGCACTGTCGTCCGGCACTATGTTCCACTGATCCAGCGCGGCGCTGACCTGGCGGGTCAACATGCGATCCGGCGAGATCAGAGCAGCGGTCTGTCCTTTTTCCGCAGCTAGCCGCAGTCGCAGGGCGATAGCCAATGCCTCGGCGCGGGGTGATTGCGCCTCGACCAGCGTCAGGTCTTTGGTCGCGCCTTCCAAATCGGCCAGTTTGGGGCCTTCGATCATCCAGGCGTCGGTGATGGGTGCCGGACGTAAAGCCAGGGATACCAGTCGGTTACGAGCGGGTGAGGGGGCCGAAAAATCCGTCCATGGGGTGATCTGACCCGGTGCAAGTTCCAGCGCGCGCATCAACTTGCGGAAACGGTATTGTGGGTGATCTTCAGACGTCAACGCATCATCCAAACCCTGCCAAACGTGATCCGGTTGATCGAAATCAAACCCAGGCAGCACCAGTGCCCCTTGTGGCAGGCGCGCGATGGCTTCCATCAACGTCAGGGTGGTGCCACGGGACCCGGTAGAGCCCGCCAGAATGACTGGGTGTTGCGGGGGGGCAATCTGCCATCGTGCGATCAGGCTTTCGACCACGCGGCGTTGGCGGGCCTGTGCATCCATCGTCTGCTCCTCGGTGTCGATGAAATGATCCGCGATGCCGATAAAAGCCTGTGCCCGCGCCCAGTGACCGGACATGTCGCTGACATCCAGCTGCCGGATCGCCTCGGGCGACACGCCCTCGCCCTGCATTTCGTCAATCAGTGCGGCCAGACTGTCGGACAGGTCGAAGACCGAGGATCGGGCGGCCAGATCCGGCTGTTGTTCCAGCAGCTTGGATACCAGCTGAGTCAATTCAAGACGCCGCCGCAGGGGTGGGATGGCTGGTGGAGTTTGCGCCAGATCAACGCTTTCGCCCAGGTCCGTCACCAACGAGAGACGGGGCAGAAGGCACGGCGGCCCCTGATTGAACAGTTCGCGGACGCGCCGCTCCATGCGTCTTGTATTCAGAACCAACTCTACCCGCGCCAAAGCTTCGGGCGGGCCAGAACAGCGTTGCCGCAGGCCATCGACCAATGCCTTTGGGAAATCCGTACCGGGGGGCACGGCAAAAACTCGGGGCAGGGTACCAGACTCAAACATCAGCCAGCAAACCCTCGGCCAGAGCGATGCCTTCGGGGCGGCCTACATCACACCAGCGTCCGGGGTATTCGACCGCAAAAAGTCGACCCCGATCATGCATCTGGTTCCAAAGCAGGTTGAGCGAAAATGTAGTTTGCGAGAACGAATGCAATCCATCGGTCTTGAGGATCTGTGCCCCACCATAAACCAAACCGGGACCACGCGTGATCCGTCCGCCTTTTTCGGCCGTGAAATCACCTGATCCAATATGACCAACAGTTCGCCCAACAGGAACGCACATCAGTAGCGCGTCCATACGGCTCGGGTCCCAAGCTTTCTGCAAAAGGGTCAAAGGGTTTGGCCCGGACCAGATCGCGTCGGTGTTCAACGTGAATACGGGGTCGGTGCCCAACATTGGCAAAGCTGCCCGCAATCCACCGCCTGTTTCCAAGATTTCAGAGTCTTCCCGAGACAGCAGAACACCCTTGGGACGGAGATGCGCTGCGAGCTGATCAGCGTGATAATGCAGGTTGGCGACAGTACGGACAGGGTCAAGATCTTCGACAAGGCCAAGCGCATGATCAATCAGTGGTCGGCCCGACACTTCGATCAATGGCTTGGGTCGGTCTTTGGTCAACGCGCCCATGCGGGTGCCGAACCCGGCTGCGAACAGCATTACGGCAAATGGCGATCCGGTCATTGCGTTCTCAACCTGGCCAGGTTTTCCGGAGTGGGTCTGGGCAAAGCTTCATGCAGCAGGGGCGCCACCGAAACAAGGGCAGGGTGATCCAGATCGCGCATCAGATGTGCCCAGACGGCCGGGATCATGTCCACGTAGTGAGGCTTGCCATATTCCGTCGCCAGACGTGCGAAGACGCCAAGGATACGCAGGTTTCTCTGGGCCCCCAATACACTGTAGGCCGTGCGGAAATCATGGTCGTCCATACCTGACGCAGAGATGTAGTGGTTGATCATCTGCATTTCGATCCCGGCCGAGACATCTCGGCGTACATCCTGTAGCAGAGACACCAGATCGTAGGCCGGGTGCCCCAGCATGGCCAACTGAAAGTCCAGCAGCCCGACGCGTTTCACACCTTCGCGCTGCGGCAGCCACAACAGGTTTTCCGCGTGATAATCCCTGAGAATGACCACCTTCGCACCGGATGTTTCACGATGCAGGATGTCCGCGAACCTGTGCTCGAACCGGTCCAGGGCGTCTTCGTCAAATGTTCCCAGGATACCGGCCGCATATTTTGTGAAGGCCAATGAAGCCAGTTCCGTCATGAGGGACGGATCATAAGACGGCAAGGAAAGAGAAGGCGCCTGATGCAGGTGGAGCAACACGTCGGTGGCGGCCCGGTACAATTTGCGCTCCTTGCCCGGGTCTTTTTTCAGGACACGCGCAAAAAGATCATCACCCAGATCTTCCAGCAACAGAAAACCGTACCGGGTATCTTCTGCGTAGACTTCCGGCGCGCTCAAACCAACCGATCGGAGGTATTCGGCAACCCGCACGAAGGGTTCAACATCGTCACTTTTTTCGGGTGGCGCGTCCATCAAAACCGCAGTGCGCCCGCCGGGCGGATCGATCAGCCGTTCGTATCTCCGGTTCGAGGCATCGCCTGCCAGCGGCGTACGTTTTGCCCCGGCCCAGGGGGTTTGTGCAATCAGGGCTTCGGCCAGGACCGTCCTGTTCGTCATGCAGTTCTCTCCAGTTTTTCCGCCCATTTCGGAGCAGTCCAAGACAGGGTCACACGGCGGAATTCGGTATTGTTAGGGTCTGTTTCAAACGTCAGCTTCAACGCAGTCTCGGGTGCCAAAGCTCCCAGCTTGTCCGGCCATTCCACAAGGCAAATTGCTGTATCAAAAGCTTCCGTCAGGCCCAGTTCGTCAACTTCTTCCGCCGCGCTCAGACGATACAGGTCGCAATGCCATATTTCACCTGATGGCGTGTCGTAAGCCTGGACCAAAGTGAAAGTTGGCGAGGGCACATCTTCGGGCTCAGCCATCAATGACTGAATGAGGTTGCGCGCGAAATGTGTTTTGCCGCTGCCGATCGAGCCTTCCAGCAGAACGACATCGCCCGGGCACAGTGACATTCCCATTCGCGCTGCGAAAACGGCGGTTTCTTCGGGCGATTTGAAAGTCAGAGATCGGGCGGTCTGTGTCATGCCGCCACAATGGCCTTGCGCCTGACCGGCTGCAACCCGGTTCAGGCGCTGATCTGTTCCATCTCGGTGGATTTCGAGGGAAACTCGGATCGGGTAAACCGGACGATTGTCGCGCCGTTATAAACCGGTGTGACGGTACAATCCACGATTATGCCGGACCTCATCTGGATTTCGGCTGTCCATTCGGCGCGGTTTTCCCGCATTTCGACAAAATCCCGGACCTCACCCAAAACCGGCGTCGCGACACAGAGGTCTTGCCAGCGTCGCGTGACATCGGTGACCGTTTCGCTTTGGAAGCCGATCTCTTGCGCGTCTCCCCACAGCTTCTGATACGCATAGTTGGTAAAGGCCAGCGTGCCGTCATCTGCAAAGACAGCAATTGCGTCCGCCAGTTTGTCCAGAATGGACTGCATCAGATCCATTTCCGATCGAAAACGCCGCGTCAGTGTGATTTCCGCGGTGATATCCTCGAACAGAAAGGCCACTGCACCATCCGGGTGAGGGCGCCCGCTGACGGAATAGACCGACCCGGATGGCAGCGACCACGTCTCGTGATAGTTTCCATCTTCTGCTGCTTCGAGAAGGTCGTTCATCTGACGGCGCCAGCTGCGGTAGTTTTTGGGCTCCGGCATCATGTGTTGATCCCGCAAACGGTCAAAAAAACTGCTGAGGCTGGGGCGGCAACTGAGGAAATCAGGCGGCAATGTGGTCAGGTCGATCAGGGCCGGGTTGAACAGGGCCAGTTGCCGATTGCGGTCAAAAATGGCGAGACCAATGGACAATTGGGCAAAGGTCTTGGTCATGGTCTGCACGAATTTGCGCTGGGCGGTTTCCGCCTCGACAATCGCGTTGACGTCAACAGCGTAACACAGATGACTGTTCTCGTGTTCGATCCGAGTCAAATCGAACCAAAGCTTGCGATCAGTGTCCGCCACATCCACCGACACGCGCTTTTTTCCGGTAGGTCTTGCCGCATCCTCCGGGCTTGCAAAAAGCGGCGCAGTCAGATCAGCGTCCTGATCACGTGCCTTTTGAACAAGTGTGACATAGGCGGCATTGCACCACTGCACCCGATTGTCGTTGCCGACCAACCATACCGGATAAGGGGCCAGATCCATTGCCAGACGGGTCGGTTCACTTGGGGTGGCCGATCCTGCTGAGGGGGCCTTTGCGCTTTCGCAAAGTCGAACGCGGACGACACCTTCAATCCACTCACACACGACTTCTCGTTCGATCGTGCAGTCAATGGCAGATACCACAAGATTGCCCCGATCGCGCACTTTGTCAGGAGTTTCGGGGAAAGTGGGGAAATCCCTTTGCAACAGGCGCCGCAAGTCCTGCCAGTTTCCAACATGTTCTAACCCGGCCAGCGCGAAATCAGAATGGCTGATCAGTTGGTCACCATCAAAAAGAAATACGGCGTCAAACATAGAAGTATTTGAAAATAAACCAAAAGATTTGTCGCGCTGTGCCCGGCGCGGCAGCAGCCACAGAACGGCGAAACAGCACGAAACAAGACTGATTGTGGCCAGAATGATCCAATCGGCCATCAAATCCCCCAAGCCTGAACAAAACCCGGGCTGACTATGCGCGCTATTGGTTAACGGTCTCTTAACTCACACCTGAAAGCGCGTGTTGGAACCGGAAGGGACGGGCGTGTCGCCTTTTTGGGCGTCAATCAATTTGCGAGGCCAAGTCACCTTGACGATGGCCCCACGCCGATCCGGGTTGTCAGTCAGATGCTGGTAAGGGTCAGAACCATTTGCGAATTCCAGCTCGGCGCCGCTGCGTTCCAGCAGGGTTTTGGCGATGAACAATCCCAGGCCCATGCCTTCGTATTCCGGGCGTGTTCTCTGATCGGATTCCACCCGTCGGCGGCGCATAAAGGGATCGCCAATGCGTCCGATCATGTGGGGCGGGTATCCCCGCCCGTCATCCATGATGCTGACGGTGATCCGGCCGTCGGTCCATTCGGCCTCGACCCAGACATTTGCGCGGGCAAAATCCACGGCATTCTGAATCAGGTTGCGCAATCCGTGAATGATCTCGGGTTTTCGCAGGATCGAGGGCTGCTGCACATCCCCGTCCTGCGCCGGGCCTTCGGAAAAATGAACCGCCTTGCCTCGGCCGACATGTGGTTCGGCCGCTTCGTTCACCACTGTCGAAAGCGGTGCCTGCCGCAGATGCAGATCATCTTTGCCCGCCCGCCCCATGTCGCGCAGAATGTCACGGCAACGGTCTGCCTGCTCGCGAATCAAAGCGGCATCTTCTTTCAGGTCTGGGCGATCGTCCAGTTCTTCGATCAATTCTGCGCTGGTCAGTTTTATCGTCGCCAAAGGTGTGCCCAGCTCATGCGCGGCAGCGGCAACGACGCCCCCCAGATCGGTCAGTTTTTGTTCGCGTGCCAGCGCCATATGCGTGGCGGCTAGTGCTTCTGACATGGATTGGACTTCGGAACTGACCCGGTGGGAATAGGCGCCGATGAAGACAATGGCGATGATGATTGCGGCCCAGTTTCCAAACAGAAGGATATCCGGGATATCCAGAACAAGCCCGAGGCTTGTCCGTAACGGAAGGTGAAATTCTGCCAGTACAGTAGTCAGAACGATTGCCACGGCACCGACGATTAGGGTCGATCGCGTGCTCATGACATTGGCTGAAATCGTGACCGGACCCAGCAGAAGCAATGCAAACGGATTGTTCAGCCCGCCTGTCAAATACAGCAGGATTGACAGTTGCAGCAGGTCGAACAGAACCATCAGGAAATTTTCAAACTCGGTCAGGCGCTTGTTTTGCGGAAACAGCAAAATGGCAGTCAGGTTGCCCATGACCGAAATTCCGATGGCCAGGTAGCACAGGCCCAGTTCCAGCTGCACGTCATAGTATCGCTGCGCCACCGTGATTGCAGTGAGCTGACCGATGATGGCCACCCATCGCAAAAGGATCAGGGTCCGAAGCCGAATCCAGCTGCTGCGTCCCTGGCCGCGCCAAAAAGTCTGATTGGATTCTGCCATCGGTCGCTTATGTCCTGTTGCATCGGCTGATCATCTTGATAGGTGTCCCGGCCGGAACGATCAACAACCCCTTGCGACCGGATAATCGAAATGACCCGCCTACTGTACGCAATTCTCGCAACCCTTGCTCTGGCTAGCGGACTTGGGGCCATGTGGCTTCTAACGTCGGGCGGCGGGTCCGATGACAAGTTCGCACAATGCCGGTCCAGCCAGATCGCCGGGGGTTCCGCCGCAATTGGCGGGCCATTTGAACTGGTGAATGGCAAGGGCGAGACGGTCACGGACAAAGATGTGATTACCGAACCGACACTGGTCTATTTCGGATATACTTTCTGCCCGGACGTTTGCCCGTTTGATATGTCCCGCAACGCCGAGGCCGTCGATACTCTTGCCGAGCGCGGACTGTCGGTGACACCGTTGTTCATCTCAATTGACCCGGATCGTGATACGCCCGAAGTGATGGCCGACTATGCCTTCAACCTCGGTGGAAAGACGATCGCGCTAACCGGCTCGCCCGAACAGGTCAAGGCTGCCAGCAAGGCCTACAAAACCTATTACAAGGCGCATGACAAAGGCGACGAATTCTATCTGGTTGACCATTCCACCTTTACCTATCTGGTTACACCCGAAGACGGATTTCTGGATTTTTTCAAGCGCGAGGACACGGCCGAACAGATGGCGGACAGGGTTGAATGCTTTCTGGATCAGGGCGCGTCGTAACAAGGTTGTTTGACCTTTGTTCCCGCGCTGCTATTACTATTACTCATGTTCGAGCCAAAAGCATGAAATAGCGAAAGACCCAACATATGGCAGATACTTCTCAGCTTGACATCGGCCCTGATAAATCCCTGCTTTTGGTTGATGATGACGAGCCGTTTCTGAGACGTTTGGCCAAGGCCATGGAAAAGCGCGGCTTCGAAGTTGAAACCGCGGGATCCGTCGCCGCTGGCCGCGCAATTTCCACCGCCCGCCCTCCGGCTTATGCTGTTGTTGATTTGAGACTTGAGGATGGCAACGGTTTGGACGTAGTCGAAGTATTGCGGGAAAAACGTCCCGACAGCCGTGTTGTTGTTCTGACCGGATATGGCGCCATCGCCACTGCCGTGGCGGCGGTCAAGATCGGCGCGACCGACTATCTGTCAAAGCCTGCGGACGCGACCGATATCACGAACGCGCTGCTGGCGAAGGGCGACGAGCTGCCCCCGCCGCCTGAAAATCCCATGAGCGCGGACCGTGTGCGCTGGGAACATATCCAGCGCGTTTATGAGCTGTGTGACCGGAATGTCTCCGAAACCGCGCGGCGGTTGAATATGCATCGGCGGACGTTGCAGCGGATACTGGCGAAACGCAGCCCTCGTTAAGTCGGCGGGGTGCTCGATGACGGTTTAGTGACTTGTAACCTTGGGTCCCGTCGGGGATTGTTCGGCATATCTGGAAAATTTTGTCAGAACAGGACCACTCGATGATCGGATATGTAACCGTTGGCGTTTCGGACATGGAGCGCGCTAAGGACTTCTATACCAGCCTATTCGCGGACAAGGGTGCGAAAGTGGTTATAGACGCAGGCCGGATCGCGTTCATTGGCAACAAACCCGACGCGCCGATGCTTGCGGTGTGCGAGCCCTACGACGGTGATGCCTGCGCCATTGGAAATGGCAACATGGTCGCCTTTGCAGCCGACTCCAAGGATGAGGCTATGGAACTTTACAACAAGGCAATCAGTCTGGGTGCGGTGGACGAAGGCGAACCCGGTCAACGTGTCCCCGACAGATTCTATGGCGCATATGTGCGCGACCCGGACGGCAATAAGCTTTGCTTTTACGTCTTTGGCTGAAACAGGGAGATCACAAACCCTATCCAAGCTTCAGACAGTTCGCCGGGTAGTGCAACAGTGTCTCCTTGCAGGAGTATTAAGGTGAGCACGAGACTTCTGTGCAGAGCTGCTGCGCCAGTTGACGATATCCGATTGAGTTAGGATGCAGCCCGTCTGACGTCCAGTTGACAATGTTCTCGTCGTACCCGTCCGGCGGGGTCAGAAATGTGCAGTTCGCCATTTCCTGACAGGCTTGTAGTGCAGCCGTGTTGAAGGCAGTTCGAAACGCCTCCATTTCCGCGGTCCAGCTTGCATCAGTGACAGGCAACACAGCACGCCAGATCAACCTTTCGGCGGGCATGAACATGGTCTTCAACTGTGCGACATACCCTGCAATCTCCTCCGGAGGTGTGGCCGCCAGAGCGTCATTGACCCCGATTCCCAGATACCATGTCGGAACATGAGCGATCAGTTCCGGTTTTGCCCGTGCGATCAGGCCCGGGGTGGTGTCGCGGCTGATCCCAAGGTTCAGCGAGTTGGGTAGGATGTTACTGGTCAACCACCCCTCGATGATGGAATCACCGATGAAAGCGATTTGAATATCCGGTGAGGCCAATGCCTGAGATATCGGCCGCTCGTGCAGCCAGACCATGAGTTTGTAGTGATCGGTTTCCGTGACCGGGACATGCGCGCCGGTGAATTTGCGGACTGTCTTCGAAAGATACCCGGTTTTGACCAACACCGCCGCAAGTAAAAGAGTCAGAACGAGGTTGGCGACAAGCAAAATTCGGTTCCCGGTCCTTTTTTTCATCCCTAAATCACCATCTCCTTTAACCACTCAACTCATGCTGAAACCGCTCTTTAGACCTGTGCGATCAGCTCTGCGTGTCGTGTTGTATAGGCGTGCCGCACCTCGACCGGAGGGCGCAACCTGATCTGTAGACCTGCCATGACCTCCCTGTCAGGGCGGCCAAAGAATTTCGTGGCTTCGGCCTCGGAAAACCCAGCGATTTGTGTGGCCTCCATCCAGGCACTGATCTTGTCGGCCTTCTTGATCTGGCGCTTCACCGTTTTCGGCACCTGCGCAGGAAGGCCGAACCGGATGTGGATCGCCGCCGCCAGGCGGTCATCCAGCGCGCCGTAGTCCGGACCAACGGCGGACTTCACAGGGGAAATCATATCGCCGATCACATATTCGGGCGCGTCATGTAACAAGGCGGCCAATCGCCACTTCACCGAGGCCTTGGGGGCAACGCGACCAAAAATCTCTTCAACCAATAGGGAGTGTTCAGCCACGGAATAGGCGAAATCGCCGTTTGTCTGACCGTTCCAGCGAGCGACAAAGGCAAGACCATGCGCGATATCCTCAATCTCGATATCCACCGGTGTCGGGTCCAGCAGGTCCAGCCTGCGACCCGACAGCATCCTTTGCCACGCTCTCGGTTGTGTTGCCATTCTGCCATGCCTTGTGAAGTGGGCCACGTTCAATTCGCGTTTTTATGGTATGATGTACCTGTCTGGATCACATGCTGCCAACATTTTCTTGAGCGTTCGTGCTTTGAAACGGCGCGGTAGGATCCCGACATTAAGGACTGAGGGGGGTGCATTCTCCTCCCAGTGTGCCCCTCTCGAACTGAATCACGTATCGAAAGGAGCATCCTATGTTCAAACGTTTATTCGCAATCGCACTGACCTTCGGAATGGCCGCCACCGCGCCGCCTGCCTTTGCCCAGAATTGTGCGGCACGGAATGACATCATATCCAAATTGCAGGAGAACTATGCCGAGGAATTAGCCTTTGGCGGTCTGCAAAAAACACGTGGCGCACAATCGGTGATGGAGGTTTGGACCTCGAAGGAAACGGGAAGCTATACCGTTTTGGTAACCAATGCGAACGGTATCAGTTGTATTGTTGCCGTTGGCACAGATTTTTTTGAAGCGATACCGAAGATCGAAATTGAAGGCACACCAAGCTAATATTGGCCATAACGTTTCCGATCACAGTCTTCAAAGTTGCCACCTGCCCCAAGGAATGCTAGGGGCAGCCAGGACTGTGAATTACCGGAAAATGGAGCACCTGATGGCCGGGGACTATATCGTTAAAGACATTTCATTGGCTGGCTTTGGCCGCAAAGAGCTGGATATTGCCGAAACCGAGATGCCGGGCCTGATGTCCCTGCGCACGGAATACGGCGAAAGCAAACCTCTGGCGGGTGCCCGCATCGTAGGTTCGCTGCACATGACCATCCAGACGGGCGTTCTGATCGAAACACTGGTGGCGCTGGGCGCGGATGTGCGCTGGGCGTCGTGCAACATCTTCTCGACCCAAGACCACGCGGCGGCCGCGATTGCCGAAGCTGGTATTCCCGTTTTTGCGATCAAGGGCCAGACACTGGAAGAGCATTGGGATTATCTGGACAAATCCTTCCTGTTCGAAGACGGCCCGAACATGATTCTGGACGATGGCGGTGACGCAACGCTCTACATCCTGCTCGGCGCTCGTGCCGAAGCGGGTGAAGACATCATCCCTGTTCCGGGTTCGGAAGAGGAAGAGGTGATCAAAAAGCAGATCGCCAAGCGTATGGCGGCAAGCCCCGGCTGGTTCACTAAGATGCGTGACCAGATCCAGGGTGTGTCCGAGGAAACCACCACCGGTGTGAACCGCCTGTATCAGCTGGTTAAGGAAGGTCAACTGCCGTTCCCGGCGATCAACGTGAATGACAGCGTCACCAAGTCGAAATTCGACAACAAATACGGCTGCAAGGAATCGCTGGTCGACGGTATTCGTCGCGCTACCGACACGATGATGGCTGGCAAGGTTGCCGTGGTCTGCGGTTACGGTGACGTGGGCAAAGGCTCGGCGGCGTCGTTGTGCGGCGCCGGAGCCCGTGTAAAAGTCACCGAAGTTGACCCGATCTGTGCTCTGCAGGCTGCGATGGACGGGTTTGAAGTGACCCTGCTGGAAGACGAAGTCGCCAGCGCGGACATCTTCATTACAACCACCGGCAACAAGGACGTGATCCGCATCGAGCATATGCGCGCGATGAAGGACATGGCGATTGTTGGCAACATCGGCCATTTCGACAACGAAATTCAGGTGGCCAGCCTGAAAAACCACAAATGGACCAACATCAAGGAGCAGGTGGACATGATCGAGATGCCCTCGGGCAACCGCATCATTCTGCTGTCCGAAGGCCGTCTGCTGAACCTTGGCAACGCCACTGGGCACCCATCCTTTGTGATGTCGGCCTCGTTCACCAACCAGGTTCTGGCCCAGATCGAACTGTTCACCAAGGGTGACCAGTACGAGAACAAGGTCTACATCCTGCCCAAACATCTGGATGAGAAAGTGGCCCGCCTGCATCTGGATCGAATCGGCGTGAAGCTGACCCAGATGGACGCGGATCAGGCTGCTTATATCGGTGTCAAACCGGAAGGTCCGTACAAACCGGAGCATTACCGCTACTGATCGCTGTCTTGGTATGACGCAGAAATCTGGGCGCCGCCGGTATTTGTACTCGGCGGCGTCTTTCGTTCTCAGGCTGGCGGCAGTTGTGATCCTTTTGGGCGGTGGTGTCTGGTGGGTGTTGGCGCATCCCGAAACGTCGGTGCCGTCACATTGGAACCCGTTGCGCGATCTGAAAGTGACCGCCCCGGTCACACCTGTCACAAAGTTCCAGTTGAACCGCGCACTGGCCAGCGACGTACAGTGCCGGGCTGCTCTGGAAGACGCAGGTGTTCGTTTCGAGGCGATGGAGGATCTGATTGTCGATCAGAACTGCGGCATAGCCGGTCGGGGTCTTCTGACCAAATTGGTGACATCAGGGATCAAGGATGTTGAAACCAGTTGCGCCACGGCTTTGCGCCTGACCATGTGGGAACATCACGTCGTGCAGCCCGCCGCACGCGATCTGCTTGGGACCAACGTTTCCCGATTGCGCCACGTCGGCAGTTACAATTGCCGTCCTATGCGCACCGCACAGGGTGAAAACAGCGGATGGAGCAGCCATGCCCGCGCGGATTCGATTGATATTGTCGGTGTGGATACCGTTGATGGTCGGACGCTGACCTTGTTGTCCAACTGGCAGGACTCCGGTCCAGAAGCCGCTTTTTTACGGCAGATCTGGCGCGAGGCCTGCGGTTGGTTTCGTGTGGTTCTTGGGCCCGATTTCAATCGCTTGCACGCGGATCATTTCCACTTGCAAGGCCCAGGGTGGGGCTATTGCCGCTAGGCTTATCAGCAAGAAACTTACAGACTTTGACCAAGGGGGAGAAATCGCAGTTTTTTTTCCTTTTGGAAAAGCCCGAGACGCGGCTAGTCTTCCGACCATCGGTGAAAAGTGCCGGGTAAACGGATCAAGGAGACTAGGATATGGGCAAGCGCGACGAGCTGATCGCCAAATACGCAGAAGACCTGAAAACCAAATGCGGCATGGACCCCGATATGGACCTGCTGACCAAGGTCACCATCGGTTGTGGTCCGGCGATCTATGACGCAGATGCGGCGACTGTTGCGGCCAGCCAGGACTCTGAACTGGAAACCGTCAAGAACAACTTTCTGATCAAAAAGCTGGGTCTGGCAGATGGCCCCGAGCTGATGGAAGGGATCAACAAAGCGATGGAAACCTACGGCAAGTCCGAGCGCAACAAGTACCGCGCCGTCGTGTACTACATTTTGACCAAGCATTTCGGAAAAGAAGCCGTTTACAGCTGATCTGGACGGAAATTCACAAAACGCCCGCTCAGATTTCGGCGGGCGTACTTAATTTGAGTTGTTATTTAGAGACTTGGCGTTTGAAACGCAGCAGGCGATTGGGCTAAGCTCAACACGTGACCAGGACGGTCAGAACCAGATATTTCCATTCGCGTGTGGTGAGTAGGGAGCACGCGGGGGTAGGGAAGGTTCTGTATCGTCAGAACCTTCCCTCATTACTCATCTGAGCTCGCCAAGAATGCGCGCAATGAAGCTATCGAATTCAGTAGGCTGCTGGTCCGATCCCCCTTGCGAAGCACCGCCGCTGCCTGCCAGATAAACCTCTATCCGTCCCGGGCGGGTTTTGTTGCCCGAATTCGTGAAGTCTCTTAAAACACCGTCAAGAGCATCAGCCGCCAGCGCCGCATTTTCAGCGTCGCTTGGATGATAAAATCGAACCTGTGTTTCTCTGACGCGGAATCCCACGCGGTCCGTTGATACAACTGTCGCACGGCCCTGTGTAAGCAATTCGAAAGCCCGGCTGCTGGCTTCTTGTGACACTCTCGACGGGACAAAAAGCGAAACTTCCAGATCAATGGGGGGTTGTACAGGCAAAAGCGGTTTTACCTCTGCAAAAGACGGGACCGCTGACAACGTGATCTCTTGCGGGACGGGATCATATAGTATCAAGGATGCCTGCGAAAAGCTGTCTTTGTTCGACCGGTTAGCGTGCCGCCACGGAGGTTCGACAGGAGCTGGAAACAAGGTTTGAGTATCGGCAGAAAAAGCGGCGGCCAAGATTGGCTCTAGTTGTGCCGGTATGAAAATCGCTGGCGGAGGCGAAGATGCGGCCGGTTCCTGGTCTGGGACTAGGGGCCCTGGTTTCACCGCGTCCGTACCCGATAGGTCTTCAGCAGGAACCGGTGGCGTCACAACTGCCTCAACCGAGGCGTTCTGGTCGAGAGGCGTGTCAGTGATCGAATCCCCGGTCTCTTCGGCGATTGCGAGGGCGGAAACGGGCGGGACCTCCAGAGCCGCTGAATCGGTAAGTTCCTCTTCTGTTTGTGTGTCTAGTTTGTCCGGCGGCCTTGCGTTTCTGACAATCGGCGCCCTGTCTGAAAGCAGCTCCTCGATTTCAGGAAGATTCTCCGTCGACGCATCCAAGCTTGCTGGGGTCTTTCCTTCTGTAGAGCGCCAGATTCCGGCAATATTGGTGACACCCCATTGCAGGACCGCGCCGCAAACCAAGGCGGCCAGAACAATACCTGCTCTAACTAAGGGCCTTTTCCTGACTTTTGGTTCTTCCAAATGCAGGGAACGGACCCGGTCTGATACGATCTCTTCGATTTTGGTTTCGTCCGGCCGGGACAGATACTCTGTCTCGGAAGGTTTCAAAACGGGCCTTTCCTGCGCTTCGTCTTGTGCTCCGCTAAGCACTTTTGCACGCTTTTCGCGCGCCTCTTTCAGGCGCGCTTCCCAATTTTTTGAATTCTTCGCAGCAACGGCGTCTTCGAATATCCCATTGCCGCCTTCTTCGTCAGACATGGGTTCATGCTTTCAAGAGAGACCGAACTTTATACGAACACTGCCGAGTTTACGCGATTGCAGGATGCGCGATCGACATGCCCCCACTTGGCAAAGCCCATGGAAACATAGCATCTTGTCAGGTGTTTGAGAAGTTCTGCACCTGACGACATGTTCCCATTTAGTCAGGCAGCGTTTCACCCAGCATGCAAATTATCCGCCATTCGTCCTCGGTCACTGGCTGCACCGATAAGCGAGAGTTCTTCACCAGCACCATATTCGCCAGACGCTCGTCCGCCTTGATCTGGTCCAATGTTACGGGTTTGGAAAAAGGCCGCACGGCCTTGATGTCCACACACTCCCAGCGTTCGTCGTCTGTGGTGCTGTCGGGGTGGGCCTCGGCGCAGATCTCGACAATTCCAACTACGGATTTGTCCTTTTGCGAATGGTAGAAGAACCCCCGGTCCCCAACGTCCATCTGACGCATGAAGTTACGCGCCTGATAGTTGCGAACGCCGTCCCATTCCTCGCCCGCATCACCTTTCGCGACTTGCTGACCCCAACTCCAGGTCGACGGTTCCGATTTGAACAACCAATAGGCCATCAACCGATCACCTTTTTCCACGCGATCAGTTCGACCGATTGGAACAATCCAGCCTTCGCGTAGGGGTCGCTTTCGGCCCAAGACTGTGCTGCGGCCAGATCCTCCACGTTGAGGATTATCAAAGAGCCGATCATGGAATCGCCGTCCAGCAGTGGTCCGGCCTGTGACACGACGCCGGTTTCTTCGATATAGGCCAGGTGGGCCGAGCGGTTGTCCAATCGGGTTTGCAACGCGCCGGGTTTGTCACGAGCGATGAGGGCGATCAGCATGTTATTCCTCCTTGAGGGGTCGATTGAGCAGGTTTTGAATGGCCTCGGTGACACTGTAGGCGCCATAGCTCAGATCCGCCACAGTGGCGCTGATGGGCATATCCAGCCCTTCCTTGGCGGCTATGTCCGACATAGCGCGGGCGGTGGCGACGCCTTCGACCGTCGTTTGGCTGTCGAAGGTCTGATTCAGGCCCAAACTAAGGCCAAAACTATAGTTTCGGGACAGTTTGGACGAGCAGGTCAGCACAAGATCTCCTAGCCCGGACAAACCCATCAGGGTGTCGGGACGCGCGCCGCGCATCGCGGCAAAGCGTTGCATCTCGGCAAACCCGCGGGTCATCAAGGCTGCCCGGGCGCTGTCTCCAAGACCTGCACCGATGACGGCCCCGCAGCCAATGGCCATGACATTCTTCAGCGCACCGCCAAGTTCAGCGCCGATCGTGTCAGTGGTGCGATAGAGGCGCAGGTTCGCCGTCGTCAGTTCGGTCTGAAGCGCCTTGCCAAGTTTCGTATCCTCGCAAGCCAGCGTCAACGCGGTGGGCAGGCCGTGCGCGATATCATCCGCAAAACTGGGCCCGGTCAGCAAAGCGATGCGGGCATCCGGGACAACCTCCTTGATGACCGCGACAGGTCCAAGCCCCGAGGTCAGTTCAATTCCCTTGCAGCAGGCCACCAGAGTCTTGCCGCGCAGTGCAGGGGCGTGATCTTGCAAAGCGCTGCGCAATTTCTGCATTGGCACAGCCAATAAAAGCATTTCGGCTTTGAGCGCATCGGCAATGTCCGCGGTCAAAGCGATGTCCTTGGGCAAGGTTATGTTGGGCAGCCGGGTTGAGTTTTCGCGCATTTCGCGCATCTGCTGCGCCTGGCCGGCGTTTCTTGACCACAGAGTCACCGGCCCGTTGTCTGCCAGCGAGATCGCCAAGGCAGTGCCAAACGCACCGGAACCCAGAACGGATACGCTCATGCCTTGGCCCCTTTCTTGCCGCCGCCCAGCATCGCCGGGCTGCGCTGATCCAGAGGCCAGCGGGGTCGGGCGGTCAGGTCCAGCCCATCCCGTGCCCCGGAACGAAAGCGCTCAAGACCCGCGTAGGCGATCATCGCGGCGTTATCCGTGCACAACGCCAGCGGAGGTGCTATAAATCGGGTGTTATTTTTGGCGGAAACAGACTCTAATTTGGACCGAATGGCCAAATTTGCGGCAACCCCTCCAGCAACAGCAATCACGGGATCGGCCGGGCTGTGTTCCAGATACAGATCGATTGCGCGTCGGGTCTTTTCGGCCAACGTGTCCACAATCGCCTGCTGGAATCCAGCGCACAGGTCTGCGCGGTCCTGACGAGTCAGGCCGCCCTTTTCGGCCACAATTTGATCGCGCATCCGCATCAACGCAGTTTTCAACCCAGAGAAGGACAGATCGCAACCGGGCCGGTCGAGAAGCGGCCTTGGAAACTGGAAGCGGTTGGGATCACCGGCGCGCGCCTCGGCCTCGACGGAAGGGCCGCCAGGTTGCGGCAGGCCCAGCAGGCGGGCGGTTTTGTCGAAGGCTTCACCCGGCGCATCGTCAATAGTACCGCCGAGGCGGGTAAACTGCTCGGGCCCGTGGGCAATCAGGTATTGGCAATGTCCGCCCGACACCAGAAGCACCAGGTAGGGGAAGGCTATGTTGTCTGTCAGGCGTGGTGTCAGCGCATGACCGGCAAGGTGATTGACACCCACCAGCGGCAGACCCGTGGCCGCGCTGAGCCCCTTGGCGCACATCACGCCGGACATGACCCCTCCGATCAGACCTGGCCCTGAGGTGACGGCAATGGCGTCCATGTCCCTCAGTGAAAGCCCCGCGGCTTCCAGTGCTTGCACGACACAGACATCCAGCTTTTCTGCATGTGCCCGGGCTGCGATCTCGGGCACGACGCCGCCATAAGCACTGTGCAGATCGGCTTGGCCATGCACAACGGATGACAGGATTTCGGCTTCGGCGCTCGCCATTTGGCGCACGATGGCTGCCGCCGTATCGTCACAGCTGCTTTCCAATCCCAGTACGGTAAGTGTTTGCACCATCACCCTGATCCGTTGCATCATGATCTTACGGCGGGGTATCACCCTGCGCGGATGCAAACAATCCTGAAGGGCCAAGGGGCCACACGTTGTATTTGTTGATGACCCGCCCGCGCGCCGCCTCTGAAAGGTTCGTTGCGCAGTTGCCGCCCCGCACCAGATCACGGGTTCAGGTCATCTATTCCCCGATCATGGAAATCCGGCCTCTGCCGGTTGCCGTTGAGACCGAGGGAGTGCAGGGATTGATTTTCACCTCGGCCAATGCCGTGAACGCGGCGGCCGCGAAAGGTGTTGACCGCACCCTGCCTGCGTTCTGCGTCGGGCCCGCAACAACTGGCACAGCGAAAGGGTACGGTTGGCAGGCCGAGATGGTCGGGGCCACGGCAGAGGAGCTGGTGGGACATCTGCTCAAGCGGCGGCCCAAAAGCCCGTTGTTGCATTTGAGGGGTGAGCACACGCGTGGCAATGTTGCCGGTCGACTGACCGAATCTGGTCTGGCCGTGCGGGAACAGCCCGTCTACCAACAAAGACTGTTGCCGCTAACACCAGAGGCGGCCGAAGCGGCAGATGGAGATTCGCCGATAATCGCTCCGCTTTTTTCGCCAAGGACGGCGCGACATTTTGCCGATATTTGGGTTGGATCAGCGCCATTGTGGCTGGTTGCAATCAGTCAGGCCACGGCCGATCCCCTTTATTCGTTGGACTATGCGGGCCTGAAGATCGCGAAGATGCCGACACCAAAGAAAATGCGTAAGGCTGTTAAAAAGCTTGCAAAACATGCGTTGCGGGTTGAGGGCGGCGCGGTCCCCGATTAACTTGACCTGGGCTGTTATTCATCTGAATTTGGATTCGATAAGAGGAATATTGCGGTGGCTGGTAAGAAAAAGTCGGAAGAAAAGCCGGTGGAAAGCCCTCAGGCGGATGACGTCGTCGAAACCGAACTGCAACAGGGCGATGCGCCTGTTGACCCGGCTGAAAACGTAGAAGAAGACTTTTCCGAAGCCGAAGCCGAAGCCGAAGCCGAAGCCGAAGCCGAAGCCGAAGCCGAAGCCGAAGCCGAAGCCGAAGCCGAAGCCGAA